>JANPDN010000046.1:0-100931 GCA_031431555.1 Rubrivivax sp.
CCAACGCGCGTTCGCTGGGCGGTGGTGGTGTCTGCGGGCGCAGGCCCCATTCGCGGTCGCCACTCCCGGCGGGCCACCGACGCCGTTGTTGATGGCACGGCGTCAGGCCACCAAAGGCGGCCCCCCGCGAGCGTGGGCCGGAGAACGCAGGCGCCGCCGCCGCCCTGATGCGCTGAATGACCCGAGGAATCCAAGGAGCGAACGACCGCGCGCGCCTTCAGTCCGCGCCGCTATCCAAGACCCGCCCGATATCGTCACGCAGCTTGGCTGCCAACGCACGCCGGTCGGCATGTGCACTGCCCTGCGGCGCGAGCACGGTCACGCGCACGACGAGGCCTTGGCCGCAGGCCAGCATCCACAGACTTTGGGCCAGCGTCGTCTCACCGAGAAACTGTGCCGCGGTGCTGACTTGCGCCCCGGCGTCTGAGTAACGCAGCGCCACCGGCTGCACCGGCGTCTCGGTCGCGATCGCGGCCTGCAACAGGTTGGCGTGAAAGGGCAGCAGCGCGTGGCCGTCGGCAGTGGTGCCTTCGGGAAACACGGCCACCGTGTGGCCGAGCCTCAGCGCCTCGGCCATCAAGTGCACCACCCGCAGCGCATCGCGTCGGCTTTCGCGCGCGATGTAGAGCGTATCGGCGGCGGCGACGAGGCGGCCGACGAGCGGCCATTGCTGGACATCGGCCTTGGATACAAAACGCGCTTCGGGGCAGACGGCGTGCACCGCCATGATGTCCAGCCACGAGATGTGATTCGCCACGATGAGCTTCGCGCCGGGCCTGAAATGGCCATTGACGACGAGCTCGATGCCGAGCATGTGCAGCATCTTGGCCGACCACCAGCGGATGCGCTCGTGGCGTGCCGCGGGTTTCATCAGCGGGAAAAATCCGAGCACGATCACGAGGCCGTGGACACCGTGCAGCACTGCCAGGGACAGCCGCCACGCGGCGCGCAAGCGACGCATCATTTCGGTCTGGCGCGAAGGCAACGCATCACCGCGGCTCCGCGCGAACGAAACGCAACAACGCCTCAGCGCCCTGGCGCCGCGGCTTCAAAAGCCAGCGTGCCGGCGACGACGGTGCAACGCACCTGCGCGGGCATCTCGATGCCGCCATGTTCGAACAAAAACGGCGTGTGTTTGCCCTGGCTGCGCAACGATTCTGGCGTCACCGGCCAGCGTGCCGCCGGATCGAATACACAGACATCGGCGACGCCACCGACGACCAACTGGCCGGCGCTGCTGCTCAGCGAACCCAGCGCTGCGCCGAGCACGCGCACCGGGTCGCAGGTGACCACCGCCAGCGCGCGGCGCAACGCAACGCCGTCGTCGGCGGCCCACTTCAGCGCCAGGCCGAGCAGCAGTTCCAACCCGGTCGCGCCGGGCCTCGCCTCGGCAAAGGGCAGGTTCTTTTCGTCGGCGCCGACCGGCCTGTGGTCGCTGACCAGCGCGTCGATGGTGCCGTCGGCCAGGCCGGCGCGCAGCGCGTCGCGGTCGCGCTGCTGGCGCAGCGGCGGTGCGAGGCGCATTGCCGGGTTGAAGTAGCCGATATCGGCGTCGGTCAGGTGCAGCGAGTTGATGCTCACGTCGGCCGTTAGAGGCAGGCCTTCGGCCTTGGCCGCACGCAGCAGCGATACCCCGGCGGCGCTGGACAGCCGGCACAGATGCACCCTCGCGCCGGTGGCCCGCACGAGCTCGAAGATGGTGTGCAGCGCCACCGTCTCGGCGGCCACCGGCACGCCGGCCAGGCCAAGCCGGGTGGCGATCGCGCCGCTGGCCGCAACGCCCTTGCCAAGCCAGTGGTCCTGCGGGCGCAGCCAGACGCTGTAGCCGTAAGTCGACGCATATTGCATCGCGCGCTGCAAGACCAGCGTATCGGCGACCGGCACTTCGGCCTGCGCAAAACCGACGCAGCCGGCCTCGGTCAACTCGGCCATCTCGGTCAGCGCATCGCCACGCAGGCCGCGGGTCAGCGCACCGAGCGGGAACAGCCGGCAGCGGCTGAGTTTGCGGGCGCGGAACTTGAGCATCTCGACCAACCCGGGCTCGTCCAGCGTCGGGTCGGTATCGGGCTGGCAGACCAGGCTCGTGACACCACCGGCGGCCGCCGCCTTGAGTTCGCTCTCGAGCATGCCTTCGTGTTCGAGGCCGGGTTCACGCAATCGCGCGGCAAGGTCGACGAGGCCCGGCGCAACGATGCAGCCGCGGGCGTCGATCACCCGCTCAGGCGCGAAGTCGCTGCGCTCGCTGGCCGGCGCAGCGATCTCGACGATGCGCCCGCCGGCAATCAGCACATCGGCGGTTTGATCGCGGCCCGATGCGGGGTCGATCACACGCCCGCCCTGGATGAGGATCTTGGTGGTCATGCGCGGCTCATCAGGCAACCTTCGTGCTGCGCACTCCGGTATTCGCCTTTCGGGCGGCCGGGCAGGCTCATGCGTCGTTGCCCGCGATCGTGGCCATCACTGCCATGCGCACGGCGATGCCGTAGGTCACTTGCGAGAGGATCACGCTGTGCGCGCCATCGGCGACACGCGAGTCGATTTCGACGCCGCGGTTGATCGGCCCCGGGTGCATCACGATCGCATCGGGCTTGCACAGCGCGAGCTTTTCCGGCGTCAGGCCGAAGCTTTTGGCAAACTCACCCGCGCTGGGCAGCATTGCGCCGGCCATGCGTTCGTTCTGCAGGCGCAGCATGATCACGACATCGGCGCCGCGCAGGCCTTCGGCCATGTCGTGGCAGACCCGCACCCCCATCTCGCGCAGGTCCGCCGGCACCAGGGTCTTTGGGCCGACGGCGCGGATCTCGGGCACGCCGAGTGTGGTCAGCGCATGGATGTCCGACCGCGCCACGCGCGAGTGCACGATGTCGCCGACGATGGCCACCGTGAGCTGCGTGAAATCGGGCTTGTGCTGGCGGATCGTGTACATGTCCAGCAGCCCCTGCGTCGGGTGCGCATGGCGGCCGTCGCCGGCATTGATGACATGCACATGCGGCGCGCAATGCTGGGCGATCAGGTACGGCGCGCCACTCTCGCCATGGCGCACGACAAACATGTCGGCATGCATCGCCGACAGGTTGGCGATGGTGTCGAGCAGGCTCTCGCCCTTGGCCGTCGACGAGCGTGCGATATCCAGGTTGATGACATCGGCGCTGAGACGCTTGGCGGCGATCTCGAAGGTTGTGCGGGTGCGGGTGGAGTTCTCGAAAAAGAGGTTGAAGATGCTCTTGCCGCGCAGCAGCGGCACTTTTTTCACATCCCGCTGGTTGACGCTCAAGAAGGTGCCCGCGGTATCGAGGATCTGCGTCAGCACCGCTTTGGGCAGGCCTTCGATCGACAGCAGATGGATCAGCTCGCCGTTTTTGTTGAGCTGCGGGTTGCGGCGCGAGATCATCCTGCGCGCTCCGCGCCGTCGCGCACCAGGAAGCTGAAGGCGCCGCCGTCGCCGCGCAGCAGCGACAGGCGCTGCGACGCCGGCAGCGCAATCTTGGCCGCGGCATACGCCGCCGCGATCGGCAGCTCGCGCCCGCCACGGTCGACCAGCACCGCCAGCGTCACGCTGGCCGGCCGGCCGAAGTCAAACAGCTCGTTGACCACAGCGCGGATCGTGCGCCCGGTGTAGAGCACATCGTCGACGAGCACGATGTGGCGGTCGTCGATGGCCGCCGGCAGATCGGTGGCGTCGTTGCCGCCAGTCAGGCCGCGCGAGCCGAAGTCGTCGCGGTGCAGGGTGCTCGAGATCACGCCATGGCGGCCGGGAAGGCCCAGGTCGGCGTGCAGTCTTTCAGCGAGCCAGGCGCCACCCGACCAGATGCCGACGAGCAAGGCATCCTGCGGCAACAGCGCCTGCACGCCGCGGCGCAGGTCGGCGTAGAGGGCTTCGGCGTCAAGCTGGAGCATCGGGCGCGGGCGTCACATCGAGGGTGCGCAGAAACTGGTCGAGGATGATCACGGCCGCAGCGGCGTCGATATCGGTGGTGGTATGGGCGGCGACATCGGCGAGTGCTTCGGTGGTGCTGTAGCGCTCGTCGACTTCGTGCACCGGCAGGTGAAACCGGCCCTGCAACTGGCGCGCAAAACGCTGCGCGCGGCGGGTATTGTCATGCGCCGCGCCGTCAGGATGGAAGGGCACACCGACGACCAGCGCATCGGGTTTCCATTCGGCCAGCAGTGCGGCTATTGCCGCAAAACGCGCAGCCCCTTCGGCCGCCACGGTGCGCAGCGGCTGCGCGTGGCCGAGCAGCGAACTGCCCACCGCGACACCAACCCGGCGGGTGCCGAAGTCAAACGAAAGGTAAGAGCGGGGCTGCACGCGGGCCGACTCGCTCGTCCCGTTCATGCTTGCAGCACGCGCGCCGCGAGACGCGGCGCCCATGAACGAGCGATCGCCCATGCGCAGGCATGGTCGCTCGTCCCGTTCATCAGGCAACCTCCGCGCTGCGCACTGCGGTATTCGCCTGGGGAGCGGCCCTTCGGCTCATGCGTGCCCCGCCTCCTGGCTGAGCATGCGCGGGTCGACACCGAGCAGCGCCAGCGCACGTTCGTAGCGCTGCTCGACGGGGGTGTCGAAGATCACCGACGCATCGGCGTCGACATTGAGCCAGCCATTGCGGGCAAGTTCGTCTTCAAGCTGGCCGGCAGTCCAGCCGCTGTAACCCAGCGTGACCAGCACCTTCTTCGGGCCGGCGCCGCTGGACAGCGCTTCGAGCACATCGCGGCTGGTCGTGACCTCGACAACACCGCCGGGGATTACGATCGACGAGTTGTACGGCGGCGCATCGGCAGGGCCTTTTTCGTGCATCACAAACCCGCGCTCGGTTTGCACCGGGCCGCCGAAGTAGACCGGCTGCTCGGCGAGCTCTTCGCGGTCGAGCGACAGATCGACCTTCTCGAACAGGTTTTTCAGCTTGATGTCGATCGGCTTGTTGATGACCAGCCCAAGCGCGCCCTTCTCGCTGTGCTCGCAGAGATAAACCACGGTGCGCGCGAAGTTGTCATCGGTCATGCCCGGCATGGCGATGAGGAACTGGTTGGTCAGGTTGATGGGCTCGCCAGACATGGTGCCAATTCTATGCCGCGCGACTTTCCCGGCGACACTCGCAGCCATGCCCACCACCTTGCCACCACCGAGCCTGGACGCCGCCCTCGTCTGGCTGCGCCGTGACCTGCGTGTCGACGACAACGCGGCGCTGCACCACGCGCTGCGCAGTGCGCGCCGGGTATGGGTGGCTTTTGTCTTCGACAGCACGATCCTTGACGCACTGCCACGCGCCGACCGGCGGGTCGAATTCATCCGCGACAGCCTTGAAGGTGTCGATGCTGAACTGCGTGCGTTGGCACGGGCGCACGGCGTCGACGGCGCCGGGTTGATCGTGCGCCAGGGCGTCGCCGCCGAGGTGCTGCCGGCGCTGGCCGCACAGCTCGGCGTGCAAGCGGTTTTTGCCAGCCACGACGACGACCCGTATGCGATCAGCCGCGACAAGCAGGTGCGGGGCCGCCTGGCCGACCTGGGCATCGCGCTGCACACGAGCAAGGACCATGTGGTCTTCGAGCGCGCTGAAGTCCTCACCGCGTCGGGCACGCCCTACGGCGTCTTCACGCCCTACAAAAACGCCTGGCTGAAAAAGCTCGACGCCTTTTATCTGCGCGCCTACCCGGTGGCGCGCCATGCCGGCGCACTGGCGGCAATGACCGCGCTGCCGGCGGGGCTGGCGGGGCTGGCGCAGTTGGTGTCTCGCGTGCCGAGCCTGGCCGAGATCGGTTTTCAGCCGACCAACCTGCACCAGCTTCGCTTGCCGAGTGGTGCGGTCGGTGCGCAGCAACTGTTGGCCGAGTTTCTGACCGACGAACATATCCACCGCTATGCCGAAACTCGCGACTTCCCCGCCGTCAAGGGCCCGAGTTATCTGAGTACCCATCTGCGCTTTGGCACGGTCTCGATCAGGCAGCTTGCGCGCGCGGCGCACGAGCGCATGCAGGGCGGGTCGCGCGGCGCCGAGGTCTGGCTCAGCGAGCTGATCTGGCGGGACTTTTACCACCAGGTGCTGCACCACCATCCGCATGTCGTCGGCGCCGCGTTCAAGCCGGCCTACGACGCCATCAAGTGGGAACGTGGCAAGGCCGCCGAGGCCCTCTTTGCCGCCTGGGCAGCAGGCCGCACCGGCTACCCGCTGGTCGACGCCGCGATGCTGCAGATCAACCAGACCGGCTACATGCACAACCGGCTGCGCATGATCGTGGCCAGCTTCTTGACCAAGGACCTGGGGCTCGACTGGCGCCGCGGCGAAGCCTACTTTGCGCTGCACCTGAACGACTTCGACCTCGCCGCCAACAACGGCGGTTGGCAATGGGCGGCGTCGACCGGCTGCGACGCGCAGCCCTACTTCCGCATCTTCAACCCGGTCACGCAGAGCGAACGCTTCGACCCTGGCGGCAAATTCATTCGCCGCTATCTTCCGCAGTTAGGCAAGCTGCCCGACAAGCTGATCCATGCGCCCTGGCTGGCGCGGCCGGTGGACCTGGCCGTGGCGGGTGTCGAGTTGGGCCGGGACTATCCAGCGCCTGTGGTGCAGCACGACGAAGCGCGGCTGAAGACGCTGGCGCGGTATGCCGTGGTCAGTACCCGATGAGTCGTCGCGTGTAGCGCCGGCAGCGGCGCGACTTGCTCCGCTGTCTTGAGGATGCGCAGCGCCTGGCAACGGGCTACCTTCAGGTCGGAGCAACCCGCTTCGTGCCCACCGTTGGAGTGCCGATGCACCGCCGCCTGCCGTTGCCACGACCGCCCGTTTTGCGTCACTTGCGATGCAGCCTTTTTGTCGCGCTGTCGCTGGCCACACTCATCGGCTGTGGTGGGCTCCAGGTCGCGCAGCGTTACCAGCTAGCGGGTGTGGTCGGCGTCGCCGCACTGGCCGTCACCCCGAGCCTGGATCTGGAGCAAACCTACTACCTCGGCAGCTTCGACCCACAAGGTCAACTGCCACCGGCGGTCTATCGCATCCGCGTACGTGGGCAATCGAGCGTCCTCAATTCGACCCGCTTCGCTTCGAGCTGGGTGCCGGCCGAAGTGGTGGATGCACTCAGTGGCTCGATCGCCATCGGCCCGAAAAACGGCAAGGTCGAGATCGAACGTGCCAGCACTGCCGAATCGCTGGCTGATGCAGGCCGCGGGCTGTGGATGTTCGGCCCCGAGGATTTTCGGGAGGCGCCGCGCAACCACCGGTTGGTGATCGTGATGGGCGCGTCGCCAGAGACCGTGGAGCAGGCCTTCGCGTCAGCGTTGGGCACGATTGCCAAGGTGAAGTTTGGCCAGTCGGGCAGCGTGCTCGACAGCGATCTGTTCAAGAGCCGGAATGGCCTACCTGCGCCCCAGCAGCGCCTATCTTCGGTCGGTATTCGCGGCCACCGAGACTCAGACCGACCCCGGCCTGGGCTGGCGCAACCTGCTCAACGATTCAGTACTCAATACCCTGCACAAGGCGCGTGATGCCGTCAGCGCCGAGAAGGTCCAGCGGCGCAAGCAGGGTGACGTTCGCGAGACACTCGACAAGGCTTTCTGGCAAAACGTGAATACGGTGCGGCTGAACGCGGGCGGCAGCTCGAACTTTGTTGTCGCCAAAGACGATCTCGGCAACTGGTATGTCAAGGCAATGGGGTCGGACCCATCGGCAATGATCAAGGCCGCAAAACAGCTCGCGCTGTACAACACCGGTGCGCGCTTCAACAGCAATCTGCTGCGGGTGGATGAGCTGCGCGAGCGGCTCGACGACAAGGCACTGGACGGTGACGAGCGCGGCCGAGCCGAGCGTGAACTCAACGGCCTGACCGGCACCCAGGGCTCGGCGGCGGCGACGGCGCGCGCCACTACGCTGCGACTGTTTCAGGACAACCACAACGCCCAGACCTTGAGTCACTTGAAGGACCTGGCGCGCAGACTGCAGCCCAACAACGAGTATTTCAATGCCATCGTCGAGCGCTGGAAAACCACGTTCACGGACAGTGGCGTCGACATCACCAAGGAGCTCGTGCCGCTGGCAACGGGCGCCGATGTGCAAAAACACATGGCACAGGCCCAGCTCGCCGCCGTGCCGCCCGAGGAGATCGCCGAACCCGGCAGGGCCATCGTCGATTCCTTGGCCGCACTGAGTCGCTACCGGTTGTCGCTGCGCGGCAGCGTGCTGGCACTGGCGACGCTTAGCGCGGCCGAAACCACCAGCGTCGGCAACGCCGAAAGCCTGGCCATCAAGGCCAGAGACGGGCGTGACACGGCGCTCAAAGCCGTGGAGGATTCGACGAAGCTGCTCAGCGATGCCACGCGGCGCGCCGACGAAGAGAAAGCCAAGTCGCCAAAAGACGAAGCCCGGATCAGGGACACCACAAAACTGGCGGACGACGCGATGCGATCGGCTACCGAAAAGTCGTTGCAACTGAGTGCTGCCCTGGCCACTGTCAAAACCGCAGAAGACTCATTGCTGCAATCGCGAAAACTTTTGGCGGCGGCCAACACGCGGCGCGACAAGGCCGCTGACGATGTTGACGCGGTACTTCGCAAGGATGTCGACGACCGCGCCAGTGACCGCCTGCGCGCGATCACCGAGTTCGAGAGCGCGATTCGTGTGATCGGGCAGAGCAACATCCCGTCGTAGTTGGACCGGTCGACTCTGTGCCGGCGCGGCCGCTCGTGCAATCAGACAGTCCGTTGCCCAAACGAAGCATCATGACAGCAAACACCTTGCTATCATGATGCAATGCGCACCACCGTCACCCTCGATCCCGACGTTCAGGCCCTGCTGAAAAAGGCCATCCGGGAACGCGACTCATCGTTCAAGCAAGTGTTGAACGATGGCTTGCGCAAAGGTCTGGTGGCAGGCGGCGCACCGAAGCGAAAACCGTTCAAGCAGCTCACTTTCGACATGGGATTGCCGCTTGTCGATCTGACCAAAGCGACTGCGCTGGCAGGTGAACTGGAAGACCTTGAGAACATCAAGAAGCTGAAGCTTGGTCGATGATCCTGCCCGATACAAGCGTCCTGGTCTACGCATCGAACGCCGCCGCACCCCAGCATCACGCGGCATCAGCGTGGCTAGAAGCGGCATTCGCCAGTGATCGCGGCGTGGCGCTGGCGTGGCTGACGCTAATCGGCTTCATCCGCCTGACCACCCACCCCGCCGTGCTTGCCAAGCCGCTCGAAGTGCAAGCCGCACTGCGTGTGGTGAATCACTGGCTCAGCGACCCGGCCGCGCACATCGTCCACCCGGGGCCACAGCACCAGGCTCTGCTGGGCGGCTTGCTGATCGCCGCCGGTACTGGCGGAAACCTGACCAGTGATGCCCATCTCGCTGCGCTCGCCATCGAGAATGGCGCAACCCTGGGTACCTTCGACAAGGACTTCCGGCGCTTCGCCGGGCTCGACTTCGAGTTGCTAAAAGCCTGAGCCCGGGAGCCGGCAGGCTCGGCCGCGCGACACCGATCAACGCAGCGCGGGCACAAAGCGCGCCACGATCGCGCTGAATCGAACCGGCCATTGGCGCAAGCCAGCGTCGTCGGCTTCAAAGAGATTCTTGATGAACGCCAGCGACAGCTCCTTGGTCGCCGACTTGACCTCGCGGTTGAGCTCGGCACCACCCGTGCCGGCGCGGTCGGTGAACATGCTGTGCGAGCCGCCGTTGAACACCGCAAGCGTTTTCTGGGCGCTGCCAATGGCGTCAAAAACCGCGACGCGGTCTTCGGCGCCGCTGTAATAGCCCGGGATACGGATGATGTCTTCGGTGGCGGTGATGTGCAGTGTCGGCAGCGTGACGCTGGACAGGATCGCCTGCGGCGAGCGTTCACCATAAAACGGCGGCGCCGAAATGATGATCGCGCCACGCAGGCGCGGCTCGCGCAGGTCGATCCAGCTGCCCTTGCGCTCGACACGCGCGCCGGCCGCGAGCAACGCCGTATTCGCGCCGTAGGAATGCCCGGCGGCGACGATGCAGTTCGCGTCCAGGCGCGGCGCGGCCGGGCTCTCGAACACCCGGTCGAGCGCAAAGCGCAGGTCGTGCACGCGCGCAATCGCTTCGCCGTCTTGCGCGGCGCCCTGGAGCCGCCCGACCAGCCCCAGCGGGCTGCCAAACCAGACATTGCGGTCGCTACCGACATGCTGCAGATGCAGGCTCGCCACACCCTGGCTGGCCCAATGGCTGCCGAGGTAGCTGTAGCCCATGCGCGAGCCGCCGATGCCATGCGAAAACACGACCAGCGGCGCCGGTTTGTCGCTCGAAGCGCCACGCGGCAGGTACAGGCGCACCGGCACCACACGGGCGCGGCTGCTGTCGGCCCATTCGAAATCGAGCACCGTATAGAGCGGCTCGTCGGCGAGCAGGGGCAGCGGCAGCGCCGCAGCGGCAAGCAGCAGGCTGGCGACCAGGTGGCGACGCGGGATGATGAATTTCATGCCACGTCCCCGACCGGCTTGGCCGCGGTGTCCGTCGCGGTCGACGTCACCACGGCGCCCGCGCGCCGGCGGAAAGGTTTGCGCACCAGTTGCACCAGATCGTCGACATAGGTGAAGAGCACCGGGATCACGAGCAGGCTCAGGAAGGTCGACGTGATCAGGCCGCCAATGACGACGATCGCCATCGGCGCGCGAAAGCTCGGGTCGGTGCCCAGGCCGATGGCAATCGGCGTCCTGCCGGCGGCCATCGCGATCGTGGTCATCACGATCGGGCGCGCGCGTTTGTGGCAGGCGTCGAGGATCGCGTCCCAGCGGTTCAGGCCATGGTCGCGCCGCGCCAGGATCACATAGTCGACGAGCAGGATCGAGTTTTTTGTCGCGATGCCCATCAACATCACGAGGCCGATCATCGACGGCATCGACAAGGCCGTGTGGGTGATGAACAGCGCCAGGAAGGCGCCGGGCACCGACAGCACCAGCGCGCCCAGGATCGTCACCGGCTGCACGAAGTCTTTGAACAGCAGCACGAGCACGATGTAGATGCACAGCACACCGGCCAGCATCGCCAACCCGAAGCTGCTGAAGAGCTCGGCCATTGCCTCGGCATCACCCACCGTGGTTTGGGTCACCCCGGGTGGCAGCTTCTTCAGCGATGGCAAGGCGAGCGCCTTTTGCTCGACTTCGCCCAGCGGCATCTGGTTCAGTTCGACCTCGATGTTGATATTGCGCTGGCGGTCGTAGCGGTCGATCTGCGCCGGACCGCCGTCGATCGAAATCGTCGCCACGTTGCCCAGTCGCACCGGCCCGCGTGCGCCCGGCACCGGCAGGCGCTCGAGCAGTTCGAGGTCGGTGCGTGCGCTGAGCGGCAGCTTGACCACCACCGGCACCTGGCGCTGGCTCAGGTTGAGCTTGGCCAGGCCTTGCTCGTAATCACCTGCGGTGGCGATGCGCAGCGTATCGGCGATCGCCGCCGAGGTCACGCCGAGGTCGGCCATACGCGCGAAGTCGGGGCGGATGATCAGCTCCGGGCGCTGCAGGTTAGAGCTCGAGGTGACATTGCCGATGCCGGGGATGGTGCGCAGGTCGCGTTCGACCATTTGCGCATGTTCGGCCAGCACGCGGCCGTCTTCGCCGGCGAGCACCAGGATGTACTTCTCCGACGACCCGCCAAAGCCGACCTTGACTCGCGCGCCGGGGATGTCCACCAGTGCGTCGCGCAACTGGCCCTCGACGGTCTGCTTGGAGACGCCGCCGCGCTCGTCGCGCGGCGTCATGTTGATCGTCAGCACCGCGATGCGCACCTCGGCCGCACCGGCCGGCGCAAACGGGTCGCTGCCCGTGGCGCCACCACCGACTGCGGTGTAGATCAGCTTGACATGGCTGTTTTTCTGCACGACCTGGCGCGCCTGCTCAGCGGCGGCGAGGGTCTGCTTGAAGGTGCTGCCGGGGGGCAGCGTCACCGTCACCTGGGTCTGGCTCAGGTCGTCGGGCGGGATGAAGCCGGTGGGCAAAAACTGCACCAACGACAACGAACCGGCGAAGAAGATCGCCGTCGCAACCATCGTCAGGATGCGGTGTTTCAGGCACCACGCCGCCCAGCCGCCGTAGACGGTCAGCCAGCGCGGCTCGGCAGCTTCTTTTTTCGGCGGCTTCAGGATGTAGGCGGCCATCATCGGCGTCAATGCGCGGGCCACGACGAGCGAGAAAAAGACCGCGATCGCCGCGGTCCAGCCGAACTGGACAAAAAACTTGCCCGGCACACCGGCCATGAAGGCGGTCGGCAAAAAGACCGCGATCAGCGTGAAGGTCGTCGCGATCACCGCCAGGCCGATTTCGTCGGCGGCTTCCATCGCCGCCTGGAAAGGCGTCTTGCCCATGCGCAGGTGGCGCATGATGTTCTCGATCTCGACGATGGCATCGTCGACGAGCACGCCGACCACCAGCGACAGGCTCAGCAGCGTCACGACGTTGATCGAAAAACCGAACACGTAGTGCATCACCGCGAACGCCGGGATCACCGACATCGGCAGCGCCGTGGCTGCCACCAGCGTGGCGCGCCAGTCGCGCAGAAACAGCCACACGACGAGCACCGCGAGCAGCGCGCCTTCATAGAGCAGCAGCATCGAGCCGTGGTAGTTTTCTTCCACCGGGTCGACGAAGTTGAAGGCTTCGGTGACCGTGATGTCGGGGTGCGCTGCTTTCAGCGCTTCGAGCGTCTTGCGCACGCCAACCGCAACCTCGACCTCGCCGGCACCGAGCGAACGCACGATCTCGAAGCCGACCACCGGACGGCCGTTGAGCAGCGCGGCGCTGCGCTGTTCGGCCACCGTATCGGTGACCGTGGCCACCTGGTCCAGCCGCAGCCGGCGGCCGTCGGACAAGCCGATCTCGACCCGCGCCAACTCTTCGGCCGACGCCACGGTGGCGATCGTGCGCACAGACTGCTCGGCACCCCCGATGTCGGTGCGCCCGCCGGACGCTTCTTGCTGCACCTGGCGCAACTGGCGCGAGATATCGGCGGCGGTGGCGTTCAGCGCCAGCAGCCGCGCGGGATCGAGCTCGACGCGCACTTCGCGGCTGACACCACCGACACGTGAGACCGCGCCGACACCACGCACGCTGAGCAGGTTCTTCGTCACCGTGTTGTCGACAAACCAGCTCAAAGCCTCGTCGTCCATGCGCTGCGACGCGACGGTGTAGGTCAGGATCGGCGCGCCGGCCAGGTTGACCTTGCTGATCACCGGGTCGCGCAAGTCACCAGGCAGGTCGGAGCGGACACGCGAGACCGCGTCGCGCACATCGTCGATCGCTTCCTGGGTCGGTTTTTCAAGGCGGAACTCGACCGTGACCGTCGCGGTGCCGTCCTGCACCTTGGTGTAGATATGTTTGACGTTGCTGAGCGACGCGACCGAGTTTTCGAGCTTGCGCGCGACCTCGGTTTCGAGCTGCGCCGGCGACGCCCCGGGCAGCGACGCCGAGATCGTCACGGTGGGCAGGTCGATATCCGGAAACTGCTGGATCTTCATCGACCGGAAACCCATCACGCCGGCCACCGTGAGCATCACAAAGAGCAACACCGACGGGATCGGGTTGCGGATCGACCAGGCAGAAACGTTCATCGTCTTGACCTTTATTGGGCGGCGGTGGCGACTACACGAACGACGTCGCCATCGGCCAGGAAGGCACCGCCAGCGGCCACGACCTTGGCCCCTGCGGCCAAGCCGGACACGACTTCGATGCGGTCGGCGGCGCGGCGGCCGACCACGAGCTTGACCTGCGCGACCTTGTTGTCGGCACCGACGCTGAAGGCGTACGCAAAACCGTCGCGCAAGAGCACCGCGCTTTGTGGCAGCGTCATCGCGCTGTTGCCGCCGATATCAAATTCACCGCGTGCAAACATGCCCGCCTTGGCGGTGCCGGGCAGCGGCAGATCGACATAAACGAGGCCATTGCGGGTGGCCGCATCGACCGTCGGCGCGACCATGCGCACCTTGCCCGCGACGGCCGCGCCACCCGCTGGCGTGACCTGCACCGCCAGGCCGGGTTTGATGCGCGCGAGCTCACCTGCCGCCACTTCGGCGCGCCACTCGAGCCGGCCCTGGCGGATCAGCCGGAAGAGTTCCATGCCGGCCGGCACCACGGCGCCGACGGTGGCGCTGCGCGAAGAGACGACACCGTTGTCGGGCGCCAGCACCTGCGTCTGGCGCAGCCGCAACTGCTGCACCTGCAGGGCTGCGCGCTGGGCATCCAGCCGCGCCTGCGCGGTGCGCTCGGCCGTCAGGTACTGGTTGATCTGCTGCGCACTCAAAGCCCCGCTCTGCTGCAGTTCGCGGGCGCGCTGCGCATTGGCTGCAGCTTCGGCGAGCATCGCTTCGCCTTCGGCGAGCGCGGCGCGGGTCTGGGCCAGGTCGGCCTGCGCCATCTCGGCGACAAAGGTCGCCAGCACCTGGCCACGTTGGACGACATCACCGACGTTGACGCGCACTTCGGCCAAGCGCCAGCCGTTGCTCTCGGCACCGATCACCGCCTCTTGCCAGGCCGCGACGCTGCCGTTGGCGGCCAGCCGCAAGGCCATCGGCGTCGACTGTGCCTGCACCACAGTCACGCTGAGGGCGGGTTTGGCGGCGGTGTTGGCTGCGGTGTTCGCGGCCGTGGTTGCGGCTGCCGATGCGGCCTTGTTGTCAGCGGCAAAAACTGCGATCGCCGCAGCGGCCAGCGCGGCAGCAGCGATCGCGGCGATCACGAGGGGGCTTTTCAGTTTCATCATCATCATGATTTGTCCGATGGCAGGGTCTTGTCGTTCCAGCCGCCGCCGAGCACCCGATACAGCGTGATCCAGGCGGTCGCGCGTTGGCGCTGCAACTCGATCAGCGCGGCGGCGGCGGCGACCGCGCTGCGGCGTGCGTCCTCGAGCTCGAAGCTGCTGCCCAGGCCGCCCTTGAAGCGCTCTTCGGCAGCGCGGAAAGAGGCCTCGAAGCCGACCGCAGCGACCGTTGCGTCGTCGCTCCTGGCCGCGGTGTCTTGCAGCACGACCAGGGTCTCTTCGACTTCGCGCACCGCCTGCCGCACACGGGCCTGGTAGAGCGCCACCGCTTCATCGTAGGCCGCACGCGCGGCGCTCGAGTTGGCGGCGCGGGTGCCGCCGTCGAAGATCGGGAAAGTCACTTGCAGCGGGCCGAGCGACCAGGTGCTGCCTTCGCTGGAGCCGCGCGACGTCGAGACGCCGAGCAGCCCGATCGAGCCGGCCAGGCTCAGGCGCGGCAGGCGCTGGACATCGGTGGCGCGCTGGTCGGCGGCCGCGGCGACCACCGCCTGCGCGGCGCCAAAGATGTCCGGTCGTTGGGCGAGCAGCGCTGCCGGCAACAAGGCCGGCACGATCGGCGCCGACTGCGGCAGTTGTGCAGTGCGCGGTGCGAGGCGGCTGCGCAGCGCGCTTTCGCCAATCGCGGTCAGCGCCACGAGGCCCTTGACCAGCGTGTCGCAAGACGCGCGTTGTGAGGTGACCAGCGAACGCCCTTGCGCGGCGCTGGCGCGGGTCAGCGCCGCGCTCGCCGGCGCGAGCAGCCCGGCGCGCGCGCTGAGCTCGCTGATGCGCGAAGTCTCGGCACGCGAAGCGGCGTCGATCTGGCTCTGCGCGAGTTGGGCTTCGCAGGCGCGCAATGCGGTGTAGGCCGCCGCGGTTTCGGCCGCTACGGCGATTTGTGTGTCGGCCCACTGCGCCTGCGCGCCGGCCAGCCGCGCCTGCGCCGCGTTGCGTGTGGCCGCACCACCGCCAAAGAGATCGATCTCCCAGGCCGCCTGCACACCGGCGCTGGCGCTGGTCGCGACCTGCGCCGCGGGGTCGGCGCGGCCATGGGTTGCGACAACCGCGGCGTTGACCTGCGGCCCGAGTGCGGCGCCGGCCGCGGCCCGGGCGGCACGCGCCTGCGCGATGCGCGCCGCGGCCGAGGCCAGGCTCGGGCTGGCTTGCTGTGCCGATTCGATCAGCGGCAGCAACATAGGGTCGTCAAAACGTGACCACCAGGCGGCCAGGTCGGTGATAGCGCCGGCCTGGGGCGGGGGCGCCTGCCAGGCTGATGCCGTCACAACGGCGGCGGCCGGCGGCGGCAGATCGCCGCCGCGTGTCGGCGGCAGACCGGCGCAGCCGGCGAGCGCGCCGCCGAGCAGGATCAGGCTCATCGGCAAGCGCACGAAAAAACGCAAGGGGAAACGCAAGGGGAAACGCAGACGGAGTTTCATTTGAGGCTTTTTCGCATTGCAGCGCGGCGCTGCTTTTCAGCGTCGACCATGGCCAGGCCGAACATCACCAGGCGCTGCGCCCAGAGGTCGAAGTCCCCGGTGCTGTGGGTCAGGCCGGGGGCGACCTGGTCGATGACATCGCGCCCGACATGCATGTGCACGCCCAAGCCGGCCAGGCAGACCGTTAGGCGTTGCAGGTCGGCGTCTGGTTTTTTGAGCCCGAAGTGGCGCACCAGGTGCAGCAGCAGCGCATCGTGCAAGGGGCGGATGCCATGGGCGACAGCTTCGTCCCAGAGCCCGGTGGGCTCGAGCATCTCGCGAAAATGCAGCTTCATGCATTGGCGCGCGACGTCGCCCTGTTTCAGCGGCTCCAGAAATCCGGCGTAGAAGGTCTGCAGCAGTTCGGGCAGCGACAGGCCGGGGTCGTTGAGGCGCTGCAAGTCGTCGGGTGGGGTGCCCATCGGCTCCAGGAATACGGCGCGGTACAGGCCGGCCTTGTCGCCAAAGTAGTAGCTGATCGACGCGATATTGACCGCAGCGGCCTCGGCCAGCTCGCGTGTCGAGGTCTTCGAAAAACCCTGCAGTGCAAACAGCCGCAGTCCCGCCTGCAACAGCCGCTCGCGCGAGGCCTCGCCGTCGGCGCGCGCCGCCCGGACGGGGTCGGTCGCCGGCGTGGCGAGGGACGCTTGAGGGTTAACCATCCCCTGATCATAGCGTCAGAATCAAACGTTTGTTTTAGTTCACCGAAGTCGGTGAACCGGCCCTGGCCGGCCCTGGGGCGCTCAGAACAGTTCGACCGCGCCTTGCTTGGCAGCGCCGTCGAGAAGGCCGCGCAGCACCAGGTCTTCGTGGCTGCAGACGGCGTTGCGGCCATTGGCCTTGGCGTAGTAGACCGCCTGGTCGGCGCGCGCAAAAGCCATCGTCGGGCTGTCGTCGGTGTGCAGCCGGCTCATCAGGCAACCTCCGCGCTATGCGCTGCGGTATTCGCCTTGGGAACGGCCCGGCGGCTCATGCCCACGCTGGCCGTGATGCGCCCCACCTGCGGGAAGGCGTAAGCCTCGACGTTGAGCCTGAACCGGTTGAAAGCGATGCCCGGATCGGTTTCGCCGCCGCAGTGCAGCAGGACGACAAACTCTTCGCCACCAAAACGGTACAGGCGATCGTGCAGACGAAAGCTGGCCCGCATCAGTCGCGCCAACAGGAGCAGCACCTCGTCACCGATGAGGTGGCCGTAGCGGTCATTGACCCGCTTGAAGTGGTCGATATCGATGACCCCGATCCAGTAACCACGCCCGCCGACACCAACATCGCCATCGGCCTGGCCGGCACGCGCCTTCGGCCGCCCGGCGAGGGTCTTCATGAACGCTTCGTCAAAGGTCTTGCGGTTGAGCAAGCCGGTCAGCGTGTCGCGCTCGCTGTAGTCGAGCAGCGACAAGAAGTTGCGATAGACACCCGTGGCGCCGTGGACGACCCGCTGCTCTTCGGCGCTCAAGGGTGTGCTGCGCCGCAGTTCGAGCACACCAACCGTTTCGCGGTCGGTGCTGAGTGGATGAAAAGCGGCATGGTCGTCGCCATGGTCCTCCAGCATCGCCTGCTCGACAAAACAGCGGTGCCGCGTCGGGTGCGCGTCCAGCCGCGGCAGTGACTCCAGCGCCACCCAGGCGGAATCGGCTTGCGCGGTGGCCTCGTGGCCATCGAGCCGGGCGCGTGTCAGCCAGCGCCGGTTGTCGGCATCACCGATACAGCGGTAGATCGCCGCCGTAGAGGTCTGCAGCAACTCGCGCAGCGAGGTGACCAGGGTCACATCGAGCACGTCACGGTCGCGAAGCCCGGTGAGTTCTGCCAGCCGGTCAACCAGCACGGTCACGCTGGCATCTCGGGTTCGGGCATCGACAAGGGCATCAGCCCGGGCGGCGGTTCGCCGACACCTACGAGCTTTGGTGCACCCGCGTATAGCGGGCCACCAGCGAGAGCAGTTCTTCTTCGCCGTAGGGCTTGCCCAGGTAGTGGTCGACACCGAGCTCGGCGGCGTAGTCGCGGTGTTTCTGTGCGATGCGCGAGGTGATCATGACCACCGGCAGGTCGGCCAGACGCGCGTCGGCGCGCAGGTTGCGCACGAGGTCGAAGCCGTCCATGCGCGGCATCTCGATATCCGACAGCACGATCGCCGGTTTTTCGCCAGCCAGTTTTTCCAGCGCATCCAGGCCGTCCTTGGCGGTGACGACGCGATAACCCTCGCGGTTGAGCAAGCGCTGCGTCACGCGGCGCACGGTCAGAGAGTCGTCGACCACCAGCACCAGCGGCGCCTGCGTCGATGGTGCGGCGCTGGAGGGCTTGGCGTCGAGCGCCGGCGCTTCGATCCCGGCGCGCTGGCGCGCACGTGCCTCGTCGCCGTAGAGCGCGGCCAGCGCGACCGGGTTGTAGATCGGCGCCACCGCGCCCGATGGCAGCAGCGTGACACCCGCCAGGCCAGGCAGGCGCGACAACTGCGGGCCGAGGTTCTTGACCACCACTTCCTGGTTGCCGACCACCTCGTCGACATGCAGCGCGACACGCTGCGCGGCACTGCGGATCACGACCATCGGCAGCGTGCGGCTGCCAAAGGCCCCCGTCGCGCTGCCGTGCAGGAGCGCGCCGAGCCAGAAAAACGGCAGAGTCTGGTCACCGCTGTTGATGCTGCCGCCGAGATAGGCCGCACGCACATCGGCCGGGGCGACCCGGCGCACGACTTCGATCAGCGTCGAGGGCACCGCGACGACGACATCGTCGCAGCGCAGCAGCACGACCTGCGTGACCGCGGTGGTCAGCGGCAGCAGCAGCGAAAAACGCGTGCCTTGGCCCGTGGCACTGGCGGTTTCGATGCGGCCGCCCATGGCCACCACTTCAGAGCGCACGACGTCCATGCCGACACCGCGGCCGGCGAGTTCGGTCACCGATTCGGCGGTGGTGAAACCGGGGCTGAAGATCAGGTCGGCCAGCGTCGCGTCGTCGGCCTGGGCATCGGGCTGCAGCGCGCCGGTGGCCAGCGCGCGGGCGCGGATGCGCTGCAGGTCCAGGCCAGCGCCGTCGTCGCGGAACTCGACCTTGACCTCGTTGCCTTCTTGCGCCAGCGTGATGCGGATCTCGCCGCTGGCGTCCTTACCCGCCGCCAGCCGCACCGCGGGCAGCTCGATGCCATGTGCGACGCTGTTGCGCAGCAGGTGCTCAAAAGGCGCGGTCATGCGGTCGAGCACGCCGCGGTCGATTTCGATCGAGCCGCCGACGATATCCAGCCGCACCTGCTTGCCGGTTTCCTTGGCCGCCTGGCGCACGACGCGGTAGAGGCGGTCGCTGAGCGCCTCGAACTCGACCATCCGTGTGCGAAGCAAGTCGTCCTGCAGGCCGCGGGTCAGCCGCGCCTGCGCCGCAAGTTGGTCTTCGGTCGACTGCAAGCTGCGCTGCAAACTGCGCTGCACGGTGGCGACGTCGTTGACCGACTCGGCCATCATCCGCGTGAGCTCCTGGAAGCGCGTGAAGCGGTCCATCTCGAGCGGGTCGAAACTCAGCGACGCGGCCTTGGCGGCTTCGATGCGCGAGCTGATCTGCGACTCGGCCTGGACCTCGATATCACGCAGCTGGTTGCGCAGGCGCTCCAAGTTTTCGGTGAGGTCGCCGGTGGCGCTCTTGAGCTGGTTGACATCGGACTCGATGCGCGCCCGCGCGATGCTCACCTCCCCGGCCTGGTTGACCAGGCGGTCGAGCAGCGCGGCGCGCACCCGCACCGCCGCGGTGCTGACCAGCGCCGCTCGCTCTTCGTTGGCGGCGGTGGCCGTACGTGCAGCACTGGCCGGGAAACGGCTCCAGTCGATCGCCACATCGGCGACCGCAGCCGGTGCGGCCTCGGTATCGTCGGCAGCAGCGCCGGCGGCTTCAACGGAAGCGTCACCGGCAGCGTCACCTGAAGCACCACCGGAGGCACCACCGGCAGCACCACCCGCGAGGAGTGCCACGTCGGCGTCGATGGGCAACGCGGTCGCGTCATCGACGCCGGCCGTGGACTGCAAATCAGCTTCGGGCCTGGCACCAACTTCGGGTTCGGCTTGCACCGCCGGCGCGCTCGCGGCAGCGGGTTCCGGCTCGACCAGGTATTGGCGCAGCGGCGTCGGGGCCGGCGCGGCACCCGGCGCCACAAGTTGCTCGAAGCCGACCTGGATCGTATCGACGCGGCCGACCAGCGGCTCGATATCCGCCGGCAGCGCATCGCCGCGAGCGAGCAGATGTTCGATCGCCGTTTCGAGCCGGTGCGCCATCTCGCCCAGGCGCATCGCACCGGCCAGGCGCGCACCGCCCTTGAAGGTGTGCAGGGTGCGCATGCAGGCCGCTGCGGCAGCGGCCTCGGTCGGGTTGCGTGCCCACTCGCGCATGCGCGTTTGCAGTTGTGGCAGCAACTCTTCGGCCTCTTCGGCAAAAATCGGGAACAGCTCTTCGTCGATGCTGTCGGCGGCGTCGATATCGTCTTCGTCGTCGAAGGCATCGGCGCGGGCTTTTGAAGGTGCCGCCACGATCGCCTGCGCGTCGAGCGTGGTCCACGCGACTGCAGCCGGCAGCGGCAGCATCGGCGCCGGCACCGGCTCGGGCGCGACAAATTCTTGGGCCCCCGTGATCGCGGGCACGTCGGGCAGTACGTCGGGCGGCACGTAGGCCTGCGCATTGGCCCGCCCAACGGCCTGCGCGTCAGTGAGCATGTCGACCTGGAACCCAGCCACAGGCGCCGGTTCAACCGACAACAACAAATCTTCGTCGGTCAACATCGACGCGGGCACGAAGTCGTGCAGGCGTTGCACCAGATCGGGCGCCACGGTCTTCAGGAAGCCGGCCGCAAACTGATGCAGCAGGCGCCGGATTTCGTCGGCCGATTCCAGGTACAGCTCGGGCTCGCCAGCGCTGACATGGCCGGCATCGTTGCTGCGCATCAGGCTGTGTTCGAGCGCGCGCGCCAGGTTCGACAAATCGACAAAACCCACCGTCGCCGAGTTGCCGGCCAGCGAATGGGCCAGCACCACCGCGACTTCGCCCGGCGGGCCGCGCAGTTCGGTCGCCCATTCGGCCAGGTGGGTGCACAGCCGCCGCGACAGTTCATCGGCCTCGTTGAGGTAGATGTTGAACATCGTGATATCGATGCGCAACGATCCGATGACCTTGACCTGCTCGTCGCTGTCGCCGCTGTCGCTGTCATTGCCGTCATCCAGCATCGGCGCGGCTTCGATGATCTCGACGACGGGTTCGGCTTCGGGCTCGGTTGCCGGTGCGGATGCGGGCTCGGGGGCAAGCTCGGCCAAAGGCGGGTTGACCGTGGCGCCGAACTCCAGCCGCGTGAGTTCGATCGCCGGCTCGGGCGCGGGCTCGACGCGCCGCAACGGCAGGTCCAGCATCGGCATCGGCATCGTCGCTTCCATCGGCGACTCGCGATCGCCGAGATCGAGCGTGAACGAGACTTCATCGAAGGCCGCCGGCGGTGGATCGGCGCGCGCATCGACACGCACATCGGCCGGCGCAGCGGAATGCGCTTCGGCCGGCAGCACCGGTGCCGAGATGTCGAAGTCCAGATCAAGATCGGCGGCGCTGGGCAGGTCGGACACCCGATCGAAAAGTTGCGCAACGCCGAGATCGGGCAGGTCATCGGGTTCGGGGTGCGGCTGGTCCAACAGCGGCAGCGTGCTGTCCGTCGCCGCCAGCGCTGGCGACTCAAGTGCTGTCGGTGCTGTGGGTGCTGTGGGTGCTGTGGGTGGTGCGGAAGGCGCGGGTGGCGCAATGACCATCGTCTGGTCGGCCGCTGCGGTCGGCGAGTGGATCGGCCGCAGCGTGCCTGCGAGCCGCAACGCATCGGCCGCGCTGACCACCGCGTCACGCTGATGGCCGTCGTCGCGGCCGGCGGCAACCGCTTCGATCCAGCCGCCGAGGTAGTCGAGCGCCTGGTGCGTGAGGTGGCGCAGCGGCGTGTCCATGCCGGCGGTCTGCGACAGGCGCGAGTTGTAGAGCTGTTCGCAGGCCCAGGCGGCCTCGCCGAACTCGCCCAGCCCGACCATCCGTGAACTGCCCTTGAGGGTGTGGAAAGCACGCCGCACCTCGGTCATGTCTTCGACCGCGTGGCCATGGTCGGCGCCGCTGTCGGTCATGCGCTGCACCGCGGCGTGGGCCGCGGCAACCACCTCGCGCGCCTCTTCGATGAAGACTTCGCGCATCTCGGCGTCATCGTCGAGATTCACAAGCGCTGGTGCTGATGCTGGTGCCGATGCAGGTGCTGTCGCTGGTGCTGACGCCGGCGTCGGCGCTGCCGGCGGCGCCACGATGACGGTGATGGCTTGCGCCAGCTCGGCGCGCAGGGCGCGGCGGTCATCGGCATCGGTGGTCTGCGCCAATGCAGACTGCGCCGCGGCCATCGTATCGGCGAGGGTGTGTTCGTCGGCCAGCGAGGCCTGAGCCGACAGGCGGCCGAGGTCGGTGTTGATGGCATCGTCGCCGACGCGATCGTCGGCCAGCGAGCGCACCATCGCTTTGGTCTGCTCACTCAGCGCATCAACCGCGCCCGGGCCGCCAGCGCCGGCTGGGGCGTCCTCGAATTCACCAAACGCCGACGGCCGATCGGCGCGGCCCATCACGGCGCGCAAGGTACCGGCCTCGGCGTCGTAGCGGAACAGCGACTTGGCCATCTGCGGCTGCACCGCGAGCATGTCGATGAGAAAACTCAAAGCCCCCAGGTTGTCGGCGAGGCGGTCAAAAGTGCCGGTGCGCACCGCAAGCTGCGGGTCGACTTCGGTCTGCGCCAGGGCATCCACTGCGTCGCGGATATGCACCACCGCCTGCGATGCCTGGTCCAGGCCGAGCACCGAAAAAACGCCGCGCATCGACGACAGCTGTGCCGGCACCGGGATCAGCACCTCGCGCTGGGCGGGGTTGCGGAAATACTGGTCGATCTGCTTTTCGATCTCCGACAACGAGGCGCGCAGCTCCTGCACCACGCTGCCCATCGTCTGCCGGTCGGACACGCGCCGGTAGAGCTCTTCCATCCAGGCGTCCAGGGCCTGCGGCTCTTCGCCGCGGGCAACGTCGTCGACACGTTGGGCCAGGCGCTGCACACGCGCGGCCAGCTCGGGGTGGTCAAGGTCGACGTCTTCGAGCGAGGCTTCGAGGTAGAGCACGCTGGTGGCGACTTCCATCGCCAGCTTCGGGCGCGGCGCGGCCGCCGACTGCACCGTCTGCGCGGCCGCGGCCATCAACGAGCGCGCGAGTTGATCGCCCGCAGGGTACAACTTGTGCAGCGACTCGCCGACCAGCGCAAACGATTCGGCCAGGCCGTTCATGCGGTGCATCTCGCCACCGGCCACTGCCGACCAGGCGTCACGCGCGGTCGCCACACGCTTGCGCGCCTGCACGATCCAGGCCGGGTCAAAGCGGCCGAGCCGGGCCTGTTCGTAGTCGGGCGGGCGCTGCGTGTCGAGATCAAAAGCCGTGCGCACCAGCGCCAGCCGTGGCACCGAGCGGCCGGCTTCGGGGCCATCGGCGCGGGCACAGAAAAACAGCAGGTCTTGCGCCAGGCGCTCGGAGACATCGACCGCGTTGGCGCCGGTGCGGGCCTGTGCGAGCAGGCGCGGCGCGACCCGCTTGGCATAGACGTCAGGGCGCAGCAGGCCGCCGGCCTGGGCCTGGAAAAAAGCCGCGGCAAGTTTCCACAAGGTGGCCACATGCGCCGTCACCGGCGTTGCGGCGCTGCCGCCGAGCGAGGCACACAAATCGCTCATGCGGTTGAGGGTGGTGCGGTCGGGCTGGCGCATCAGCGACAGCAGCAGCGGCTCCATCGCCGCGGCGGCGTCGAAACCCGGCGCGGCGGGCAGCGCACTCGGGTCGTCGGGCAGCTCGCGCCAGCGCCAGTCGTTGGCCCACAGGTCGGCCGGATGGACGCGGTCGGCCCCGGCCAGCGTCTGCGCGGCGCGGTACTGCGGGAACAGCGCGACCGCTGAAATCTGCTTGCCGGCAAGGCGGCGGGCAAGGAAATCGAGCAGGCCGAACGATGCCCGTTCGATGGTCTCCACCGCCGCGGCATTGACCAGCGCCGGGCGCGCGATCAGGCGCTGCACCGCGGCTTCGCTGGCACGCAGCACCTGCGCCGCGCCGGGCATGCCGATGAGTTCGAGCGCGCCGACCCCCTGGTGCAACTGGGCCCGCGCATGGCGCAGGATCGCCGGATCGACCACATCGACGTCGGAGTTGCCGATGCCGTCGGCCTCTTTCAGGTGGCGGCGCAGCGACTTGTGCGCGGCTTCGAGCGAGCGGCGCAGTTCTTCCTGGACCCAGGCCAGCGTGCGCAAGTCGTCGTCGCTGCCGGGCGGGCTGGCGGGGGGAGAAAAATCGTTCATCGTCGGTGCGGGTGGAGCCTGGTGACCGCGGCCTCAGGCGACCTTGAACCGCGCCACAGAGGTGCGCAGTTCTTCGGCCGTGCGCGACAGCTCGCGCACGATCTGGGCGGTCGACTGGGTGCCTTCGCTGGTCTGCTCGGTGACCGCAAAGATGTGCTGGATATTGGCCGCCACGACGTTGGCCGACTCGGCTTCTTTCAGGGCTTCGGCAGAGATGCCTTCGATGAGGCCCGACAGCTGGCGCGTGACACGGTCGATGTCGCCCAGCGCCGAGCCGGCAGCGTCGCTCAGCCGCGCGCCTTCGACGACCCCGATCGTCGAGCGCTCCATCGCCGAAACCGCATCCTGGGTATCGGTCTGGATGGTGCGCACCAGCGCGGCAATCTGGCGCGTTGCGTCGGCCGAGCGTTCGGCCAGCCGCTGCACTTCTTCGGCAACCACCGAGAAGCCACGGCCGGCCTCCCCCGCCGACGCGGCCTGGATGGCAGCGTTGAGCGCGAGCACGTTGGTCTGCTCGGTGATGTCTGAGATCAGCTCGGTGATCTCGCCGATTTCCTGCGACGACTCACCCAGGCGCTTGATGCGCTTGGACGTGTCCTGGATCTGGTCGCGGATCGAGTTCATGCCGCCGATCGTGTCCTGCACCGCCTTCAGGCCGGAGTCGGAAGCGACGAGTGATTGGCGCGCGACCTGTGCGGTGCGCTGCGCCTGGCCCGACACGTCGTTGATGCGCCCGGCCATCTGCAGCACCGCCTCGCCAGTAGCGCGGATCTCATGCAGTTGCTCGGCCGACGCGGCGAGCAGTTCGGTCGAGGTCTGCTCGACTTGGGCGGTGGTGTCGGTCATGCGCTCGACCGTGGTCTTCACCTGCTCAGCCAGCGTGCGCAATTCCTCGACCGTGTAGTTCACCGAATCGGCAATCGCGCCGGTGATGTCTTCGGTCACCGTGGCCTGTTGGGTGAGGTCACCCTCGGCAACCGCCTGCAGCTCGTTCATCAATCGCAAAATCGCGGCCTGGTTGGCGTCGTTGACACGCTTGGCCTCTTGCTCCTGACGCTCGGCCTCGGCACGCTGGCCTTCGGCAGCGCGCGAGCGCGAGGTCTGGTCCTGGACAAACAGCCGCAGCAGGCCGGCACCGCCGGCCAGGATCAGCGCCGACGCGAGCACGATCGTGATCACATGCCAGGCACTGAAGCCGCTGGCTGCGGCGAGGCGGGTTTGCAAGTCGTCCAGGCCTTTGCGCAGCGGCTCGCTGTCGGCAATGATCGAGGTCTGCGCTTCGCGTGCGGCGACCAGGCTTTGCAGATTGCCCAGGATCGCGCTGGCCTGGGTGCGGGTTTCGTTGTACTGCCCGAGCAGGGTCTTCAGGCGTTCGCTGATCGCCGGGTCGCGGGTTGGCGGCAGGCGCAGCTCGGGGTTGCCATTGGCCACCCCTTCGGCGATTTCGCGGAAAGAGTTGAGGTCCTTGCCGAGCAGGAAAACCGCCTCGGGGCTGACCCCTTCGACGGTGAGAAATTCGTTTGCGCTCTTGCCGATGCGCTGGGTCAGCATGACCAGCTGCCCGACGGCCGACAGCTCCGCCGCCGACGCGCCGGCCTGCAGCTTCATCGACGATACCGTTTCGGCGGTCTCCAGCAGGTCGGCCGATTGGCGGTTGATCGCCTTCAGCGCCTGGCTGACCTGGGTCAGGGTCTTTTGCTGCGCGAGCACGACGCCGGCGTTTTTTTCCGCCCGGTCGACAAACGGCAACAGCGGGTCGATGACCTCGTGGATGCTCGCCGGCACCGCGCCGAGTTCGCCTTCGCCGCTGCGCAGGCCGCGCAGGTTGCGCGCCAGCACTTCCGAGCTCTCCTTGACTTCGGCAAAGGCCGAGCCGGTACCGACCATCGCCTGCGAAACCGACTTGGCCAAGCGCTGCGACTGCATCTGCGACTGGCCCAGGGCCCCGAGTTGCTGCGCCGCACGCTCCGCCGCGCCCAGGCCGAGCAGCACCGCGCCGACGAGCAACACCAAGCCGATGCCGCCGACCACGAACAGGATGCGCTGTTGCTGCTCGATCGGGCGCTCCCCGATAAGCGGCAAGGCCGCCGCTGCGCCCGCCGCGGATTCACTGGCGTGGCCCTGGATGCGCGTATCGCCAAAGTCCGCCGCCATCTCCGACGGCGCCGCCTCGGAGATGATCGACGAGTCACCGCCCACGCTCAAGCGGGAATGCTGGGCGATCGTACTGGCACCGCCGAGGTCGCTGGACATGTCGATGTCGGGGATCGCCGGGGCCATCGTGGCCTCATGCGAAGAGTCCGACGCCGGCCGCTCGACGCTTAAGCCGGCATCGCGGCTCTTGGCCTTGAATCGGTCGATGAAGCCCATGGTCTGTCTGTCCTTTCGTCGCGGCCGGGTCGGCCGCCGTCGTCAGCCGGCCGCCTTTGCGGCAATGGCCAAAAATTGTTCGTTCGCCGCCAGCGCGGCCAGATCGAGCTCTTGCCAGACGCGGCCGGCGGCATCACGCCAGCGGCCGCGCGCAAATGCCGGCCGCGACTCTGTGCTGGCCGGCTCGGCCTTCAACTGCTCGAGCCCGCGCAGGCCGGCCAGGCGATCGACCCGCAACGCACACAGCGCGCCGAGAGCGGGGTTCAGCGCCACCAGGCGGACGGCATCACGCGCCGCGGGCGAGATCGTGGTCGTCTCGCGCAGGCCCAGGAAGACCGCCAGATCGACAACCCCGTGCAAACCGCCGCGCAGGTTGGCAACACCGCAGAACCAGGGCTGGGTGTGCGGCAGCAGCAGCACATCGGACATCGAAAAAATCTCGCCCGCATCGCCCAGCGGCACCAGGAACCCGGCACCACCGGCTTCGAGCGCGAGCCAGGACACGCTGCGCTGTTCGCTGCGCGCGGCCTTCATCCGTTCGGCGAGCCGGTTCTGGAGTTCGCGCAGCGCTTCGCGTCGGGCCATCGTGGGTGGGGTCGATTCGTGCCGGGAACCGAGTCGGTCAGTCGAAGGCTTTGATCTTGGCGACCAGTTCGTCGCCGTTGACCGGCTTGACGATGTAGTCGCGTGCGCCCTGGCGCATGCCCCAGACCTTGTCGGTTTCCTGGTTCTTGCTGGTACACATGATCACCGGCACCGCCGACCAGCGCGGGTCGCGGGTGATCGTGCGCGTGAGCTGGAAGCCGTTCTGGCCCGGCATCACGACGTCCATCAGGATCAGGTCGGGGGTGTCTTCGGCGAGGCGGCGCAGCGCTTCTTCGCCGTTTTCGG
The DNA here is from genome assembly GCA_031431555.1 of Rubrivivax sp. GTDB lineage: Bacteria > Pseudomonadota > Gammaproteobacteria > Burkholderiales > Burkholderiaceae_C > Rubrivivax. Next base: position 27,823 of record JANPDN010000046.1, read on the forward strand.
CGGTGCGCACCGAGTAGCCGAGCTTGCCGAGAATGCCCGACAGGTGGTGAAGCTCGGTCTTCGAATCGTCGACGAGCAGGACTTTTTTGATCGGCATCGCAGGGTTCCCGGCTGTGGGCGCCTTCAGGCCGCCGAGGGTCGAAACTGCTCGACCGCGCGCAAGAGCTGGTCTTTGGTGAAGGGCTTGGTCAGATAGTCCTCGCTGCCCACCATGCGCCCGCGGGCCTTGTCGAACAGGCCGTCCTTGCTCGACAGCATGATCACCGGCACATGCGCAAAACGCGGGTTGCGCTTGATGATGGCGCAGGTCTGGTACCCGTCCAGGCGTGGCATCAGGATGTCGCAGAAGATCAGCTGCGGCACATGGTCGTTGACCTTGGCCAGCGCATCGAAGCCGTCTTCAGCGAGCAGCACTTCATGCCCGCCCTGGCGCAGAAAAATCTCCGCACTGCGCCGGATCGTATTGCTGTCATCGATGACCAGCACCCGGGCGCCCGCCGCGACTTCAACCGTTGTCTCACTTTGCACGCTGCTTTGCTCCTGAGAAACCGGCGCCGCTCAACAGCGTTGCGTCAGATCTGCACCATCTCGAAATCTTCCTTGCGCGCGCCGCACTCCGGACAAGTCCAGTTCATCGGCACCGCAGCCCAAGCCGTGCCCGGCGCGATGCCATGTTCGGCATCCCCATCGGCCTCGCTGTAGATCCAGCCACAAATCAAGCACATCCAGGTACGGTCATCACTCACGTCAGGCACTTCAGATCACTACAATGATCAACGATTGTAGCTACCGGGTTTCGGCAAAAAGCAAGGAAATGTCGGTACATACACAACAATCCTCAGGCACTGCTGTAAGTCTGCCCGTCCTTTCGGCACCGCTCCATCCATGACCCCCGACACCCTCGACCCCCCCGCCGCCGAAGACTCGCAAGAACCTGCACCCCCGGCCTGCGTGATGAGTTTCAACGTCAGCGACGCCAGCGGTGCCGGCGGCCTGGCCGGTGACATCGCGACCATCGCCGCGATGGGCGCCCACGCCTTGCCGGTCGTGACATCGATCGTGATGCGCGATACCGCGGAAATCTTCGACCACCACCCGATCGACGAAGAAGCGGTCATCGAGCAGGCGCGCACGATCCTCGAAGACGTCACCGTCACCGGCTGGAAAGTCGGCTTCCTGGGCTCGGCCGATACCGTCGCCGCGGTGGCCGAGATCCTGTCGGACTACGCCGATATTCCGCTCGTGGCGTATATGCCCGACCTGAGCTGGCTCGACGAGGACCAACTCGTGCCTTACCTCGACGCCTACCGCGAGTTGATCCTGCCGGCCACCGAGGTGCTGGTGGGCAATCACAAAACCTTGACCGACTTTTTGCTGCCCGACTGGGACAGCGAACGCCCGGCGTCAGCGCGTGAGCTGGCGGTGGCAGCCGGCGAGCGTGGCACGCGCTACGTGCTCGTCACCGGCATCATGCTGCCGGCCAAAGGTGGCGAGCAGTTCATCGACAACGTGCTGGCGTCACCCCAAGGCGCCCTCACCGGCGAAAAGTTTGCGCTCTTCGAGGCCGCTTTTGTGGGCGCCGGCGATACCTTGTCATCAGCGCTGGCCTCGCTGCTGGCCGCCGGCAGCGAGCTGCAAGCCGCCGTTGGCGAAGCCCTGGCCTTCCTCGACCAGAGCCTGGATTCTGGCTTCCGCCCGGGCATGGGCAACGTCGTGCCCGACCGCTTCTTCTGGGCCCTGCCACCGCCCGAAGACGGCGAGATGGAAGCCGGCGCTGACGGCGCCGGGCCCGACGAACCCGCCGCCGACAACAGCGGCAAGGGAGCGCCGCGCCGTGTCCACTGAAAGCCGCACGAACCAGCGCTCGAACCAGCACACGAACAGCGCCCTCTTCGAACGCGCGAGCCAAGTCATCCCCGGCGGCGTGAATTCGCCGGTGCGCGCTTTTCGCGCCGTCGGCGGCACGCCGCGCTTCATCCAGCGCGCGCAGGGCGCCTACATGTGGGACGCCGAAGGCCAGCGCTACATCGACTACATCGGCTCCTGGGGCCCGATGATCTTGGGCCACGGCCACCCGGCTGTGCTCGACGCGGTGCTCAAGGCCGCCGCCGATGGCTTCAGCTTCGGCGCCCCGACCGAACGCGAGATCGAACTCGCCGAGGCGATCATCGGCTTGGTGCCCAGCGTCGAGCAGATCCGCCTCGTCAGCAGCGGCACCGAAGCCGGCATGACCGCACTGCGCCTGGCGCGCGGTGCCACCGGGCGCAGCAAGATCATCAAGTTCGAAGGCTGTTATCACGGCCATGCCGATGCGCTGTTGGTCAAGGCCGGCTCGGGCCTGGCGACCTTCGGCCACCCGACCAGCGCCGGCGTGCCGCCAGAGGTGGTCCAGCACACGATCGTGCTCGAGTACAACCACATCGCGCAGCTCGAAGCCGCCTTCACCGCGCATGGCCGCGAAATCGCCTGCGTGATGATCGAGCCGATCGCCGGCAATATGAACTTCGTGCGCGCCTCGGTGCCGTTCATGAAACGGGTGCGCGAGCTCTGCACCCACTACGGCGCGCTGTTTATCTTCGACGAAGTGATGACCGGTTTCCGGGTTGCACTCGGCGGTGCGCAGGCGGTCTACGCCAAGTTGATCCCCGGCTTCAAACCCGACATGAGTGTCTTCGGCAAGGTCATCGGCGGCGGCATGCCGCTGGCCGCTTTTGGCGGCAGCAAGGCCGTGATGAGCCAGCTGGCGCCGCTTGGGCCGGTCTACCAGGCCGGCACGCTGAGCGGCAACCCGGTGGCCACCGCCTGCGGCCTGGCGACGCTCAAAGAGATCACCCGGCCGGGTTATTTCGAGGGCCTGTCGGCATCGACCCGCGCACTCGTCGATGGCCTGGAAAGCGCCGCCCGCGCGGCTGACATCGAGTTTGTCGGCGACTGCGAAGGTGGCATGTTCGGATTTTTCTTCACCGACTCGCTGCCGCAGAACTACGGCGTCGTGATGGCCACCGACAAGGAGCGCTTCAACCGCTTCTTCCACGGCATGCTCGAGCGCGGAATCTATCTGGCGCCAGCGCTCTACGAAGCCGGCTTCGTCAGCTCGGCGCATTCGGCGGCGGATATCGAAGCTACCGTGCAGGCAGCAGCCGAGGTCTTTGCGACGCTGCGCGGCTGAACATGCCGCTGAGCTGGAACGACATCAAGGGCAGGTCGATCGCGTTTGCCAAGGACTGGGGCGCTGCCAGGCACGAGCGGGCCGAGGCCCAAACCTTCTGGAACGAATTTTTCGCCGTCTTCGGCCTGACCCGGCGGCGGCTGGCGAGCTTCGAGCACGCGGTCAAAAAGCATGGCGGCGGCCAGGGTTTCATTGATCTGTTTTGGCCCGGCATGCTGATCGTCGAGCACAAGTCGCGCGGCGAAAAACTCGATCCCGCCTACGGCCAGGCCCTCGACTACTTTCCCGGCATCGCGGAACGCGACTTGCCGCGCCATGTGTTGGTCAGCGACTTCGCGCGCCTGCGCATCGCCGACTTGGCTACCGGCGAAGAGACCGAGTTCGCCCTCGCCGACCTGCACAAGCACATCCGCCGCTTTGCTTTCATCGCCGGCTACCAGGTGCAGGTGATCAAGCCGCAAGACCCGGTCAACCTGCGTGCGGCCGAACGCATGGGCAAGCTGCACGATGCCCTCAAGGCCAGTGGCTACGGCGGCCACCCGCTTGAAGTGCTGCCGGTGCGCCTGCTGTTTTGCCTGTTTGCCGACGACACCGGCATCTTCCAGCCGGCGCAGGCCTTCCGTGCCTGGGTCGAAGAGCGCACCGCGGCCGACGGCAGCAACCTCGGGCCGCAGCTCGCGGTGCTGTTCCAGGTGCTCAATACACCGGACGACAAACGACCGCGCACGCTCGACGAACAGCTCGCGGCCTTCCCTTACGTCAATGGCGCGCTGTTCGCGGAAAGCCTGCCGCTGGCCGCCTTCGACACCGACCTGCGCGAGCGCCTGCTCGACGCCTGCGCCATCGACTAGAGCACCATAAGCCCGGCCGTCTTCGGGGCGCTGTTCCAGAGCATCATGAAGCGGGTCGAGCGGCGCAACCTCGGCGCCCACTACACCAGCGAAGAGAACATCCTCAAGCTCATCAAGCCGTTGTTTCTCGACGCGCTGTGGGTCGAGTTCAACAAGGTCAAGCGCCAGCGCAATCGGCTTTTCGAGTTTCACAAGAAGCTGCGCGGCTTGAGCTTTCTCGACCCCGCCTGCGGTTGTGGCAACTTTCTCGTCATCACCTACCGCGAGCTGCGCCTGCTGGAGCTCGACGTCCTGCGCGCCGCCTACGGCAGCGGCCAGCAGACGGTGGACGTGCACCTGATGACGACGCTGGACGTGGACCAGTTCCACGGCATCGAGTCCGAGGAGTTCCCGGCCCAGGTGGCGCAGGTCGCCTTGTGGCTGATCGACCACCAGATGAATCTGCGCGTGAGCGAGGAGTTCGGCCAGTATTTCGCGCGCATCCCGCTCAAGGCCACGCCGCATATCGTCAACGGCAACGCATTGCGGCTCGATTGGGCCGACGTGGTTGCGCCCGAGCGCTGTAGCTTCGTGCTCGGCAATCCGCCGTTTGTGGGCGCCAAGTTCATGGACGATGCACAACGCGCCGATGCGAGCGCCGTCTTCAACGCCGTAGCCGGTGGCGGGCTGCTTGACTTCGTCGCCGCCTGGTACGTCAGGTGCGCGCGCTACATCGCGACCGACCCGTCGCCGCGCTGCGCCTTCGTCTCGGCCAACAGCATTTGTCAGGGCGAGCAGGTCGGCGTGTTGTGGGGCTGGTTGCTCGCGCAGGGCATCAAGATCCACTTCGCGCACCGCACCTTCGCCTGGAGCAACGAGGCGAAGAGCAACGCCGCCGTGCATTGCGTCATCGTCGGTTTTGGCCGTGGCGATTCCGGCGTGGCGAAGACGATCTACGAGTACGACGATATCCGCGGTGAGCCGCATGCGCTGGCCGTTGTCAATAGCAATCCCTACCTCGTCGATGCGCCCGACGTGGTGCTGGCGCGGCGCAGCCGGCCGATCGGCGATGCGCCGGCGATCGGCATCGGCAACAAGCCGATCGATGACGGCAACTACCTATTTACCATCGAGTAGCGCGATAGCTTTGTCGCGCGCGAACCAGCCTCAGCGAAGTGGTTTCTCCGCTGGATCGGTGCCGACGAGTTCATCAATGGCACCGAGCGGTGGTGCCTCTGGCTCGGCGAGGCGAGCCCGGCAGAGTTGCGTGCGATGCCCGAGGCGATGAAGCGCGTGCGAGCGGTAAAGTCGTTCCGGCTCGCGAGTCGGAGCGCGCCGACGCGCGCGCTGGCGGACACGCCGACACGCTTTCACGTCGAGAACATCCCGCCAGGCAACTACCTTGTCTTTCCGCGCCATTCGAGCGAAACGCGTAGGTTCCTGCCGGCGGGAATTGGCAGCCCACTTTGGCTGGTCGGCGATGCCTGCCTCGTTTCGGATTTCGCAACGCCTTACCACTTCGGCATCCTCACCAGCACGATGCACAACGCTTGGGTGCGCACCACCTGCGGCCGGCTGAAGAGCGACTACCGCTACTCCGCCGCCATCGTCTACAACAACTTTCCCTGGCCCGAGTCACCCACGGACGCGCAGAAGGCGAGCATCGAAGCCGCCGCGCAAGCCGTGCTCGACAGCCGCGCTGCCTTTCCCGGCTCGACCCTCGCCGACCTGTACGACCCGCTGACGATGCCACCCGCTCTGCTCAAAGCGCACCAAAAACTCGACGCGGCCGTCGATGCTGCCTATGGCGCCTACACCGCCGACGGCAAAAAACGAATCTTCAAAACCGACGCCGAGCGTGTCGCCTTCCGCTTCGATCAGTACCAGCGCATCACCTCGCTGCTGCCGGCGGCCGCGCCCGCCAAACCAGCACGTGGGCGTGTCAGCGCTTGATCGGTGATAGGCCACCGCCGCGCGTGATCGACCACATCATCGGCGGTGGCGTTGTCGCCACCGCACGCTGGATCGCCGGCCAGGCCTTGATGACGATGGTCGCGGTTTCGGCCGCCGAGACATTGCCCGATGTCAATGCAAACAAGTGAAGCCGGCCTCTGCGCACCGCTGCCGCTTCGTTGGCGCGGTAGCGGATGCGACGGTCGCGCGTGAGGATCGTCCAGCCCGGCTGGGCGACGGCGGCGATCCACTCGGCGTCGGGTGTGTCGTCGGGGAAATGATCGCGATGCGCGACGAACGCAATGCCCGCTGCGCGCAGGGCGGCGTCAAGCCGGTGGCTCCAGATGTCGCGGTCGATGAAGAGGGTGATGCCGCTCACAACCGAACGCTGTTCGGCGCCGACATCACGCCACGCGTTGCGGGTCTTCGAAGCGGATGGCTTCTTCGATCTCGGCGACGCTCACGCGGTAGTCGTCGGCCATTTCGGCCATGCTGTCGCCGGCCAGGAAGCGGTCCTTGATGACTTCGGTGCGAACGTAGGGGCCGACCACGACCGGTCGGCCGAACGAGCGATGCGGGTCGACGACGACGATCTTCGGCTGCTCCGCATGGCTGAAAGTCGTCGGCTTGGTAAACGGGAAAAGGCGGACGGCATCACCTTGCCGGTTGAAATCCACCCGGCTGAGTGCGCGTTCAAAGTCGTCGCGCAAAGCCTGCTGGCCTTCTTTCGAGACGTTGAGCAGCTGCCCCGCACTTTCGACAAACAGGTCGATGCCATTGGTGCGCAGCTTGCGCGATAGCAAGGGCCTCACCTCGCCGAGCTTGCGCTGCATGTAGGTCACCGCCTTGCGCACTTGCGGCAGTTGTACGCGGTGGTGGCGCCGAATCACGCCCAGCAAATGCAGCTCGCACATATTGGCGAACGAGAGCAGGCGCTTCCTGGCGTCCGCGGGCTCGATGACGCGCGCAAAGCGCTTGCTCGTACCGTCCCCGTGCAGGTAGTCGTGTCCGAAGCTCCACGCCTGCACGGTCGCCGGCGGCAGCGCGAGGATCTGCGCCACCTCACCCGAACGGTAGGCGGGCTCGTCGTGCACGGCAGTGAAATCTCGGCTGGTGATGGCGGTGGGTCTCGCGCTGGTGCGGCCCGCAGTGTAGGCCCGCCCGATCAAGCCGGCGCCGAGCGCAGCGCGTAGGTCTTGCCCGCCACCCAGAGATAGTCGGCACGCAGCACCGCTTCGCCCTTTTCGCCGGCGAAGGTGAAGCCGAGCACGGCGATGCGGTCACCGGCCTTGATCTCGGCGACCTTCCACGCCTCCACGCGCGACAGCGGCGCGAGTTCGACTTCCCAGCGGCTGTCCTTGCGCTGCGGCAGCGTCGCGGCCTTGAGCAAGGCCGGTCCGTCGACGGGCGCCGACTGCGCCGGCACGGTGCGGCTGGCCAGGTCGGCGGGCAGTTTCATATCGGGCGCGACCTCGAGCTGCAGCTCGGCATGCGGGTTGCGCCAGGCCGCCTTGGCGACCCGGCCTTCCAGGTACAAGGGCCGCGACTGGTCAAAGCTGCTCCAGCCGTGATGCGCGTGGGCTTGGCGGTGTGCGGCCAGCGGCATCACGGCGGCGGCAATCATGAAGTGACGGCGTTGCATTCTTTGGGTCTCCAGGTTGTGGCGCGGGTCAGGCGCACGTCAGGCGCACGTCAGGCGAACGTCAATCGTCAATCGCCAAACCGCAAGCGCCAGACCCCGGCGTCAAACATAAGCGATCCAGCGCCCGCAGGTGATGACACCCAGCCACAGCCCCAACGAGACCAGGGTCTGCAACTTGGCGGTGCCGTCGAGGTGAGCCAAGCCGCCGCGGGCGTGGAAGGCGGCGGCGTTGGTGCCGGCGGCCATCAGCAACCCGAGCTTGATCAGGAACGCGCGGTTGCCGAGCAGTTCACCCGGCTGGCTCGCAAACATCAGCAAGCCGGACATCGCCGCCAGCGCAAAACCACCCACGGCCAGGGTCAGCGACAGCCGGGCCAGCGGCCGCAGGGCGATCTCCGCGCCGAGCCCCCAGACGCGCAGTTCGAAGAGAACCAGGTTGCCGAGCAAGATGCCGATGCCGACCAGATGCACAACTTCCAGCGCCGGGTAGGCCCAGGGATGTGAGGCCAGCCCGGCGAAGGGCCGCAGCGCATCGTCGATCGACATCGCGGCACCATACCAGCCGCTTTGACAGCCGCTTGGCAGCCGGCTCCCGCGCGCCATCCGGGCTTCTAAAATAACTGTCCATGCACCTCCACATCCTCGGCATCTGCGGCACCTTCATGGGCGGCCTGGCCGCACTCGCGCGCGAAGCCGGCCACCGCGTGACCGGCTGCGACCTGAACGATTACCCGCCGATGAGCGACCAGCTGCGCGCGCTCGGCATCGAGCTCGTCGAGGGTTACGGCGCCGAGCAGATGGCCCTCAAGCCCGATATCTTTGTGATCGGCAATGTCGTCAGCCGCGGCAACCCGCTGATGGAGGCGATTCTCGATGCCGGCGTGGCCTACACCAGCGGCCCACAATGGCTCGCCGACCATGTGCTGCGCAGTCGCCATGTGTTGGCAGTTGCCGGCACGCATGGCAAAACCGGCACCACGTCGATGCTCGCCTGGATCCTCGAATCGGCGGGCCTGCAGCCGGGGTTTTTGGTCGGCGGTGTGCCGCAAAACTTTGGCATCTCGGCGCGGCTCGGCGCGGGCAAGACCTTTGTCATCGAAGCCGACGAGTACGACACCGCGCTGTTCGACAAACGCAGCAAGTTTGTCCACTACCGGCCGCGCACCGCGATCCTGAACAACCTACAACACGACCACGCCGATATCTTCCCCGACCTGGCGGCGATCGAGACGCAGTTTCACCACCTCGTGCGCACCGTGCCGTCGAACGGCCGGCTCATCGTGAACGCCCGCGACGAAGCGTTGCAACGGGTCTTGCAACGCGGCTGCTGGAGCCCGGTGCAGCGCTTCGGCACCAAGCGCGAAGAGCCGGGTGGCTTGTGTGCGCGCGGCGAGCCGCATGCTTTTGACGTGCTGCGCGGCAGCCTGAAGGTCGGGCGTGTCGACTGGGCGCTGATCGGCGAGCACAACCAGATGAACGCACTGGCTGCGATCGGCGCGGCCGAACATATCGGCGTCGCACCCGAGGCCGCCGCTGCCGCGCTGGCGACCTTCAAGAATGTGCGCCGGCGCATGGAGCTGCGTGGCGAGGTCCAGGGCATCAAGATCTACGACGATTTTGCGCACCACCCGACTGCCATCCGCTCGACCGTCAACGGGCTGCGCCGCAAGGTCGGCCTCGGCCGCATCCTGGCGGTCTTCGAGCCGCGCTCGAACACCATGAAGCTCGGCACCATGAAAGCCCAGCTGCCCTGGGCGCTGGAAGAAGCGGACTTGAGTTTCTGCCTGCAAGGCAACTATGGCTGGAGCACGCATGACGCGCTGGCGCCGATGGGGCCGCTGGCGGTGGTGGCCGACTCGGTCGACGCGCTGGTGGCGCAAATCGCCCGCGCCGCGCTGCCCGGTGACCATGTGCTGTGCATGAGCAACGGCGGCTTCGGTGGCATCCACGACAAGTTGCTCGCGGCGCTGAAATCACGCTTCGCATGAAGGTCCTCACCCACCTGCTCTACCTGCACGGGTTTCGTTCTTCGCCGCAGTCGTTCAAGGCGCGCCGGGTGCAGACCTGGCTGCAGGCGCATCGACCTGAAGTGCACTGGTGGTGCCCGCAGTTGCCACCGTCACCACGCGAAGCGATGGCGCTCATCGACGCCGGCACAGCCGCCTGGCCGGCAGCCAACGCGGCGGTGGTCGGCAGCTCACTTGGCGGCTTTTATGCGACGACGGTCGCCGAGCGCCGCGGCTGGCCTGCGGCGCTGCTCAACCCGGCCACCGAACCTGCTCGCGACTTGGCGGCGTATATCGGCGAGCAGACGGCTTTCCACGACCCGGCCGAGCGATTTTTCTTTCGCGCTGAATTTGTCGACGAACTGCGCGCCCTGGCCACCGGCCCGATCACCCGACCCGAGCGCTACTTCGCGGTCATCGCCAAGGGCGACGAGTTGCTCGACTGGCGCGAGATGTGCGCGCGTTATCCGGGTGCTGCGATCCGCCTGCTCGAAGCCGGCGACCACGCCTTGAGCGATTTCGACGAGCACCTGCCAGCGCTGCTGAAATTTCTGCACCTGCTGGATTGACCAGGAAAGTCGCGCGACCCGGGGCGCGGGACGGCGCCCGCTGCGCCAGCGGCGACAATCGGGCCGATGTATGCACTGTTCGAAGACGCCGGCAAATTCCTCGCCGGCCGCGTGATGGCCGAAGCTGAGGCTTCGGTGCAGGTCGAGCTCGACTCGGGCAAACGGGTCAAGGTCAAGTCCGCGCATGTGCTGCTGCGCTTCGAGCAACCCGCGCCGGCCGAGCTGATCGCCGCCGGCCAGAAAATCGCCCCCGAGATCGACCTCGACCTGGCCTGGGAATTTGCCCCCGAAGGCGACTTCGGCTTTGTGCAGTTTGCGCGCGACTATTTCGACGCCGCGGCCGGGCTGGACAAACAGGTCGCAGCGCTGTTTTGCCTGTTCGACGCGCCACATTACTTCCGCCGCGTCGGCAAAGGCCAGTTCAAAAAAGCGCCCGAGGAAATCGTCAGAGCCGCCCTGCTGGGTATCGAGCGCAAAAAGCAGCTCGCCGCGCAGATAGAAGCCTGGGCCGGCGAGCTTGTCGCTGGCAATTGCCCGACGCCGATCCGCGAACAGCTCTACAAAATCTTGTTCAAGCCGGACAAAAACAGCGCCGAGTACAAGGCCGTTGTCGACGCCGCCAAACGCTCGCAGCGCGCACCGCTGGATTTGCTCAAGGGCGCCGGCGCGATCGACAGCGCCTACCAGTTTCACTGGAAGCGTTTTCTCTTCGAGCAGTTCCCCAAAGGCACCGGCTTCCCGGCGCTGGCCGCGCCGGCGATCAAGGAGGTTTTGCCGCGCGCCGAGGTGCAGGCGTTTTCGATCGACGATTCGGCGACGACCGAAATCGACGATGCACTGTCGGTGCAGGGGCTGGGCAGTGGCACGGTCACTTTTGGCATCCACATCGCGGCGCCGGCGCTCGCCTTCGGCGCTGATTCTCCGGTCGACAAGGTCGCCCGCGAGCGCCTGTCCACCGTCTACATGCCGGGCTGGAAGCTGACCATGCTGCCCGACGATGTTGTGCAGGCCTACACGCTGACCGCCGGCCGCGATTGCCCAGCGGTGAGCCTGTACCTCACGTTCGATGAGCTAACGCTTGAAATGAAGGCCAGCCAAACCCGGCTCGAGCAGGTGCCGATCGCAGCCAACCTGCGCCACGACCAACTCGACGGCGTGATCACCGAACCCAGCCTGACCGGCGAAGCACCGGCCGACTATGCCTACGCACCCGAGCTCGCATTTGCTTTCCGCCTGGCGCGCCATCTCAAGGCGCAGCGCGAAGTGGCGCGTGGCAAGCCGGAAAATTTCAACCGGCCAGACTACAACTTCAAGCTCGAACGACTCGCAGGCAGCGCCGATGAGCCCGACGGCAGCGAGCGTGTCGCAATCAGCACGCGCCAGCGCGGCGCGCCGCTGGATCTGATCGTCGCCGAGGCGATGATCCTGGCCAACTGCACCTGGGGCGGCTGGCTCGCCGACTGCGGCGTGCCGGGCATCTACCGCAGCCAGGCGAGCATGGCGCCGGGTGTCAAGGTGCGCATGGGCACCAAGCCCCAGCCGCACGCCGGCATGGGCGTGCCGCAGTACAGCTGGTCGACGTCGCCGCTGCGGCGCTATGTCGACCTCGTCAACCAGTGGCAGATCATTGCCTGCGCGCGCCACGGCCGCACCGCGGCACTCGCCGCACCTTTCAAGCCCAAGGACACGGCGCTGTTTGTAGTCATCTCGAATTTTGATTCGGCGTACGCGGCGTACAACGATTTCCAGAACGGCATCGAGCGCTACTGGACGATGCGCTGGCTCGAACAGAACGCCGTCACCGAGCTCGACGCTGCGGTCATGAAAGATGGTCTCGTGCGCGCCGAAACGCTGCCGCTGGTTTTTCGCGCCGCCGGCTGCGACAGCCTGCCGCGCGGCGCGCGGGTACGCGTGCGCATCACCGGGACCGACCTGTTGACGCTGGATGTCTTTGCGTCGCTGCAGGCGCGGCTCGACGTCACGCCGGCAGCGGCTCACGGTGCGCCAGTGGTCGACGACAGCGACGACGAAGCGGAAGACGCGGCAAGTGCTGCCGGGCCGATCGAGATCGCCATCGATCTCGGGGCTGACGACGGCAACGCGGCCAACGCGGCCGATGGCGCCGGTCCACCGGCGGCATCAGCGCCACCGTCGACCCTACCTGCCGCCGCCTGACACGCCGCGCCCGCTCCTGTCATGCGCTGGCTGTCGGTCGACGGGGCTGCAAACTGGTTCAGAGGATGGACCACTTTGCAGGTTGCGCTGGGCATCTCACTGGCGGCGCATGCTGTATTGCTGACGGTCCGCTTCGCGGCACCGGAAGCGTTCAACCGCGCCTTCAGCGATACGCCGCTCGAAGTGATTCTTGTCAACGCGCGGTCGAACGAAAAACCGACCCAGGCCCAGGCCATCGCGCAAGCCAACCTGGCCGGCGGCGGCGAAGCCAAAAGCGGCCGCGCGACATCGCCGCTGCCGGTCTCGGCGCAGTTGGAATCCGGCGACTCTTCAGAACTGGCGCGCAAACGCATCGACCGCCTGCAGGACGAACAGCAGCAGTTGCTGGCCCAGATCCGCCGCGAAGTCGCGCTGCTGCCGCCGCCCGACCCGCGGCGCGATGCCGGCAGCCCGCAGGAGCGTGACCAGGCCGAACGCCGGCGTCAGCTCTTGCGCTTGTTGGCCGAGATTGAAAAGCGCGTCAACGAAGAAAATGCGCGACCCAAAAAACGCTATATCAGCCCGGCCACCCGCGAAGAGGTTTATGCCCTTTATTACGACGCACTGCGGCGGCGCATCGAAGACCGCGGCACACGCGACTTCCCCGAGGCGCAGGGCCGCAAACTGTATGGCGAGCTGACGATGAACGTGACCGTCGACGCTGCTGGACAAGTTGTCGATGCCGAGGTCGTGCGGCCATCGCGATCGAGGTTGCTCGACCAACGTGCGCTGGCGATCGTGCGCGCTGCGGCACCGTTTGGCAGCTTCAGCGCGGCGATGCGGCGCGAGGCCGACCAGATTGTCGTCACCTCGCGGTTCCGCTTCACGCGCGAAGACGGGTTCGAGACCACGCTGAGCGCGCCACCGAGATGACCGTCGACCGCTACTTCGTGCTTGGCAATCCGGTGGCACACAGCCAGTCGCCATTCATCCACGCTGCCCTCGCGCAGCAGACGGGCCAGGCGCTGCTCTACGAGCGCCGGCTCTGTGCGCTCGATGGTTTTGCCGCCGCCGTGCAGGCACTCGCCGCGGAGTCAGGCAACGGCGAACCTGGCGCCGGCCCGGTGCGCGGCTGCAACGTCACGATGCCGTTCAAGTTCGAGGCCTTTTTGCTCGCCGCAAATCACACCCCACGCGCCGCGTTGGCGCAGGCCGCCAACGTGCTGCGCTTCGACGCCAGCGGCTGGCTCGCCGACAACACCGACGGCGCCGGGCTGGTGCACGACATCGAGGGCAACGCCGGGGTGCCGATCGCCGGCCGGCATGTGTTGCTCATCGGTGCCGGCGGTGCCGCCGCGGGCGTCTTGGGGCCGCTCATCGCTTGCCGGCCGGCGCTGCTGACTGTCGTCAACCGGACGCCCGAGAAAGCCAGCGCCTTGGTCGCGCGGCACGCCGCCTGGGGCCACGAACACCGGGTCTCGATGCAGGCCGGCGCGACGCCCGAGGCCGCGGCCTTCGGCGGGCCGTTCGATATCGTCATCAACGCCAGCGCGTCGAGCGTCGCCGGCGCGGCGGTACCGGTCGGCGCCGATGTTCTGGCCACCGGCGCGCTGGTCGTGGACTTGATGTACGGCCCGGCCGCCGAGCCCTTTCTGGCCTGGGCGCGTGGGCATGGCGCGAGCGCCCGCGACGGCCTGGGCATGCTCGTCGAGCAGGCCGCGCAGGCTTTCTTTTTGTGGCGCGGCGTGCAGCCGCAGACGGCGCCAGTGCTGTTGGCGCTGCGCGCGCGCCTGGATGCCGCGGCATGACGAATCACACGCGCCAATGAAGCCGGTCGTGGCACATCTCTGGCGCGTCGCGGCGCTGCTGGCGATCTGCACGCTGGCGCTGCAATTGACCTTCGCCGCGCGCATCGTTTTGATGAATCTGACCGATCCGCAGTCGACAACCTTCCAGCGCAGCGAAGCCTGGCGGCTGCTGACCGAAGGCCGCCTGGCCTGGAGCCAGGACTGGGTCGACTACGCCCGGATCAGCGTGTCGCTGAAGCGCGCAGTGATCGCCAGTGAAGACGCCGCTTTTGTCGGGCATGGCGGTATCGACTGGGAGTCACTCGAAAAAGCCTGGGGCAAGAATCAGCGCGCCGAACAGCGTGCGGAAAAACGTGCCGAACAGACTGCCCAGCGGCAAACCAAGGCCGCTGCCGCAAGCACCCGTCCGGCCATCGAGCCCAAGGTCGTCGGCGGCTCGACGATCACCCAGCAACTGGCGAAGAACCTGTTCCTGTCCGGCGAGCGCACCGTGCTGCGAAAGGGCCAGGAATTTGTGATCACGCTGATGCTCGAAGCGTTGCTGAGCAAACAACGCATCCTGGAGATCTACTTGAATAACGTCGAATGGGGCGAAGGTGTTTTTGGCGCGCAGGCCGCGGCGACGCACTATTTTCGCGTCGACGCAGGCCGCCTCGGGCCAGACGCCGCGGCGCGGCTGGCGGTGATGCTGCCAGCACCCAAACGGTTCGAGAAACGCCCTGGCTCGGCCTATGTCAGCGGCCGCGCGACCACCATCGCGGCGCGCATGGGCGCGGTCGAACTGCCTTGATCGGGTCCCGCTGTCGGGCGCGACAATTCGGCTAGCAATGCACGCCGACAATCCTGCCATGTTCGATCAAACTTTCAGCTCTGCCAGCCAGGACATCGCGGCCCTTGCCGCGCGCCTGGTGGTCGAGACCGGGCTCGAATATGGCGCGGCCAAGTCCAAGGCGGCAAGGCAGTTGTCGCGCCAAGGCGGCCGGCGGCCTGTGCTGCCGAGCAACGAGCAGGTCGAAGACGAGGTGCGTGAGTTCATCGAGCTCTTTTGCGCCGATACGCAGCCCGCCGAGTTGGCCGCGCTGCGTGGTGTGGCGGCGCTTTGGATGTCGCGGCTGGCGGCTTTTCGCCCGCACCTGAGCGGCGCGGCCTGGCGTGGCACCGCAACGCGGCAATCGTCGGTGCATATCGATCTTTATTGCGACGACTCCAAGTCCGCCGAAATCGCGCTGCTCGACCTGGGCGTCCAGCTCGATGTGAATACGCTGGACGCCGCCGGGCCGCATCCGCTGGATGTTTTGACCCTGGTCGCACCCTGCCCCGCGCTCGGCGAGCCGGTCACGGTGCACCTGATCGTGCGCGACCACGACGACTTGCGCGGCGCACTCAAACCCGATTCGCGCGGGCGCAGCTGGCGTGGCGACCTGGGCGCGCTGCAACGGCTGTTGGTCGCCGACGCTCGCGGCGCCGGCAGCGTTGATGATGACAACGACGGTGACGACGACCGGGCGGCAGCAGGCGGGCCGCCGCGATGAAGCGGCAAACGCTGATCCTCGGTGCGGCCGGCCTCGCCGCGCTGGGTCTGGGTGCAGGTGTTGGCATCGGCTGGCAGCGCCGGCGTGACCAGGCGACGGCCAGCCCCGACGAGCCGCCGTGGTCGCTGCGCTTTCCACGGCCCGAGGGCGGCGAGTTGGTGATGAGCGGGTTTCGCGGCCGCCCGCTGGTCTTGAATTTCTGGGCGACTTGGTGCCCGCCCTGCGTCAAGGAGATGCCCGCACTCGATCGTTTCCAGCGCGAGTTTTCTGCGCGCGGCTGGCAGGTCGTCGGGCTGGCGGTCGACCAGGCCGGGCCGGTGCTGGAGTTTCTCGGCCGCCAACCGGTGAGTTTTGCGGTCGGCCTGGCAGGCTTTGCGGGTACCGAGCTGAGCCGGCATTTTGGCAACGAGGCCGGCGGCCTGCCGTTCACGGTGGTCTTCGATCGGCACGGCCAGGTCCTGCGACGCAAGATCGGCGAGACGTCGTTCGACGAGCTTGCGGAGTGGGCCGCGCAGGGTTGAGGCCGACGCACCGGGTCATCGACCTGCCACCGCGACCGCATCCTGTCAATCGGGTTTGTGTTCGGCGATGTGGCAGGCAGTTGCGCCCAACGTCAGATAAGTCGCGCAGAAGTTGGCGTAAAGTCCACGACTGCCTTCCGCCATGCGAAGCCGGGTTTTTGTTGAACTGAATCGAGACCGTTTGCAAAAGTGCACCGCGTCAAGCCCGTCTGCCAGCACATGAGCCGGCGAGTTCGAAGCATATATCGCTGTAATCGCAGCCGTTCTGGCCACAGTCGTTGATGAGCGCTCGCCGACGCGAACGCTTCACTCCTAAAACACATGACGGCGCGCCCACGGCGCTGCGCCGCAGCCCACGAGGAGCCCCATGGACCTGCGCAAACTGAAAACCCTGATCGACCTCGTTTCGGAGTCGAGCATTACCGAACTCGAGATCACCGAAGCCGAAGGCAAGGTGCGGATCGTCAAAGCCAGCGCCCCAGCGGCAATGTTGATGCAGGCCGCCCCGGCGCTGGTCGCAGCGCCGCTCGCCCCTGCCCCCGCCGCAGCGCTCGCGGCGGCTGCGGTGGTCGAGGCGCCAGCCGCCCCCGCCGGCACGGTCATCAAATCACCGATGGTCGGCACCTTCTACCGCTCGGCAAGCCCGGGATCGAACGCTTTTGCCGAGCTCGGCAGCGAGGTCAAGGTCGGGGACCCGATCTGCATCGTCGAGGCGATGAAGATCATGAACGAGATCGAAGCCGACGCCGCCGGCCGGGTGACACGCATCCTGTGCGAAAACGGCCAGGCGGTCGAGTTCGGGCAGCCGCTGTTCGTCGTTGAATAGGCGCTTGGATGTTCAAGAAAATATTGATCGCCAATCGAGGCGAGATTGCATTGCGCATCCAGCGCGCCTGTCGCGAGATGGGCATCAAGGCGGTGGTCGTCTATTCCGAAGCCGACCGCGAAGCCAAGTACGTCAAGCTCGCCGACGAGGCGGTGTGCATCGGCCCGGCGGCGTCGGCGCAGAGTTATCTCAGCATGCCGGCGATCATCTCGACGGCCGAGGTGACTGACGCCGAGGCGATCCACCCCGGTTATGGTTTCCTGAGCGAAAACGCCGACTTCGCCGAGCGGGTCGAAAAAAGCGGGTTTGTCTTCATCGGGCCGACACCAGAATCGATCCGAACGATGGGCGACAAGGTCTCGGCCAAGCAGGCCATGATCAAGGCCGGCGTGCCCTGTGTGCCGGGCTCAGAGGGTGTGCTGCCCGACGAGCCCAAAGAGATCATCCGCATCGCGCGCACGATCGGCTACCCGGTGATCATCAAGGCCGCTGGCGGCGGTGGCGGGCGCGGCATGCGTGTCGTGCACACCGAGGCGGCGCTGATCCACGCGGTGCAGACCACGCGCAGCGAAGCCGGCGCGGCGTTCAGCAATCCGGCGGTGTACATGGAGAAGTTCCTCGAGAACCCGCGCCATGTCGAGATCCAGGTCCTGGCCGACAGCTTCCGCAACGCAGTCTGGCTTGGCGAGCGCGATTGTTCGATGCAGCGCCGGCACCAGAAGATCATCGAAGAAGCGCCCGCACCGGGCATCCCGCGTCGGGTGATCGAAAAAATCGGCGACCGCTGTGCGGCGGCCTGCAAGCGCATCGGTTACCGCGGCGCCGGCACGTTCGAGTTTCTCTATGAAAACGGCGAGTTCTTTTTCATCGAGATGAATACGCGGGTGCAGGTCGAGCATCCGGTGACCGAACTCGTCACCGGCATCGATATCGTGCAGATGCAGATCCGCGTTGCTGCTGGCGAAAAGCTGCCCTTCGCGCAGCGCAATATCCAGATGCGCGGGCATGCGCTGGAATGCCGCATCAATGCCGAGCATCCCTACACCTTCGTGCCCTCGCCGGGCCGGATCACGATGTGGCATCCTCCCGGTGGGCCGGGTGTGCGCGTTGATTCACACGCCTACACCAACTACAACGTGCCGTCGAACTACGACTCGATGATCGGCAAGATCATCGTGCACGCCGATACCCGCGAGCAGGCGCTCGCACGGATGCGCACCGCGCTGTCGGAAACGGTGGTCGAGGGCATCAATACGAACATCCCGCTGCACCGCGAGTTGATGGCCGACTCGAACTTCATGTCCGGCGGCACCAACATCCACTATCTCGAGAACTGGCTCAACCACCGCAAGCCGCCGCCCGCGCGATGATCGAGTTGGTGCTGCAAGCGCCGGCGGCGATCGTCGAACCGGTATCGGACCTGTTGATGGACGAGCTCGGCGCGCTGTCGGTATCGGTCGAAGACAGCGATGCCGGTGCGCCGCAGGAGCAGGCGCTGTTTGGCGAACCCGGCATGCCGGCACCCGAGACCGCCTGGCAGCGCTCGACCCTGCGCGCCTTGTTCGAGACTCAAACCGCAGCCACCGACGCGGCAACTCGGCTGCTCGCCCAAGCCGGCGCCGAGGGCT
The DNA here is from genome assembly GCA_031431555.1 of Rubrivivax sp. GTDB lineage: Bacteria > Pseudomonadota > Gammaproteobacteria > Burkholderiales > Burkholderiaceae_C > Rubrivivax. The sequence goes on from JANPDN010000046.1 coordinate 46,461, forward strand.
TGCAGGTGACTTCGATGGACCTTGTCGCTGACGCCGACTGGGTGCGCTTGACACAATCGCAATTTGCGCCGGTGTCGATCGCGCCCGGCTTCTGGGTGGTGCCGAGCTGGCACGTACTGCCCGCCGATGCGCAAAAGGTGATCCGGCTCGACCCCGGCCTGGCCTTCGGCACCGGCACCCACCCCACCACGCGCATGTGCTTGCGCTGGATTGCGCAGCAGGCGCCAACAGCATCAGCGGGCTGGTCACGTGTGCTCGACTACGGTTGTGGTTCGGGCATCCTGGCGATTGGTGCCGCGCTGCATGGAGCGCACCAGATCGATGCCGTGGATATCGACTTGGCAGCGCTCGAAGCCACGCGCGCCAACGCGGCCGCCAATGACGTGCGCTTGCGCGCGGCCTTGCCCGATGCGGCCAGCGGCGTTTATCCGCTGGTGCTGGCGAACATCCTCGCCACACCGCTGAAGCTGCTCGCGCCGCTGCTCTGCGCGCATGTCGCGCCGGGTGGCCAGCTGGTGCTCGCCGGCATTCTTGAGCGGCAAGCCGACGAACTCATCGCCGCCTACGCGCCCTGGCTCACGATCGGCGTCGCCGACCAAGAAGACGGCTGGATCCTGATGACCGGCGCGCGCCGCTCGTAGCGCGCCAAAGGCTGCTCGCGTGACGCTGGCCACCCGCTGCACTGCTTGTGGCACCACCTTCAAGGTGGTGCAGGACCAGCTCAAGGTATCTGCCGGCTGGGTGCGCTGCGGCCGCTGCAACGAGGTCTTCAACGCGATCGAAGGTCTGTTCGAAGTCGGTGCGGTGACCAGCGTGACACCCGTCGTCGCGATGTCGGTGGGGCCGCCCGAGATCGACGCAGATGTGGCCGACGCTGGCGCGCCGCAGGCTGCCGAGCCGGCGGGGGAATCATCGCTACCGACACCGACACCGACACCGACACCGACACCGACGCCGGAATCGGTAGCGGTGCTCGTGAGCGTATCGTCGGCGCTGCCCGAGTCGCCCGCCCAGGTCACGGGCTGGCGGGTCGAAGTCAACGGCGCAGCGCCGGCGACCCGGCTGCCTAACGATTCACCCGAGCCGATGCCTGACTTTGTCCGCCAGGCCGAACAAGCCCAGCGCTGGCGCCGGCCGGGTGTACGCCTGGGCTTGGCGACAGCCGCCGCGCTGCTCGCGGCCGCCCTTGGTGTCCAGCTGGCGCTGCAGTCCCGCGACACCCTGGCGGCAGAGTGGCCCGCCAGCCGCCCCTGGCTGGCGCAGGCCTGCGAGCTGACCGGTTGCCAAATCGAGCCGCTGCGCCGCATCGCCGCACTGTCGGTGGAGTCCAGCGGCCTGGACCAACTTGGCTCGACCACAATCTACAAACTCTCCGCCGTGCTGCGCAACCGCGGCGATGTCGAACTGCTGCTGCCGGCGCTGGACCTGGTGTTGTCCGACGCGCAGGGTGCGGTGATCGCACGCCGGGTCTTGTCGGCCACCGAACTCGGCAGTCCTTCACACACCCTGGCAGCGCGCGGCGAGTTGTCGCTGCAGGCCAGCCTGAATACCGGCGACCGCCGCGTGGCGGGTTATACGATCGAGATCTTTTATCCCTGACCCCCTGCGCGCAGCGTCGTGTCGGTGCTCGCCCCCACTCCAACCCAGAAAGATTCGACATGCCCGCACTGATTTGCGGTTCCCTCGCCTTCGACACCATCACCACGTTCCCGGGTCGGTTCGGCGAGCAGATTCTGCCCGACCAACTGCACATCCTGAACGTCTCGTTCCTGGTGCCCGACCTGCGGCGCGAGTTTGGCGGCTGTGCTGGCAATATCGCGTACACCTTGCACCAGCTCGGCGGCGCGCCGGTGATCATGGCCACCTTGGGCAGCGACGGTGGCGACTACCGGCAGCGTCTGCAGGGCTGGGGCGTGGACACCTCGCTGGTCACGACGATGGCTGATAACTACACCGCGCAGGCGATCATCATCACCGACCGCGACAACAACCAGATCACGGCCTTCCACCCGGGTGCGATGCAGCAGGCCGGCGAGATCAACCTGCCCCCGCGCTCTGACCTGAAGATCGGCATCATCGCGCCCGACGGACGCGACGCGATGTGGCGCCACGCCGCGCAGATGCATGCTGCCGGTGTGCCTTTCATCTTCGACCCCGGCCAGCAACTGCCGCAGTTCGACGGCGACGAGCTGAACGCTTTTGTTAAACAGTCGACCTGGGTGGCAGTCAACGACTACGAAGGCCGCATGCTCTGCGACCGCACCGGCCACACGCTGGATTCGCTCTCGCGGTCCCACCTGCAAGGGGTGGTCGTGACGCTCGGTGAGCAGGGTTGTGATGTCTGGACACAGGGCGAGCGGCATCACGTCGGCGGTGCAGTTGCAAGCCAGGTCGTCGACCCCACAGGCTGCGGTGACGCCTTCCGCGGCGCGCTGCTATATGGCCTTGAGCGCGGCTGGCCGCTGGTGCGTTGCGTCGAACTCGGCAACCGCATCGGCGCGCTGAAGATCGCCTGCCGCGGTGGACAGAACCACGTCATCGATCGCGCCGGTGTGGGTTTGTAGGCCGGCGCAATAAAAAGGCCCGGCACAAGGCCGGCGCAATAAAAAAGCCCGGCACAAGGCCGGGCTTTGGAGCTTCGGGAGAACAGGCCTTACGGCTTGTTGCCCGTCGGGAAGGGCCAGGCCGCAGCCGGGCTCAACGCCGTCTTTGCCGCAGGTGCCGCAGGGGCAGCAGGGGCAGCGGGGGCTTTCTTCGCCGCCGCCTTCTTTGCCGCAGGCTTTTTGGCAGCGGGCTTTTTGGCCGCCGCCTTCTTCGCTGGGGCTTTTTTGGCCGCGGCCTTTTTCGCCGGGGCCTTCTTCGCTGCGGCCTTTTTCGCCGGAGCCTTCTTCGCTGCGGCCTTCTTCGCCGGCGCCTTCTTGGCCGCGGCCTTCTTCGCCGGGGCCTTCTTCGCCGCCGCCTTCTTGGCCGGGGCCTTCTTCGCCGCAGCCTTCTTCGCCGGGGCCTTTTTCGCCGCAGCCTTCTTGGCCGGAGCGGCCTTTTTTGCAGTTGCCATAACGATCTCCTTGATCAAGTTGCAAAGAGCACCGTGCTGCTCGATACAGCACGGCGATTCACTGCCCGAAGTCCCGACGCTGCGCTATCGCGCAGTCGCCTTGGCCCCAGTACAGTGAACGGGGTCGCAAGCCTGCGCACCGCTTCTAGCGGCAGTGCATCAACGCTTGCAATTTGGAGATTCATCTTGATTCGGTTCTTTGGGCGCTTCAGTCCCAGGACAGCGCGCCGCCGGTCTGGTACTCGATGACGCGGGTCTCGAAGAAGTTGCGTTCCTTCTTCAGGTCGATCATCTCGCTCATCCAAGGGAACGGATTTTCTTCATTCGGAAACAGCGCTTCAAGCCCGATCTGCACGGCACGGCGGTTGGCGATGTAGCGCAGATAACCTTTGAACATCGAAGCGTTCATGCCAAGCACGCCACGGGGCATCGTGTCTTCAGCGTAACGGTATTCAAGCTCGACAGCTTGATTGAACAGCGCCCGGATTTCGGCCTTGAATTCAGCGGTCCACAGATGGGGGTTCTCAAGCTTGATCGCGTTGATCAGGTCGATGCCGAAGTTGCAGTGCATCGACTCGTCGCGCAGGATGTACTGGTACTGCTCGGCCGCACCGGTCATCTTGTTCTGCCGGCCCAGGGCCAGGATCTGCGTGAAGCCGACGTAGAAAAACAGGCCTTCCATCAGGCAGGCAAAAACGATCAGGCTCTTCAGCAGGGTCTGGTCGGTTTCGGGCGTGCCGGTCTTGAAGTGCGGGTCCATGATCGCGTCGATGAACGGGATCAGGAACTCGTCCTTGTCGCGGATCGACGCGACCTCGTGGTAGGCGTTGAAGATCTCGCTTTCGTCAAGGCCGAGCGACTCGACGATGTACTGGTAGGCGTGGGTGTGGATCGCTTCTTCGAAAGCCTGGCGCAACAGGAACTGCCTGCACTCGGGCGCGGTGATATGCCGGTAGGTGCCGAGCACGATGTTGTTCGCGGCCAGCGAATCGGCGGTGACGAAGAAGCCGAGATTGCGCTTGACGATGCGGCGCTCGTCTTCGGTCAGGCCGTTCGGATCTTTCCAGGTCGCGATGTCGCGCGACATGTTGATCTCGTTGGGCATCCAGTGGTTGGCGCAAGTCGCGAGGTACTTCTCCCAGGCCCACTTGTACTTGAACGGCACCAGTTGGTTGACGTCGGTGCTGCCGTTGATGATGCGTTTGTCGGCGGCATTGACACGACGCGCGGCGACGCTGTCGGCGCCGACATCAGCGCTGGTCGAAAACTTTGCGGCGATCGGCGCGAGCAGATCCGAACGTGAGGTCGGCAGTGCCGACGAGGGCGAAGCGGAACGAGACGTCAGCGGCGCGCGCGCATCGACAGCAACGGGTGTCGAAACGCGATGAGGCATCTTCGTGTGGGGTGTGCGAGCGTCTTCTTCCCAGACCAGCATTTGTGTGTACGTCCTGTGGCGCTGAATTATCAGTTTGTTGTGTGCGAACACCAAGCACTTGTTGACATCAAGGCCGCAGTGATGTTGCACCGATGCATCGTGTTGATGTCGCTGCGGCCCTTCATCGTCAATGTTTTGGATGCTGGGTGTGGAGTTCGATCGCGCCCATTCGATGTCTCACTGACAGGCTTCGCAATCAGGATCATCAACAGAACAAAAGGTGATGTCGGTGGCGGGTATCGATGCTGCTGTTGCGCTTGATGCACTCGCGATGCCGGCCATCTGCGCACGCGCTTTTGCGGCCGCTGCAACGAACGCCGAGCTTGCTGCGCTGCCCGAAGAGACTGCATTGAGCGTGCTCGAATCGACGGTCGATTTTTCGGCGTGCGTCGCGCCCATCGTGCGCAGGTAGTAGGTCGTCTTCAGGCCACGCAGCCATGCGAGTTTGTAGGTCTCGTCGAGCTTCTTGCCAGATGCGCCAGCCATATAGATATTGAGCGACTGCGCCTGGTCGATCCACTTCTGGCGCCGCGAGCCGGCCTCGACCAGCCACGAAGGCTCGACTTCAAAAGCGGTCGCGTACAGCGCCTTCAATTCTTCGGGCACGCGGTCGATCGGACGCACCGAGCCGTTGTAGTGCTTCAGGTCGGAGACCATCACGCTGTCCCACAAGCCGAGCTTCTTGAGGTCGCGCACGAGGTACTCATTGACCACCGTGAATTCACCCGACAGGTTGGACTTGACCGAAAGGTTGCCGAAGCAGGGTTCGATCGATGCGTCGACGCCGATGATGTTGGAGATCGTCGCAGTCGGTGCGATCGCAACGCAGTTGGAGTTGCGCATGCCGTGCTGCGCGATGCGCTGGCGCAGACTGTCCCAATCCAGCGTCTTGGAGCGGTCGACCTCGATATAACCGCCACGCGCCTCCTCAAGCAGGTCGAGTGAATCGAGCGGCAGGATGCCGCGGTCCCACAGCGAGCCGCGGTAGCTTGAATAGCGGCCGCGTTCTGCGGCAAGCTCGGTCGATGCCCAGTAGGCCTGGTAACACACGGCCTCCATCGAGCGGTCGGCGAAGGCCATCGCCTCGGCACTCGCGTAGGGCAAGCGCAGCTGGTACAGGCAGTCCTGGAAGCCCATGATCCCCAAGCCCACCGGCCGGTGCCGCAGGTTGGAGTCGCGCGCTTTTTTCACTGCGTAGTAATTGATGTCGATGACGTTGTCGAGCATGCGCATCGCGATGCCGACGGTGCGCTTGAGCTTGACGTGGTCGACCTCGCCATTGAGCAAATGCTGCGCCAGGTTGATCGAGCCGAGGTTGCAGACCGCGATCTCGGTATCGCTGGTGTTGAGCGTGATCTCGGTGCACAGATTGCTCGAGTGCACGACGCCGACATGGTTCTGCGGGCTGCGCACGTTCGATGCGTCCTTGAACGTGATCCAGGGATGCCCGGTCTCGAACAGCATCGACAACATCTTGCGCCACAGGTCCTTGGCCGGTAGGCGGCGGAAGAGCTTGATCTCGCCGCTGTCGGCCTGTCTTTCATAAGCCGTGTAGGCGACTTCGAATTCACGGCCGAAGAGGTCGTGCAGATCGGGGCAGGTGCTGGGCGAGAAGAGCGTCCAGTCGCCGCCCTCGATGACCCGCTTCATGAACAGGTCGGGGATCCAGTTGGCGGTGTTCATGTCGTGCGTACGCCGACGGTCGTCGCCGGTGTTCTTGCGCAGCTCGAGAAACTCTTCGATGTCCAGGTGCCAGGTCTCCAGGTAGGAACACACCGCGCCCTTGCGCTTGCCGCCCTGGTTGACCGCCACCGCGGTGTCGTTGACGACTTTCAGGAACGGCACCACGCCCTGGCTCTTGCCGTTGGTGCCCTTGATATACGAGCCCAGCGCGCGCACCCGCGTCCAGTCGTTGCCCAGGCCACCGGCATATTTGGACAGCAGCGCGTTTTCTTTCAGCGCTTCATAAATGCCGTCAAGGTCGTCGGCCACCGTCGTCAGGTAGCAGCTCGACAACTGCGAGCGCCGCGTGCCGGCGTTGAAGAGTGTCGGCGTGCTCGACATGAAGTCGAAGTTCGACAGCACGTTGTAGAACTCGATCGCGCGCGCCTCACGATCGATCTCGTTGAGCGACAGACCCATCGCCACGCGCATGAAAAACGCCTGCGGCATCTCGATGCGGCGCTCTTCGATGTGCAGGAAGTAGCGGTCGTACAGGGTCTGCAAACCGAGATAGTCGAACTGCAAATCGCGCTCAGGCTGCAGCGCGGCGCCCAGGCGCGCGAGGTCGAAGTGACTCAGGCGCTCGTCGAGAAGCTCGGCCTTGACACCTTCTTTGATGAAGGTCGGGAAGTAATCGGCATAACCCGCGGCCATGTCGGCAACGTCGACGTCGGCGCCGAGAATCTCGCGGCGGATCGTGTGCATCAGCAGGCGTGCGGTGGCGCGCGTGTAGCCGGGTTCTTTTTCGAGCAAGGTGCGCGCCGACAGGATCGCCGCCTTGTAGACCTCGTCGATCGGCACGCCGTCGTAGAGGTTGCGCCGCGTCTCGGCGAGGATAGGTTCGGCCTTGACGTCGTCGCCCAGGCCGGCACAAGCCGCTTCGACCAGCCCGGTGAGCGCAGCCATGTCCAGCGGTACGCGGCGGCCGCGATCGGTGACATGCAACTCCGCCAACTTGACCACCGGCGTGCCCTGCTTGGCGCGCTCCTGCGCACGGCGATCGCGGTAAAGCACGTAGGCGCGCGCGACCTCGTGGTGGCCACCACGCATGAGGCCGAGTTCGACCTGGTCCTGCACATCCTCGATATGAAACGTGCCACCACCCGGGCGCGAACGCAGCAGCGCGCGCACGACACTTTCGGTCAGGCGGTCGACGGTCTCGCGCACGCTGGCCGAGGCCGCACCCTGGGTGCCATGCACTGCCAGGAAAGCCTTCATCAAGGCGACTGCGATCTTGTTCGGCTCGAAAGAAACCACGGCGCCGTTGCGGCGAATGATCTGGTAGCCGGCGAAGGCCGACGCTGCTGGCGTCGAGCCCTGGGGCATGCGAGCGGTGATGGTGGTTTCCTGCCCGGTGATCGTGACTGTCTGCATGGTTGCCCTTGGTGCCTTGCTTGATTGTTCTGCTTGCTTTGCGCCAACACCCGCGGCCCTTGCCTGGGGTGCACGCAAGCATTGATGCTTGATGCTGCAATATGCAGCGTGTGCTTGTGCGAGTCTGCTGCCGGCGGTCCTTTGCCCGCCTGGTTGATGCGCCCGACGGCGTCGAGACTGGACACGCTCGCTGCCAGCGCTATTGCCGCCGCTGTCACCAGTCTGACACTATATATGGGGGTTCGGCCGCCATCAAGCCACTACCGGTAGCGCTTTGTTGGTACTTCCCCGGTAGACCGTGATTGTGCCGGAGCTCTTGTCGCGGCGCCCGAGCAGCAGCGACAGCAAGCACACCGGCCGCTGCGCTTGGCTCCGCGCGGTGGCCCGTATCGCAGCCCCCAAAACATGCGGGCCGGGCCGCTGCAACAGGCTGCAGCGCTAGGTCTGCTGCGGCCAGCGCAGGGGCAAGGCGCGCAGCCTATGGCGCAGGCCGTCCCAATCGAAGCCTGGGCCTGGGTCCTGCTTGCGACCGGGTGCGACATGCTCATGCCCGGCCACGTCGGCGAGTGGATAGCGCTTGCAGGCCGCGCGCAGCAAGCGCCCCAGACTGCGGTATTGCGCCGCCTCGAAGCGCTCGCCTTCGAGGCCCTCAAGTTCGATGCCGATCGAATGGTCGTTGCAGTTGTCGCGCCCACGCCACTGCGATGTACCGGCATGCCAGGCGCGCTGGTCGCAGGAGACAAATTGCTGGATCGCGCCATCACGCCGAACAAAAAAATGTGCCGAGACCTCAAGCCCACGAACGTTTTCGAAATAGGGATGCGCGGTCCAATCGAGCTGATTCGTGAACAGCCGCTCGACAGCGTCGCCGCCGTATTCGCCCGGCGGCAGGCTGATCGAATGCAAGACCACCAGCGTGACATCGGTGGCCACGGGCCGCACGCCGAAGTTGGGCGAAGGCAGCGGCGCCGCAGCGCTCCACCAACCGTCTTGCCAGCGCGCGCTCTTGCGCCGTTCAGGCGGGGTCACTGCCGTCGCCGACGGTGATGCCCAGGCGTGCCATGCGGTAGCGCATCTGGCGCAGCGACAGACCCATGCTCGCACCGGCCGCGGTGCGGTTGTAGCGGTAGCGCTCCAGCGCACGTTCGAGGATCTCGCGCTCGACTTGGTCGAGATGTGCAGCCAGGTCCTTGGGCAGCGGCGCCTGGGTTTGCCCCATCGGGTTGCCGGACGGTTGGCTGAAGGGCTGCCCGGGCTGCACCGCCGGCAAGGGCCGCGTCGACGGCAGCATCACGCCGTCGATACCGGCCTGCACGCTGTCGACAAAGGCGGCTTCGGGCAGGCCGAGATCGGCGCTGCCGATGAGCTCACCGCCCGACAGCGCCAACGCGCGGTGCAACAGGTTTTCGAGCTCGCGCACATTGCCCGGGAAGCTGTATCGCGCCAGCAGATCGAGTGCATCGCCAGCCAGCGCCGGTTGTGGGTCGACACCGGCCTCGGCGGCGATGCGCTCGAGCACCGCGGTGCAGATCTCGGCCAAGTCACCCAGCCGGTCGCGCAGCGGCGGCACCGCAATCTGGATCACATTCAGGCGGTAAAAGAGGTCCTGCCTGAAACGCCCACCCTGGACTTCTTCGGCCAGGTCGCGATGGGTTGCGCTGATGATGCGCACGTTGGACGCGATCTCCGCCACCGCGCCAACGGCGCGCACCGCACGCTCTTGAATCACCCGCAGCAGCTTGCTCTGCATCGACAAGGGCAGGTCACCGATCTCGTCGAGGAACAGCGTGCCGCCCTGCGCGGCCTGGAAAAAACCTTCGCGGTCTTCGTTCGCGCCGGTAAACGCGCCCTTGCGATAACCAAAAAACTCCGCCTCGAGCAGGTTCTCGGGGATCGCCCCGCAGTTGACCGCGATGAACGGCAGCGCGCCGCGTGGCGAAGCGTCGTGAATCGCCCGCGCCACCAGTTCTTTGCCGGTCCCGGATTCACCCCGCACGAGTACCGGGGCCATGCTGCGCGCGACCTTCTCGATCAGCGCGCGCACCTGGCGCATCACCGCCGATGCGCCGACGAGGCGGTCGATCGCGCGCAGCGATCGGGCCGGCATCGGCTTGACCCGATCGCGGCGCGGCAGTGTCGCGGTGCTGGCGGCGGCCGCGCTGGTCGATGCGCCTGATGTGGCAGCGGCCTCGCGCATGTCTGCCGCGACGCGCCCGAGTGCCGACGCCACGACGAGCCTGAACTGGCGCAGGTCGACCGGCTTGGTCAGGTAATCGTAGGCGCCAGCCTTGAGCGCCTCGACCGCATTTTCGGCCGAACCATAAGCCGTGATCACGATCGTCTTTTCCGGCCGGCCGGCGGCGTCCAGGCGCTGCAGCAGGTCGATGCCGGTGCCGTCGGGCAGGCGCATGTCGGTGATCAGCGCGTTGAAGCTGCGCGCCTGCAGCAGCGCCCAGGCCTCTTCGACGGTACCGGCGCTTTCGACGTCGTAGCCCTCGCGCACCAGCGTCAGCTCGTACAAGGTGCGCAGGTCGGGCTCGTCGTCAACAACGAGCAGGCTCAAGGTCGGCGGGCTGGTCACGTGGGTGCGATCGTCGATCGGTGGGGATGGCTGTTCGAGGCAGATAAAGCGGTGCTGATCGACACCGGCGGCAACCAGCGCCGCAGCACGACGATGAAGCCGTTGCGATGGCGCTCGCTCGCCGCACGCTGCCGGTATTCGATGCTCGCGCCATAGCGCTCGCAGAGTTCGCGGCAAATGTACAGGCCCAGGCCAGAGCCGCGGCTGCGCGTCGAGAAGAAGGGCTCGAAGAGATGGCGCTCGACATCCGGCGTGATCGGCGCGCCGTCGCTGGCCACCGACAGCACCGCCGTCTGCTCGTCGCGCACGGCCAGCCGCAACAGCACCGCGTCGGGCAGCACGCTGCTGTGGCGCAGCGCGTTGTCGAGCAGGTTGACGAGGATCCGGCGCAGGTGCTCGGGGTCGAAGCTGATCGCCAGCGCCGCCTGCGGCAGGTCGACACGCACCCGCGCGCCGGCACTCGCGCTCGCACTCGCACTCGCACCCACGCCCAGCGCGACACCGGCGGTCTGCGCCCATTCGTCGACCGTCAGGCGCACCACCGCGCGGGCGTCGACCTCGCGCGGCTCTGCGCCGACCCCGGGTGCGGCTTCGAGCACATCGTCGACGATGCGTTTGAGGCGGTGCACGTTGTCGGCAATCATGCGTGCAAGCTGCTGCTGCGGCGCTGGCATCTCGTCTTCGAGCATCAAGGCATTGGCCTGCGAGATCGCCGCCAGCGGGTTGCGGATTTCATGCGCGATGCCGGCCGAGACGCGGCCCATCGCGGCGAGCTTTTCCTGCCGCAGCCTTGCCTGCGCGGTGCGCACGTCCTCGAGCAGCAGGACGCAGAAGTCTTCGTTCGGCGGCCGCCCGGGATCGACCGCCACCCGACGCGTAAAGCGCACCCGCATGCGCAAGGTTCGGGTCTGGCCGTCACCAAAAGACAGCGCGACGTCGCGCCCGTCGTCGGGCCAGCTGCGTTCGGCCAGCGCCAGCTCGACGCTCGAGCCCAGCGCCAGCCAAGCCGGCCTGGCCTGCAATTGAAAAGGCGCCGCCGGTGCCAGCCCCTGCGAAGACAGCAGCGCGCGCGCCGCGGGGTTGGCCGCACGCACCCGCAGCCGCTCGTCGACGACGAGCACGCCGTCGGCCATCTCTTCGATGACCAGCCGGTTGAGCTGCGCCTGCTGGCGCGCGAGCTGCAAGCTGCCGCGCGCGGCAATCTCTTCGCGTGCCAGGCGCCCGGCCAGTTCACCGGCAAGCAGTGCAATCACAAACAGGCCGATGCCGCCCAGACCCGACTGCGCAACCGCGATGACACCTTCGCCGCTGCTGATCGAGGCGCCCCACGAGGTGCCCAGCAGCAGCAGCGCCACCGCGGCCGAGGTGCCCAACGCAAGCAGCCGCGGCGTGAGCACGCCGGACATCAACACCGGCAATACGAACAGCGCGGCGAAGTTGAACGTCGCGCCATGTTCGAGCAGGTGCAGCAAGGAAAACGCAGCCAAGTCGGCGCCGATCGTCACCGCCCATTGCCGGCGGCGCTGCGCGTTGAGCGCCTGCGGCTGCGTCAAGGCCTGAAAGCGCGGCAGCAGCCAGAGCATCGCCGCTTGCACTGCGTACAACACGCAGACCAGCAGTGCGGCGCTTGAGACCCGGGCGCCGACAACACTCGTCGCGCCCATCGCGACGACCAGGGCCACCCCGACCGCGGCGCGCGCGGCGACATAGGTGCGCACGATGCGCGACAGCGCGCCCTCGACGACGGCATCCCGCGCGCCGTCGCCGGCACCGTTTGTGGTGTCGCTTCTGGCGTCGGCTCGGGTGTCACTTCTGACATCACTTGCCGATTCGTGCCGAAGGTACCCGGTACCGCGCGGCCCGGCGCCGTCGAGACCCCCGATCTCGCTGTCGGCCGCGGCCGCGGCGGCGGCCCACTCGGCGTCGAACTGCGAGGCCGATACCGGCGACTGCGCCGCGGCCACCGGGTCGGATAGCCGTCGATCAGCGCGTCGATCGCTGTATCGATCACCGTGCCGATCGTTGCGCTGGTCGGCGCGCCGGTCGGCACGCCGGCGGTCGGCTTGGCGGCGTTCGTCGGCAGCCTGGCCCGGCGGCAGCGGCGCGCCGTCGGGCAGGGTCATTGCTGGCGCGGGCCGGCGACGCGGTGGGCTTCGCCGCAATAGCTGAGCGTGCCATCGGCGACGGCGTCGCCCCGCGGCAGGTGGACGCCGCAATGGGCACATTGCACCATCTGCTGCGCGCCCTTGGCCGCGGCGTCGCCGGCGCCGGTTTTGTCGCCGGCGTCACCTGACCCCTGGCGCCGGCGCAGGCCGGTAAACAGCCAGACCACGAGCAGCACCGCGCCTATCAGTAGCAGCAGTCGGATCATCATCGCCCCTTCAATCGGTCGTGCCGGCGCTCAAACCGTCGCTCATGCCGGCGCACGCCCAAGCAACACCTCGAGCACAAAGCGCGAGCCCACATAGGCCAGCAACAGGACCAACGCGCCACCGTACAACCAGCGTGTCGCGCGCTGGCCGCGCCAGCCGCGCCAATGGCGCCCGCCGAGCAGCGCGGCAAAGATCAACCAGCCGAGCATCGACAGCACCGACTTGTGGTCCCAGCGCCAATGCGCCGCGGTCGCAATACCGAGCACGATGACCATCGACAGCACGACAAAACCAGCCTGCACGAAGCGGAATGTCAAGCGCTCCAGATGCAGCAGCGGCAGCCCGAAAGCCACTGCGTTGGCGGACTTGTGGCCCCGCATGCGGCGCTCGGCGGCGTCGAGCAAGAGCGCGTGCAGCACCGCGGCGCCAAACAGGCCGTAAGACACCACCCCGAGCAGCCAATGCAGCGGCGCCCAGGCTGAGCCCAGCGAACGCGGCTCGCCGGGATAGACCAAGGCCAGCACCACCGCCGCGGCGCCGACGACCGCCAGCACACGGCGCACCGACGGCAGTGGCAAGAAGCGGCTCTCGACGGTGTGTACCGCAAGCACCAGGCAGACAGTGAGCGACAGCACCGGCCCGAAGCCCAGCCGCACACCGGCGGCGGGCCCGCCCGAGCCAAAGACCTCGACGACCAGCAGGGCCGCGTGGGCCGCAACGCCGAAGGGCAAGGCCGCCGCGGCGACCCGCTCACCGAGCCGGCCGGGCCACGCCGCAAGCGCATAAGCGGCCAGCGCGACCAGCGCCAGCAGCTGCGGCGCCGCAGTATTCCAGGCCGACGATAGAATCATCCGGACAGTGTACTGACGCCCCCGTGCGAAGCCGCAACGCCGCCAGCAGTGCACGTCTACATCACCCCCACCTCATCTCCACGTCAGCGCGACGTCACCGCTACGCTGCCGCGACTCGGCGCTCCGCCGCCGGCGCGGCGCCGCCACCAGAGAGCCCCATGGCATCGACCCTGACCGACCGCCTGTCACGCCTCGTGAAAACGATGCGCGGCCAGGCCCGCATCACCGAAACCAACGTCGCCGACATGCTCCGCGAAGTACGCGTGGCACTGCTCGAGGCCGACGTCGCGCTGCCCGTGGTGCGCGACTTCATCGGCCGGGTCAAGGACAAGGCGCTCGGGCAAGACGTCATCGGTTCGCTCAACCCGGGCCAGATGCTGGTCAGCGTGGTGCACAAGGAGCTCAGCCGCACGATGGGCGAAGGCGTGTCGGACCTGAACCTGGCGGTGCAGCCACCGGCCGTGATTTTGATGGCCGGCCTGCAAGGTGCGGGCAAGACCACGACCACCGCCAAGCTGGCCAAACACCTGATCGACAAGCGGCGCAAGAAGGTGCTCACGGTGTCGGCCGACGTCTACCGGCCGGCGGCGATCGAACAGCTCAAGCTGGTCACCGCGCAGGCCGGTGCCGAATGGTTCCCGAGCACGCCGCAGCAGACACCACGCGAGATCGTGCTCGCCGCACTCGACCACGCCAAGCGCCACTACGCCGACGTGCTGATCGTCGACACCGCCGGGCGGCTGGGCATCGACGAAGCCATGATGGCCGAGATCAGCGAGCTGCACACGCTGCTCAACCCGGTCGAGACGCTGTTTGTCGTCGATGCGATGCAGGGCCAGGACGCGGTGAATACCGCGCGCGCCTTCAAGGACGCACTGCCGCTGACCGGCGTCGTGCTGACCAAGCTCGACGGTGATTCACGCGGCGGCGCGGCGCTGTCGGTGCGGCAGATCACCGGGGTGCCGATCAAGTTTGCCGGCGTGTCGGAAAAGATCGACGGCCTCGAGGCCTTTGACGGCGAGCGCCATGCCGGGCGTGTGCTCGGCATGGGCGACATCGTGGCCCTCGTCGAAGAAGTCACCAAGGGCGTCGATATCGATGCGGCACAGAAACTTGCCGCCAAGGTCAAGAGCGGTGACAGCTTCGACCTCAACGACTTTCTGTCGCAGATCTCGCAGATGAAAAAGATGGGCGGCCTGGCTGGGCTGATGGACAAGCTGCCGAGCCAGTTGACCGCGCGCGCGGCGGGCGCCGACATGGGCCGCGCCGATCGTGACGTGCGCCGCATGGAAGGCATGATCAATGCGATGACCCCGCTGGAGCGGCGCAAGCCCGATCTCATCAAGGCATCGCGCAAACGCCGCATCGCCACCGGCGCCGGGGTGCAGGTGCAGGAGGTCAACCGCATGCTCAATCAGTTTGAGCAGATGCAGGGGATGATGAAAAAAATGAAGGGCGGCGGCCTGATGAAGATGATGAAACGCATGGGCGGCATGCCCGGCATGCCACGCTGAGTGCGGCGCTGAGTGCGGCGCTGATTGAGGGCGCTGAATGCAGCGCGCGTGCTGCGACAAAAGTCGCACTGCGCAGCACCGTTACCTGCCGCGTTGACACCGCGTTACAGATATCGCCGTCACGCGGTTGACCGCCACCGGCAGCAGCCGATAGCGTCAGGGTGATTCACTCCCCAAGGTCGCCGCACCCCGGCGCGCATCACCATGCTGCCCCTCGACCCGATGTCCTCGGCCGCACTCGCGGCCAGCGCGATCCTCGTGCTGACGCTGCTCGCGCTGCACCTGCGGTCACGCAACGCGGCGCGGCCAGCAGGCCGCGAGGCCTTGGACACGGTGGCCGCATGGCAGCCCGAAGCCGCGCGGGTGCTCACCGCCACCGAGCGCGAGGCCTGTGACCTGCTCAAGCGCGCGATGCCAGGTTTCCTGGTCCTCGCCCAGGTGCCGCTGTCACGCTTCATCAGGGTGCCGCTGCGCCATTCCTACGCCGACTGGTTGCAGCGTGTCGGCCATCTCAGCGCCGACCTGCTGCTGTGCGACAGCAGCTCGCGTGTGCTCGCGGTCATCGACGTGCGCCCGCCGCAGGAAAGCGAGCGCAGCCGGCGCCGCCACGAGCGCCTGGCGCGCGTGCTGCGTGCCGCCGGCATCGGTGTGCATGTCTGGCGCGAAGGCGAGCTGCCCAGCATCGGCGAAGTGCGCAGCGTGCTCGGCGCGGACTTTGCGCGCCACGCCGCGCAATCAGCGCCGGCACCGACCGCGTCGCGCCCGATGCCGCTGATCCCGGTGCCCGAGATGCTCGAGGTGCTCGCCGAAGGCGACGCCGAGGCGGCGTTTTCTCAGGCCATGGAACCGGTGCCGTCGGCGTTTTTTGACGATCTCGATCTGCCCGTCGCAGCACCGCGGGCGCGCTGAGCACCAGGCCGCTGGGCACCACCCGCAGCAGCGCCCCCACCAACGCCCGCGAGCAGGCCGCGCTTACTGCACCAGCGCCGCGGCAAATTCGCGCGCGTCGAAGGTTTGCAGGTCTTCGAGCTTTTCGCCGACACCGATGAAGTAGACCGCGATCGGCCGCCCTTCGGCGACGCTCCAGCGCGCGATGGCGGCCAGCACGCCGCCCTTGGCGGTGCCGTCGAGTTTGGTCACCACCAGGCCGGTGAGCTGCACCGCGGCGTCGAAGGCCTTGACCTGCGCCAGTGCGTTCTGCCCGGTATTGCCGTCGACGACGAGCAGCACCTCGTGGGGAGCGCCGTCCTGCGCCTTGGCAATCGTGCGCCGGATCTTCTTGAGCTCTTCCATCAGGTGCGCCTGCGTTGGCAGCCGCCCGGCGGTGTCGGCAATGACGACATCGCAGCCGCGTGCACGGCCGGCAGTCACCGCATCAAAACTCACTGCCGCCGGGTCGCCACCCTGCTGGCTGACGATCTCGACCCGGTTGCGGTCGCCCCAGACCGCCAGCTGCTCGCGCGCCGCGGCGCGGAAGGTATCGGCCGCGGCGAGCAGCACCTTCTGCCCGCTGCCGGCCAGGTGGTGCGTTAGCTTGCCGATGCTGGTGGTCTTGCCGGCGCCATTGACACCGACGACCATGATCACCGTCGGCGTCGCCGCGCCGACTTCGAGCGCGCGCTGCAAGGGCGCCAGCGCGGCGGCCAGCGCGTCGACGAGCAGGGCCTTCACGGCGGCAGGATCGGCGGCCTTGTTTTCCTTGACGCGGCGTTTCAGGTCGGCGAGCAGGAATTCGGTGGCGGCGACACCGGCATCGGCCATCAGCAGCGCCGACTCGAGTTCTTCGTACAGCGCATCGTCGATCTGGGTGCCTGTGAAGACCTGCGCGATGCTGGAGCCGGTCTTGCGCAGGCCGGCGCGCAGGCGGTCGAACCAGGCGCCGCGCGCAGGCGGAGTCGGTGGTGGCGGTAGTGGCGGCGTTGGCGTTGGCGTTGGCGACGAAGGCAAGCCGGGTGACGCGGGTTGCAACAGCCATCCGGACGCTGATTCGGCCGGCTTTGGCGACAGCGGCGCTGCGGGCTGCACGGCCGGCACATCCGCCGCCGGCGCGGCATTCTTCTTGCGGAAAAAACTGAACATGCGGTCGGGGTCTCGTGTCGCGCGCCGCGGCCGGTTCCACGCCCGATATAATCGTGGGCTCGGGGCGCTTTAGCTCAGTCGGTTAGAGCGACGGAATCATAATCCGCAGGTCCGGGGTTCGAATCCCTGAAGCGCCACCAAGATCATCCCGGGCCCGAGTGTCGATCTCGGGCCCGTTTTTTTCACAGCCCCTGGGTCTAAACCATGATTCGCTGTGTTCTGCGCACCTCGATCGCCAGCGTTGGCGTGAGAAGCGTCTTCGGCGCCTTGGCGGCCTTGTTGATGTTGTCGCTCGCGCTGCCCGCAGCGGCGCAGTCGCATCGCAACTTTCCCGCCCAGGCGCTGCGTGGCGAACTGCTCGTCAGCGAGCCGCCGGAAGTGCTGCTCAACGGCCGCCCGGCGCGCCTGGCACCCGGCGCGCGCATCCGTGGCGACGACAACATGCTGCGCATGTCGGGCGCGCTCGCGGGCCAGAAGGTGATCGTTCACTACACGCGTGAAAACGGCACCGGTCTGCTGCAAGACATCTGGGTGCTCAATGCCGCTGAGCGTGCCAACCGGATGTGGCCGACCAGCGAGGCCGATGCGCGCGCCTGGGTCTTCGACCCGGTCGGCCAAACCTGGAGCCGGCCATGAGTGACAAGCTTGCCGACAACCTGGCTGGCAACCGCACTGACAACGTCAGCGACACCAACTCCATCACCGCCAGCAGCAAGAAGGTCTTCATCCGCACCTTCGGCTGCCAGATGAACGACTACGACTCCGACAAGATGCTCGACGTGCTGTGCGCCGCCGATGGTTACGAGCCGACGACCGATGTCGAACAGGCCGACCTGATCCTGTTCAACACCTGCTCGGTGCGCGAGAAGGCGCAGGAAAAAGTCTTCAGCGACTTGGGCCGCGTCAAACACCTCAAGGCCAAGGGCGTGCTGATCGGTGTTGGTGGCTGCGTGGCCAGCCAGGAGGGGGCGGCGATCGTCGACCGCGCGCCGTATGTCGACCTCGTCTTCGGCCCGCAGACCCTGCACCGGCTGCCGGCGATGATCGAGCAGCGGCGCCTGCTGCAGCGGCCGCAGGTGGACATCAGCTTCCCCGAGATCGAGAAGTTCGACCACCTGCCGCCGGCGCGTGTGCAAGGTGCAAGCGCCTTTGTCTCGATCATGGAAGGCTGCTCCAAGTATTGTTCGTACTGCGTCGTGCCCTACACCCGCGGCGAAGAAGTCAACCGCCCGCTCGACGATGTGCTGGCTGAAATCGCCGGCCTCGCCGCACAAGGCGTCAAAGAGGTCACGCTGCTCGGGCAGAACGTCAACGCCTACCGCGGCCGGATGGGCGCGGCGCGCGACGCCGGAGTCGACGCCAGCGAAGCCAGCGAAGCCAGCGAAGCCGACGACACCAGCGACAACATCGCTGACTTTGCACTGCTGCTCGACGTCGTCGCGCAGATCTCCGGCATTGAGCGCATCCGCTACACGACCAGCCACCCGAACGAGTTCACGCCGCGGCTGGTCGAGGCCTACGGCCGCATCGACAAACTCGTCAACCATGTGCACCTGCCGGTGCAACATGGCAGCGACCGCATCCTGGCGGCGATGAAACGCGGCTACACCACGCTGCAATACAAAAGCACCCTGCGCGCCTTGCGCCGGGTGCGGCCCGAGATCCGCATCTCGACCGATTTCATCGTCGGTTTTCCTGGCGAAACTGACGACGACTTCGAACGCCTGATGGCCCTCGTCGACGAGATCGGCTTTGACGCCAGCTTCAGCTTCATCTTCAGCCCACGACCGGGCACGCCGGCGGCAAACCTGGCCGACGACACCCCTCACGCCGTCAAGCTGGCGCGCCTGCAGCGCTTGCAGGCAGCGCTGGAAGTCAACGTAAAGCGCATCTCGGCGCAGCTCGTCGGCAGCGTGCAGCGCATCCTCGTCGAAGGCCCGGCGCGCCGCCCCGGCAGCCACGGGCCGGAGCTGATGGGCCGCACCGAATGCAACCGCATCGTCAATTTCGATGGCGGGCCGGCGTCGCCGCGCCTGGTCGGGCAGATGATCGACGTGACGATCACCGAAGCGCTGCCGCACTCGCTGCGCGGCGCGGTGCTGGTCAACGACCGCGTCACCGACCTGCTGGCCGTCGACGTGGTTTCGGCCTGACGGCCGCTGCCGTCGCCGCCGCAGTCAAGTGACGCTAACGCCGGCCCGGCCCGAAGCCCGCCCACCACAGGGCAGCGGCAGCGGCACCGATCAACATCGCATAGGTCGCGATGCGGCCGTCGCGGCCGAAGACCAGCAGGCCGATCAACAAGGCCAGCGCGCCTGCGGCGGCGGCGCAAGTGGCCAGGCGCTGCCAGCGCACCGATTGCAATTCGCGCCGCCACAGCAGCTTGACAGCCGCCGCAGCGAACAAGGCAACCCCCGCGGCAGGTGCCACGAAGTTGAGCAAGTGCCAGAGTGCGTCGAGTGGGCCCATCGGGTGCCCAAATCTTACAATCGACCCCGATGAGCGTTTTTGCGCTGGGCCTGAACCACACCACCGCGCCGCTGGATCTGCGCGGCAAGGTTGCCTTTGCGCCGGACTTGCTGGGGCCAGCGCTGCGCACTTTTCGCAGCCGCCTGCAGCATGCCGCGCCCGAAGCCGCGCTGGTCTCGACCTGCAACCGCACCGAGCTCTATGTCGCCACCGACACGAGCTGGGACGGCGAGCTCGTGCGCCCCTCGGTCGACTGGCTGGCCGAGCACGCCGGCATCGGTGCCGCGCAATTGCAGTCGCACACCTACGTGCTCGAAGACCGCGCTGCGGCGCGGCACGCCTTTCGTGTCGCGTCGGGGTTGGACTCGATGGTCCTGGGTGAGCCGCAGATCCTGGGCCAGATGAAACAGGCGGTGCGCGAAGCCGAAGCCGCTGGAACCCTGGGCACGACGCTGCACCAGCTCTTCCAGCGCTCTTTTTCGGTTGCCAAGGAAGTCCGCAGCACGACCGAGATCGGCGCCCATTCGATCAGCATGGCCGCTGCGTCGGTGCGCCTGGCATCGCAGTTGTTTGAAGACCTGCGCAAGATCAAGGTGCTGTTTGTCGGTGCCGGCGAGATGATCGAACTCGTCGCCACGCACTTCGCAGCGCGTGAGCCGATGTTGATGGCGATTGCCAACCGCACGCTCGAGCGTGGCGAAGCGCTGGCTGCGCGTTACGGTGGCCAGGCGCTGCGGCTGGCCGAGCTGCCCGATCGCCTGCACGAGTTCGACGCGGTGGTCTCGTGCACCGCGAGCACGCTGCCGATCATCGGCCTGGGCGCGGTCGAGCGTGCGCTCAAAGCGCGCCGCCGCCGGCCGATGTTCATGGTCGACCTCGCAGTGCCGCGCGACATCGAACCCGAGGTCGGCGCGTTGAGCGACGTCTATCTCTACACCGTCGACGACCTGTCTGAGATCGTGCAGACCGCAGGCGCCAAGCGCCATGCCGCGGTCGAGCGCGCCGAGGCCATCGTCGACGCCGGCGTGCTCAGCTTCAGCCACTGGCTCGACCAGCGCGCCGCGGTGCCGCTGATCCAGGCACTGCACCGGCAGGCCGACGATTGGCGCGGTGTCGAGCTCGCCCGGGCACGCAAGCTGCTGGCGCGTGGTGACGATGTCGATGCGGTGCTCGAAGCGCTGTCGCGCGGCCTGACCCAGAAGATGCTGCACGGCACGCTGGCCGAGTTGCATGCCGCCGACGGCAGCCAGCGCGAAGAACTCGCGCAGACGGTGTCGCGGCTGTTCTTGCGCGGTGGCGGCGCGGGCCACGGCCGATAGCGGCGCTCACCAAAACCCGCAAGCACCGCCCGCCCGCGCCAGCCGCGCGACCCGCGCCGCAAGTTCTGCAGCGCACGCACCAAATCCTCTGATCCGCCCCGATGAAAGCCAGCCTTCGCCAACAGCTCGCACGCCTCGAATTGCGACTCGCCGAACTTGACGCGAACCTGGCCGACAGCGGCGTGATGTCCAACATCAACCGCTACCGCGGCCTCGCCCGCGAGCAGGCCGAAGTCGCCAGCGTGGTCACGCTGTTCCGCCGATTTTGCGCTCGCGAAGCCGACCTGCAGGCCGCGCAAGGCATGCTGGGTGATAGCGAGATGGCCGAGATGGCAGCCGAGGAAATGGCTGCGGCGCAGGCCGATATCGACCAGTTGCAAGCCGACTTGCAGGCCGCGCTGCTGCCCAAGGACCCGGACGACGAGCGCGCGGCCTTTGTCGAGATCCGCGCCGGCACCGGCGGCGATGAATCAGCGCTGTTTGCCGGCGACCTGGCGCGCATGTACCTGCGCTTTTGTGAACGCCGCGGCTGGCGCAGCGAGATCATGAGCGAGAGCGCCGCCGAGCTCGGCGGCTACAAGGAACTGGTGCTGCGCGTCGAAGGCGCGCAGGCCTACGGCGGCCTGCGTTTCGAATCGGGCGGCCACCGCGTGCAACGGGTGCCGGTGACCGAAAGCCAGGGCCGCATCCACACCAGCGCCTGCACGGTGGCGGTGATGCCCGAGCCCGACGAAGCCGCCGAGGTGCTGCTCAACCCGGCCGACCTGCGCATCGATACCTTTCGGGCCAGCGGTGCCGGCGGCCAGCATGTGAACAAAACCGACAGCGCGATCCGCATCACGCACCTGCCGACCGGCCTGGTCGCCGAATGCCAGGACGACCGCTCGCAACACCGCAACAAGGCCAAGGCGATGGCGGTGCTCGCCGCACGTTTGCAGCGCAAGGAAAACGACGAGCGCGCGGCCAAGGAAGCCGCCACCCGAAAGGGCCTGATCGGCAGCGGTGACCGCTCCGACCGCATCCGCACCTACAACTTCCCGCAGGGGCGGATCACCGACCACCGCATCAACCTGACGCTGTACAAACTCGGCCAGGTCATGGACGGTGATCTCGACGACGTGGTCGCCGCATTGCAGGGGGCGCGCGCTGCCGAACAACTCGCCACGCTGGAAGGCGCGGGTTGAGTCAGACCGTCGCCGCGCTGCTGGTGCAGGCCCGCGCCGCGGGTGTCGACCGGCTCGATGCGCAGTTGCTGCTGGCGCACTTGCTGCAGCGGCCGCGCACCTCGCTGATCAGCCATGACGATGTGGTCGTCGATGCTGAAGTGCAGGCGGCTTTTGCGGCGTTGTTTTCTGAACGGGTGCGTGGCGTGCCGTTGGCGTATCTGGTCGGCGCGCGCGAATTTCACGGCCTGCTGTTGCAGGTGTCGGCCGATGTGCTGGTGCCGCGGCCGGACAGCGAGACGCTGGTTGATGAAGCCTTGCAGCGCTTGGCCGTCGACGACCACGCCAACCCCGGCGCTGACCGACCGGCCACGGTCGCCGATCTGGGCACCGGCAGCGGTGCGATCGCGCTGGCGATCAAGGCGCTAAGGCCGCTGGTGCAGGTGGTCGCGACCGACTTCAGCGCCGCGGCCCTCGACGTGGCACGCGGCAATGCCCTGCGCCTGGCCTTGGCAATCGACTTCTTGCAAGGCGACTGGTTTGGCGCGCTCGCTGCTGACCAGCGCTTCGACATGATCGTCAGCAACCCGCCCTACATCGATGCCGACGACCCCCATCTGCTGGCGCTGCACGCCGAGCCGCGGCTGGCGCTAACGCCCGGCAGCGACGGCCTCGCGGCGCTGCGCATCATCGTCGCGCAGGCGCCGGCGCATCTGCGGCCCGGCGGCTGGTTGCTGCTCGAACATGGCCACCGCCAAGGCCCGGCACTGCGCTCGTTGCTGCTCGGCCACGGCTTCAGCGAGGTCGGCAGCGCGCGCGATCTGGCCGGCCACGAGCGGGTGAGCTTCGGCCGGCGCGCTTGATCGCCAGATCAAAGCGTGATGACATCCCCAGATTCGAGGGTTCACGCGATTCAAAATCGGCGCAATATGTCGTTCAGGCGGGCCCCGTCCGCTTCCGGAGAACGGCATGCACAAGAGCCTGAAAAGCGCAGTTCTGGCCTCACTGGGCGCCGCCGCGGCGGCCTGCAGCATGGGCGCCGTCGCCGCAGACGGCCTGTCGATCAGCGACGCCGCCTGGCCGCGCTGGCAGACCCGGGTCTCGATCACCGCACCAGCGGCGCTGCCGGGCGCTGAAACCCGGGTGCTGTCGGCGTCGCTGCTCGGTGACTACTATTTCAGCGTGCCGCGGCTGCTGCCACTGACGGCGCAGGGTGGGCTGCGCGCGACCAGCGGCGTGATCACGGTGTCTGGTGGCTATGGCAGCGGCCTGGCCCGGCCGTCGCTGAACGGCGCCGATGCGCTGGAGTCGCTGCCCTACCTGGGCCTGGGCTACACCCGTCTGTCGGCCCGCGGCGGCTGGGGCTTCTCGGCCGATGTCGGCCTGGTGGCGCAAAACCCGGCCAACGCCTGGCGACTGGGCCGCGCCTTGCTCGGCAACCCGCGTCAGGACCTTGACGACGCGGTGCGCAGCCTGCGCCTGGCGCCGCATATGCAACTCGGGGTTCGCTACACGTTCTGACCGCCGGAACGCGGCACCAGGGTCAAGGCAGCCCGGCGCCGCCGCCACATCACGTTTGCCTTATCCTTGCGGCCAAGTTGAATTCGCAGGAGAAACGCGATGAGTGATGTGCAGCAACAGATCGACGGCGTCGTCAAAGGCCACCGCGTGGTGCTCTTCATGAAGGGCACGGCGCAATTTCCACAATGCGGCTTTTCTGGTCGCGCGGTGCAGATCCTCAAGGCCTGCGGGGTCACCGACCTGGCCACCGTCAATGTGCTCGAAGACGACGGCATCCGCCAGGGCATCAAAGAGTACGCCAACTGGCCGACGATCCCGCAGCTCTACGTCAACGGCGAGTTTGTCGGCGGCTCGGACATCATGACCGAGATGTACGAAAGCGGCGAGCTCAAGCAGGTACTCGACAGCGGGTCAAATTGAAATGACGACCCCCACGCTGGTCGCTGCGCTCTGGCGCTGCCCCCCGAGGGGGCTTCAGGCCGCTTGGGGCGGCCCGGCGCTGGCCTGATGGCTCAGCGCCTGGTCGTCGGCATCACTGGCGCAACCGGCGCGGCGTACGGCCTGAAGCTGCTCGATCGCGCGCGCGAGCTCGGTGCTGAAACGCACCTCGTCGCCACACCCGCCGGGGTGCTCAACGTGCACCACGAACTCGGCCTGGATCGGCACCGGCTCGAAGCGCGCGCCGACCACGCTTACGCGCCGGGTGACATTGGCGCCTGCCTGGCCAGCGGGAGCTTCGATGCCAGCGCGATGGTCGTGGCACCTTGCTCGATGAAGTCGCTGGCGTCGATCGCGCATGGGCTGTCCGACAACTTGCTGACCCGCGCTGCCGACGTGATGCTCAAAGAGCGCCGGCGGCTGCTGTTGATGGTGCGCGAGACGCCGCTGAACCTGGCGCATCTGCGCAACATGACCGCGGCCACCGAAATGGGGGCGATCATCTTCCCGCCGCTGCCGGCGTTTTATCACCGGCCGGCAAGCATCGACGAGATGGTCGCCGAGACGGTCGAGCGGGTGCTGGTGCTGCTCGGCATCGGCGGCGCGGCGGCCAAGGAATGGCGCGGGCTTTGATCCACCACGCGTACTTCACGCCGCGGGCTTGAACTCCCACAGCCGCCGTGCGGCGAAAACCGCATTCGGATAGTCCGGCTTGCCGCGGCTGCCGTTGTAGCGGCCCAGCGCCAGGAACAGGTCACCACGTTCGATATCGAGGTAGTGGCGCAGGATCGTGCAGCCAAAACGCAGATTGGTCTGCATGTGGAACAGCCGGCTGGCGTCACCATCGCCGATCAGCCGCGCCCAGAACGGCATCACCTGCATATAGCCACGCGCACCGGCCGAGCTGATGACGTATTTTCTGAAGCCGCTCTCGACCTGGATCAGGCCGAGCACCAGCGGCGTCTCGAGCCCGGCGCGGCGCGATTCGTACCAGGCGGTTTCGAGAAACTCGACGCGGGTGCGGTGCTCTGATTTGCGGGGTTTGAGCTTCTCGCTCGTCGCGCCAAGCCACTTCAGATAAGCCAGCCGGTCGTCGATGCGGTCGAAATCCGGCCGCGGTGGTTTGGCGCCGGCGATCGCGGCTGAAAGCACCGAACGAACGGCGTTCGCCAGCGGCTCTTCGGCCTGCGCGCCGGCGCGCGCTTGGCGCATCGGCAGGCCGGCGATGCCGGCCAAACCGGCCGCCGCAGCGACGACAAAACCGCGGCGCGCGGGAATGCGGTTCACACCCCGGCGAGCCCCCGGGAAGCAGCGCTGAGCCGCTCGCGCAGCAGGCCGGCGACGGTGTTCAGCGCGACGCGTGCAGCCTCAGGCTCGCGGCGGCCCTGCAGTTCGACCATGCCGTCGTTGAGGCCGCGCTCGGAGAGCACCACCCGCTGCGGCACGCCGATGAGTTCCCAATCGGCAAACATCACGCCCGGGCGCTCGCCGCGATCGTCGAGGATCACGTCGACGCCGAGCGCAATGAGCTCGTCGTAGAGCGCGGTTGCGGCGCCACGCACGGTGTCGTTGCGGTCGAAGCCGATCGGGCAGATGACGGCGGCAAAGGGCGCGATCGAGGTCGGCCAGATGGCGCCGCGCGCGTCGTGGTTCTGCTCGATGGCGGCACCCAGGATGCGCGTCACGCCGATGCCGTAGCAGCCCATCACAAAGGGCTGCGGCTTGCCGTTCTCATCGAGAAAATTCGCCTTCATGGGCTCGCTGTACTGGGTGCCGAGCAAGAAGACATGGCCGACTTCGATGCCGCGCTGAATCGCCAGCACACCGCCGCCATCGGGCGAAGGCTCGCCGGCAACGACGTTGCGGATGTCGGCGACGAGGTCGGGCTCGGGAAGGTCGCGGCCCCAGTTGACGCCGGTGAAATGGAAGTCGGCTTCGTTGGCGCCGCAGATGAAATCGTGCATCGCCGCCACCGTGCGGTCGGCGACGATCTTCACCGGCTTGACAGTTGCCAGCGGGCCCAGATAACCCGGCTTGCAGCCGAAGTGGCTTTGAATCTCGGCCACCGTCGCGAAGCGAAAGCCGCTCTTCAGACCCGCGATCTTGCCGGCCTTGATTTCATTCAGAGCATGGTCGCCACGGACGAGCAACAGCCAGACCGTGGTCTTGGTGATTGCGCCCGATTCATCAAGCGCGTCGGTGGCCAGCACCAGCGACTTGACGGTGTGGGCGAGCGGCACACCGAGCAGCGCGGCCACATCTTCGCAGGTGCTCTGGCCCGGCGTCGCTGTCTTGACCAGCGGCATCGATGCAGCGCCGCGCGGCGCGGCCGGCGCCAACGCTTCGGCGAGTTCGATGTTTGCCGCGTAGTCGCTCGTCGGGCAGTACACGATCGCGTCCTCGCCGGTATCGGCGATGACCTGGAACTCTTGCGAGATGTCGCCGCCGATGGCGCCGGTATCGGCCGCCACTGCGCGGTACTGCAGGCCCATGCGATCGAAGATCGCGCGGTAGGCCTGGCTCATCTGCTCGTAGCTGCGGCGGCCGGCTTCGATATCGCGGTCGAAGGAATAGGCATCCTTCATCGTGAACTCGCGCCCGCGCATGACACCAAACCGCGGCCGGCGTTCGTCGCGGAACTTGGTCTGGATGTGATAGAAATTTTTCGGCAGCTGCTTGTAGCTGCGCAGCTCCTGGCGCGCGATGTCGGTGATGACCTCTTCGCTCGTCGGCTGGATGATGAAGTCGCGGTCGTGGCGGTCTTTCACGCGCAGCAACTCGGGCCCGTACTTCTGGAAGCGGCCGGTCTCCTGCCAGAGCTCGGCCGGCTGCACCACCGGCATCAGCAGCTCGACGGCGCCGGCGCGGTTCATTTCTTCGCGGATGATGGCCTCGACCTTGCGGATCACGCGCAGCCCCATCGGCATGTAGCTGTAGATGCCGGCTGACAGGCGTTTGATCAAACCGGCGCGCAGCATCAGCTGGTGGCTCATGACCTCGGCATCGGCAGGCGCTTCTTTGAGCGTCGAGATGAAAAACGAACTGGCTTTCATGCGGGGGCTCGGTGGAGGCTTGCTGGGGTTGATCGCTCGGTGAGCGTTGGCTGATCGCTCGCTGATCGCCGGCAGATCGCGGGGTTGGGCAAGGGGCGGGGTCCGCGGCGCCTGGCGCTGCGCAGCGCGCCGCGGTCACTGCATGCGGGAAAGCGAGGCGTCGCGCGCCGCACGCTGCCGGTGCAATAATGAAATCAGTCTAAGAATCGAGGTCCGATTATGCTCGACCGTGAAGGCTTCAGGCCCAACGTCGGCATCGTCCTGCTGAACACGCGCAACCAGGTCTTCTGGGGCAAGCGCCTGAAGACCAGCTCGTGGCAGTTCCCGCAAGGCGGCATCAAATTTGGTGAGTCGCCAGAGCAGGCCATGCTGCGAGAGTTGCACGAAGAAGTGGGGCTACTGCCTGAACATGTGCAGATCGTCGCGCGCACCCGCGACTGGCTGCGCTACGAGGTGCCCGAGCACTACATCCGCAAAGAAGCACGTGGGCATTACCGCGGCCAAAAGCAGATCTGGTTTCTGCTGCGCTTGCTCGGCCGCGACAGCGATATGAACCTGCGTGCCACCGACCACCCAGAGTTTGATGCCTGGCGCTGGAACGAGTACTGGGTGCCGCTGGACATGGTCATCGAGTTCAAGCGCGGTGTCTATGAGATGGCGCTGACTGAACTTGCGCGCTTCTTGCCGCGGGTGAACCAGCACAACAGGTTCTTGCGTGGCGGCGCGCGTGGCGGGCAGCGGCGCGAAGAGGGTCTGCCACTGCCACAAGAAGAAAGCCCGCTGCCGCCGGATGGTCCGGTCTGATTTGCCCTGAAACGCCGCTGCGCGGCTGAGAGCCTTCGCCGCAATCCGGCGCTCGCTTACGCGAGCACCAGATTGTCGCGATGGATGAGTTCGGGCTCGCTGGCGTAGCCGAGCAGCGCGGCGATCTGTGACGAGGCTTTGCGGGCGATCAACCGGGCCTCGGCGGCCGAGTAGTTGGCCAGTCCGCGCGCGATTTCGACACCCGCTGCGCTGCGCACCGCGATCACGTCACCGCGCACAAAATCGCCACTGACCTCGGTCACGCCGATCGGCAACAGGCTTTTTCCCTCGTCGCGCAACTTGACCACCGCGCCATCGTCGACGCTGACCGCGCCGCGCAATTGCAGGTGGTCGGCCATCCACTGCTTGCGTGCCGCGAGTTTGGGCGTGCTCGCAGCAAGCAAGGTGCCGATGGCCTGACCGCGCGCCAGGCGCAACAGCACATCGGGTTCGCGCCCCCAAGCGATGACGGTGCTCGCGCCGCTGCCTGCAGCACGCTTGGCAGCGAGGATCTTGGTCAACATGCCGCCGCGTCCGATGCTGGAGCCGGCGCCGCCGGCCATGCGCTCGAGTTCGGCGTCGCCGGCGGTCGCGGTGTCGACAAAACGGGCGTCAGGATGGCTGCGCGGATCGGCAGAAAACAGGCCGCGCTGGTCGGTCAGGATCACGAGTGCGTCGGCCTCGACGAGATTCGCCACCAGTGCGCCGAGGGTGTCGTTGTCGCCGAACTTGATCTCGTCGTTGACGACGGTATCGTTTTCGTTGATCACCGGGATGACCTTCAAGCGCAGCAGCGTGAGCAGCGTCGAACGGGCGTTGAGATACCGTTCGCGGTCGGCGAGGTCGGCGTGCGTGAGCAGCACCTGCGCGCTGTGCATGCCATGCTGGCGCAGCTGCGTTTCGTACATCTGCACCAGGCCCATCTGGCCGACGGCCGCCGCAGCCTGCAGCTCAGGCAGCGCCTTCGGCCGCGTCTGCCAGCCCAGGCGTTGCATGCCCTCGGCGATGGCGCCGCTGGAGACCATCAAAACTTCGCGGCCCTCGGCCGCCAACGCTGCAAGCTGGCGCGCCCAGTTGCCGATGGCCTGTGCGTCGACACCCTTGCCCTCGTTGGTGACGAGGCTGGAGCCGACCTTGACGACGATGCGCCGCGCCTGGCGCAGCAGCTCAGACATCGCTGCTCCGCGGGCCCTCGTTGGGGTGGGTGGCTGCGTGGGTGGTGGCGTGTGTCGCCGACTGCGCGGCGGCGTGCGTGGTGGAGTGCGCGGCGTCCACATCATCGAAGCGCAGGTCGCTGACCGGCAGCACCTGGCGCTGCGCCTTGACATGTTCGTAGGCCGCACGCACGAGCGGGTCGAGCGCCTCGCGGGCGAGCGCCGAGATCGCGAAGACCGGGCCCTTCCAGCGCAGCCGGCGCACGAAGTCGGCGACGCGCTTGGCACGCTCTTCGGCCGGGATCATGTCAATCTTGTTGAGCACCAGCCAGCGCGGTTTGGCATGCAGCGCCGGGTCGTAGATCTTCAGTTCCTTGACGATCGCACGTGCCTGCGCCACCGGGTCGGCATCGTCGAAAGGCGCCAGGTCGACGATGTGCAGCAGCAACTGCGTACGCTGCAGATGGCGCAAGAACTGCAGGCCCAGGCCGGCGCCTTCAGAGGCGCCTTCGATGAGCCCGGGCACGTCGGCGACAACAAAACTCTGCTCCGGCCCAACGCGCACCACGCCCAGGTTCGGGTGCAGGGTCGTGAACGGGTAGTCGGCGATTTTTGGCCGCGCGTTGGAGATCGCCGAGATCAGCGTCGACTTGCCGGCGTTGGGCATGCCGAGCAGGCCGACATCGGCAAGCACACGGAGTTCGAGCTTGAGCTTTTTTGCTTCGCCGGGCCAGCCGGGTGTCTTTTGCCGTGGCGCGCGGTTGGTGCTGGTTTTGTAGTGCAGATTGCCGAAGCCACCGTCGCCGCCCTTGACGACGAGCACCCGCTCGCCGGGTGTGATCAACTCGAACAGGCGTTCGCCGGTTTCTGCGTCGGTGGCGATGGTGCCGACCGGGCAGCGCAACACGATGTCGTCAGCGGCGGCGCCAAACTGGTCAGAGCCGCGCCCGGCTTCGCCGTTGCGCGCTTCGAAGCGACGTGTATAGCGGTAGTCGATCAGCGTATTGAGGTTGTTGTCGGCCACCGCCCAGACGCTGCCGCCACGGCCGCCGTCGCCACCATTGGGGCCGCCAAAGGGGATGAACTTTTCGCGCCGAAAGCTCATGCAGCCCGCGCCGCCGTCACCGGCCGAGACATCGATGGTTGCTTCGTCGACAAACTTCATGGTGACCTAAAAACAGCAAAGCCCCGGGAACGCCGGGGCTTCGAGGCTCGGCGAAAGTAACGCTTTAAGCCAGGGTGGCTGGCGCCGGCGTGACCGACACCATCTGGCGATTCAGCGCGCCCTTGATGGCAAAGCTGACCTGGCCGTCGACCAGCGCGAACAGGGTGTGATCCTTGCCGATGCCGACATTCGTGCCGGGATGGAATTTGGTGCCGCGCTGGCGCACGATGATCGAGCCGGCGAGGATGCTCTGGCCGCCAAAGGCCTTGACGCCGAGCATCTTCGGTTGGGAGTCGCGGCCGTTGCGGGTTGAACCGCCGCCTTTTTTCTGTGCCATGGTGAAGAGCTCCAATTCGACCAGACGCTGACCGCACCGATTTGCAGTTCGGTGTAGTTTTGGCGGTGACCGCCGTGTTTTTGGTAATGCTTGCGGCGGCGCATCTTGAAGATGCGAACCTTGTCGTGGCGGCCGTGCGAAAGCACGGTGGCCGTGACCACCGCGCCAGCGACCAACGGGTCGCCGACTTTCAACTCGGCGCCGCTGCCCACAGCGAGCACCTGGTCGATGGTGATTTCCTGGCCGACGTCGACAGCGAGCTGCTCGACCTTGATTTTTTCACCCACGGCAACTTTGTACTGCTTGCCGCCGGTTTTGATGACCGCGTACATGTCAAACCTTTCGATGCGCTCGCGATGGATTGCTCCCGCGACTTTTTGAGTTCTCGCACTGGCTGGCGAGTTCGGCGCCCCGGCTGGCCGGGCCGCCCTGTTTCGGGTCAGCCTCCCTCCGGAGCGAAGCTTTTGAGTATAACACGCGGGGTATTCATGGCGCAATTCGAGGCTCGAGCGCCCGGCCCCGGCGCTTGCGCGGCCAGCCCCGCGTGTCAGTTCGTGGCGGCAGCGCCGTTGGGGCCGCTTCCTATAATCCGCCAACTCCGCCGCCAACACTTTGCCCACCACCCCCGCCCCTGCTGCGGCCCACGCGCCAGAGCTGATGGACGCCGCGATGCAGCAGGTCGACGCGGTGATCCGGCAGCGCCTGAACTCCGAAGTGGCGCTGATCGATCAGATCGCGCACTACATCATCAATGCCGGCGGCAAACGCATCAGGCCGCGCTTGGTGTTGCTCTTTGCCGAGGCCTTCGGCTTTGCCGGCCCCGAGCGCTACGAGCTCGCCGCGGCAGTCGAGTTCATCCACACCGCGACCCTGCTGCACGACGATGTCGTCGACGAATCGTCGCTGCGCCGCGGCCGCGCCACGGCCAACGCGATGTTCGGCAACGCGGCCAGCGTGCTGGTGGGCGACTTTCTCTACTCGCGCGCTTTCCAGATGATGGTCTCGGTGAACCGCATGCGCGTGCTCGACGTGCTCGCCGACGCGACCAATACGATCGCCGAAGGCGAGGTCTTGCAGTTGATGAACATGCACGACCCCGACCTGGCGGTCGAAGCCTACCTGCGCGTGATCCGCTTCAAGACCGCCAAGCTCTTCGAGGCCAGCGCGCGGCTCGGTGCGATCCTGGGAGGCGCCGGTGCCGCGGTCGAGGAGGCCTGTGCCGACTACGGTCGATCGTTGGGCACCGGCTTCCAGCTCGTCGACGATTTGCTCGACTACGAGGGCAACAGCGGCGAGCTTGGCAAAAACGTCGGCGACGATCTGCGTGAAGGCAAGCCGACCTTGCCCTTGCTGATCGCGATGGAGCGCGGCACCGCGGCCGAGCGTCAGCTGGTACGCCAGGCGATTGAAGCCGGCGAGGTGCAACGCCTGCCCGAGATCGTTGCGATCGTGCGCCGCACCGGCGCGCTGGACGCCACCCGGCAGGCCGCCGAAGCCGAGGCCGACAAGGCCCGCGCCTGCCTGGCCGCGGTGCCGCCAGGGCCGGCCCGCGAGGCGCTGCTAGAATTGTGTTCTCGCTCGGTGCGCCGGTCTTCTTGACGCCGCCGACGAAACTGCTGCAACGGGTAGACACCCGGCGCGGCCCATCGGGGTGTAGCTTAGCCTGGTAGAGCGCTACGTTCGGGACGTAGAGGCCGGAGGTTCGAATCCTCTCACCCCGACCATTGACCGCCGTTCATGGTCAACCACGTCTGCAAGCGAAGCGTCAGCGGCGGAGTCAACCGTTTGTGGCGCCACGGGCCCAGTCGCAGGAACAGTCGCGCAACAACGGCGCAGCCCTTCGTTTACAGCGCCCCCTGGATCAGGGATGATGATGCGATGTCCCGCATTCCTTGTTGACGCGCATGGCCTTGGATACCGTCGTCGAGCCGCCGCAGTCCAACCTCGCCGGCGTGGCCCGGGTGCTGGTGCATGCGGGCAAGCTGACCCAGAAGGCCGCCGAGGACCTGACCAAAAGTGCGCGCGAAAAACGCACCAGTTTTATCAGCAATGTGCTCTCAGCCGGCGCCGTGCGCCCGGCCGACCTGGCGCACACACTGGCCAGTGCCCTGGCGCTGCCGCTCATTGACCTCAACGCTGTCGACACCGAGAAGCTGCCGCGCAATATCGTCGACGGCAAGCTCGCGCAGCAGTACCAGCTGGTGGTGCTGGGTAAACGTGGCAGCCGCCTGTTCATCGGCGCCGCCGACCCGACCGACCAGGAAGCCGCCGAGCGCATCAAGTTTGCGACGCAGCTGACCCCGGAGTGGGTCATCGTCGAACACGACAAGCTGCAAAAGGTCCTCGAGTCCCAGGGCGCCAGTGTCAGCGAGACGATGGAGTCGCTGGCCGGCGGCGACTTCGACTTCGAAGTCAGCGACGAAGACACCGCCACGGCTGAGAGCGCCGATGTCGTCGCTGAAGTCGAAGACGCGCCGGTGGTGCGCTTTCTGCAAAAGATGCTTATCGACGCGATCAATCTGCGCGCGTCTGACCTGCACTTCGAGCCTTACGAATACAACTACCGCGTGCGTTTCCGCGTCGACGGCGAGCTGCGCGAGATCACGCAGCCGCCGGTGGCGATCAAGGACAAACTCGCTTCGCGCATCAAGGTCATCAGCCGGCTCGACATCTCAGAAAAGCGCGTGCCGCAAGACGGCCGCATGAAGTTGAAGTTCGGCAACAAGTCGATCGACTTCCGGGTCAGCACCCTGCCAACCCTGCACGGCGAGAAGATCGTGATCCGGATTCTCGATTCGTCGTCGGCCAAGCTCGGCATCGAGGCGCTGGGTTACGAAAAGATCGAAAAAGACCGCCTGATGGCTTGCATCACGCGGCCCTACGGCATGGTGCTCGTGACCGGGCCTACTGGCTCGGGCAAGACGGTCTCGCTGTACACCTGCCTGAATATCCTGAACCAGCCGGGTGTAAATATCTCGACCGTCGAAGACCCGGCTGAAATCAACTTGCCGGGCATCAACCAGGTCAACGTCAACGACCGCG
The DNA here is from genome assembly GCA_031431555.1 of Rubrivivax sp. Lineage (GTDB taxonomy): Bacteria > Pseudomonadota > Gammaproteobacteria > Burkholderiales > Burkholderiaceae_C > Rubrivivax. The sequence goes on from JANPDN010000046.1 coordinate 79,909, forward strand.
CCGGGCTGACTTTTTCAGCCGCGCTGAAGTCCTTCCTGCGCCAGGACCCGGACATCATCATGGTCGGCGAAATCCGCGACCTCGAGACCGCCGACATCGCGCTGAAGGCGGCGCAGACCGGGCATATGGTGATGTCCACGCTGCACACCAACGACGCGCCGACAACGCTGACGCGGCTGTTGAACATGGGCGTGGCACCTTTCAATATCGCCTCAAGTGTGCTGTTGATCACGGCCCAGCGGCTGGCCCGACGCCTGTGCGAAAACTGCAAGACACCTGCCGACTACCCTCGCGAGGCTTTGCTCAAGGCCGGCTTCGCAGCGACCGATATCGATGGCAGCTGGAAGCCTTACCGCGCAGTGGGATGTTCGGCCTGCACCAACGGTTACCGGGGCCGCGTGGGCCTTTACCAAGTGATGCCGATCACCGAAGCCATCCAGCGCATCATCCTGGCCGAGGGCACGGCGCTGGACATCTCCGAGCAGGCCCACAAAGAAGGTGTGCGCGATCTTCGCCAATCGGGCTTGCTCAAGGTCAAGTCGGGGATGACGACACTCGAAGAAGTCATCACCTGCACCAACGAGTGATGCGGTGGAAGTGACGCGGTCGGGCCGGGGCGGGGTAGACAGGTTCTGAACGAATGAAGGGCCGCCGCAAAAGAGCGGCGTCGACGACAGGCTGCGGCCGGGGAACTCATGGCAACTGCATCAGCAACAGCGTCCGCTTCGCGCACCAAGCCGGTCAAAGAGTCGATCTTTGAGTGGGAGGGCAAGGACAAAAACGGCAAGCTGGTGCGCGGCGAAGTCCGCGCCGGCGGCGAGGCCATGGTCAGCGCCAGCCTGCGCCGGCAGGGCATCCTGGTTGGCAAGATCAAGAAGCGCCGCTTGTCGGGCGGCTCGTCGATCAAGCAGCGCGATATCGCCATCTTCACGCGCCAGTTGGCGACGATGATGAAAGCCGGCGTGCCGCTGCTGCAGGCCTTTGACATCGTCGGGCGCGGCGCCACCAATCCGCGCATGGCGCGCCTGCTGAGCGACATCCGCAACGACGTCGAAACCGGCACCAGCCTGTCGGCGGCGTTCCGCAAGCACCCGATGCAGTTCGATGCGCTGTATTGCAACCTCGTCGAAGCCGGTGAGGCCGGCGGCATCCTGGAGGCCCTGCTCGACCGGCTGGCCATCTACCAGGAAAAGACGATGGCCATCAAGCAGAAGATCAAGTCTGCGTTGATGTACCCGATCGCGGTCATCGTGGTCGCGTTTGTCGTGCTCACCGTGATCATGATTTTTGTGATCCCGGCGTTCAAGGAAGTCTTCAGCTCCTTCGGCGCCGACCTGCCGGGCCCGACGCTGTTTGTGATCGCGCTGTCAGAATTTTTCGTCAAGTGGTGGTGGGCGATCTTCTCTTTGATCGGCGGCGGCATGTACTTCTTCTTCGAGACCTGGAAGCGCAGCGTCAAGATGCAGATGGTGATGGACCGCCTGCTGCTGCACATGCCGGTCTTCGGCTCGCTGATCGAAAAATCGGTCATCGCACGCTGGACGCGCACGCTGTCGACGATGTTCGCCGCCGGTGTGCCGCTGGTCGAGGCACTCGACTCGGTCGGGGGTGCTTCGGGCAACGCGGTGTTTGCGCAGGCCACCGAGCAGATCCAGAAGGATGTGTCCTCGGGCACCGCGCTGACGACCTCGATGACTTCGACCGGCGTCTTCCCGACGATGGTCTTGCAGATGGCGTCGATCGGCGAGGAGTCGGGCTCGCTCGACCACATGCTCGGCAAGGCCGCTGAGTTCTACGAAGACGAAGTTGACGAAATGGTCAAGGGCCTGTCGAGCCTGATGGAGCCGATCATCATCGTCATCCTGGGCACCCTGATCGGCGGCATCGTGGTTTCGATGTACCTGCCGATCTTCAAGCTGGGCCAGGTCGTTTGAGCGACTTTCCTTTCGAGCTGCTGTTCACTCCGGCAGCCCTGGGCCTGCTCGGGTTGGTGGTTGGCAGCTTTCTCAACGTCGTCATCCACCGCCTGCCGCTGATGCTCGAGCGGCAGTGGTGGGGCGATGTGGCCCACCAGCTCGCCGACACCGATTCATTCAAGCGCGTATTTGCCGTCGCTGCGCCCGCAGCGCTGGCACAGACCAGCAGTGCGTTGCAGCAGGCCAGCCAGGCGCTCAAGCCACTCGGCCTGGTGCGGCCGGCGTCGCGCTGCCCGGCCTGCGGCCACCAGATCCGCTGGTTCGAAAACATCCCGCTGCTCAGCTGGTTGATGCTGCGCCGGCGCTGTTCGGCCTGTGGCACGCCGATCTCGATGCGCTATCCGGCCATCGAGCTGCTCACCGCGCTGCTCTTTGCGGCCATCGGCTGGCGCTTCAACGAGCAGCCCGCGGCGCTGATGTGGTGCGCGGTGGTCGCCACACTGCTGGCGCTGTCGATGATCGACTGGGACACCACCGTGCTGCCCGACGCGATGACACTGCCGCTGCTTTGGGCCGGCCTGGCCGCGGCGGTCGCCGGCTGGACGCTGCCGCTGCAAGCCGCGCTCATCGGCGCGGCGGTCGGCTACCTGTCGCTGTGGTCGGTGTACTGGCTGTTCAAGCTGACCACCGGCAAAGAAGGCATGGGCTATGGCGACTTCAAGCTGCTCGCCGCCATCGGCGCCTGGCTTGGTTGGCAGGCGGTGCTGCCGGTGGTGCTGATGGCCTCGGTCATCGGCGCCGTCGTCGGCATCGGCATGAAGGCCAGCAGCGCGCTGCGCGAAGGCCGCTACGTGCCTTTTGGGCCCTTCCTCGCTGGCGGCGGCATCGTGGTGCTGCTCGTCGGGCTGCCCACGGTTCTGGGTTGGATAGGCTGGGACTGAGTCCGCTGCTGGCAGGCTCCATGAAGATCGGCCTGACCGGCGGCATCGGCAGCGGCAAAAGCACCGTCGCCGGCATCCTGCAAGACCTTGGCGCGGTGATCGTCGATGCCGATGCGATATCGAGATCGCTCACCGCCGTCGGCGGCGCGGCATTGCCGGCGCTGGCCGCAGTCTTTGGGGCCAGCATCATCGGCACTGATGGTGCGCTGGACCGCGCGCGGATGCGCGAGCTGGCGTTCAAGGATCCGCACAGCAAACAGCAACTCGAAGCGGTGCTGCATCCGCTGATCGGCGCCATCACCCACGAGCAGGCCGCGGCGGCGGGTGACAAAACAGTCGTCTTCGATGTCCCCCTGCTCACCGAATCGAGCCGCTGGCGCGCCCGGGTTGACCGCATCCTGGTCGTCGACTGCACCGAGGCCACGCAGCTGCAGCGCGTCCTGCAGCGCAGTGGCTGGGACGAAGCTACCGCCCGACGCGTGATCGCACAGCAGGCCTCGCGGGCACAGCGCCGCGCCATCGCCGACGCCGTGATCGTCAACGACGGGCTCGCGCTCGACGCCCTGCGCGCCGAGCTGCATTCGCTGTGGAACCGCTGGTGCCCAGCCTGAGGCACTGCGCGCCTTGAAGCCTGTGTGCCAGAAGCCACACGAGGCTGTGGAACAATCACGCCCGTCCCCTGAACTCCGGCAAGCGGCGCGCGTTGATCTCCTACGAATACCCGTTCAACGAAAGCATCCGCACGATGCTGCGGCTCGAACATCTCTTCGAGCGGCTCGGCACATTGATCGATCGTGATGCCGCGCTGGACCACCACTTTGCGCTGGCGACGATTTTCGAGGTCATGGACGTTGCCTCGCGCGCCGACCTGAAGTCTGACCTGCTCAAGGAACTTGAGCGCCACAAGGCGCAGCTGCAGGGCTATCGTGGCAACCCGCATATCTCGGAGGCCGCGCTCGACGAGGTCATCGGCCGCATCGACCGCGCCTTCAGCGGCCTGATCCTGTTGCAAGGCAAGGCCGGCCAGGCCTTGACCACCAACGACTGGCTGATGAGCATCCGCAGCCGCATCAATATCCCCGGCGGCACCTGCGAATTTGACCTGCCGGCTTACTACGCCTGGCAGCAGCACGAAGCCGCGCAACGCCGCGCCGACCTGCAGGGCTGGGCGTCAACGCTGATGCCGCTGGCCGAGGCGCTGCAGGTGCTGTTGAACCTGCTGCGCGACAGCGGTGCGCCGCAGCGCGTGATCGCCGTTGCTGGCCAATTCCAGCAACGCCTGCCCGAAGGCAAGAGCTACCACCTGCTGCGCCTGCGCATCGACGGCAGCAATGGGCTGGTGCCCGAGATCAGCGGCCACCGGCTGCTGATCTCGGTGCGCATGATGCGCGCCGACTCCGAAGGCCGGCTCAAGAACGCCGTCGACGACACGCCGTTCGAGCTGACGCTCTGTTCCTGAAGTCGTGGCGGCTCTCCAGCGCATGTCGGCCAAGGACAATCAACGCCAGGTGCCCTGCCCGTCATGCCGCGGGCCGGCTCTATTCAGCCCGCGCAACCCGTGGCGGCCGTTTTGCAGCGAACGCTGCCGCAACGTTGACCTCGGGGCTTGGGCAAGCGAAGGTTATCGGGTCGCCGCGCCACCGACGACTGAAGACGAAGACGGCAGCGACGCCGACGACACCAACCTGGCCCCGCGGACGCCGCGGCACTGAGCGCGCCTGCCCGGACGGCGGTCGCTGAAAGCTAGCGCTTGTCAGGCGCCGCCGCGGTACATCGCGTCAATCTGCTCGGCGTACTTGACTTGTACCAGCTTGCGCTTGAGCTTCATCGTCGGGGTCAGCTCTTCGTCTTCTGCACTGAGCTGGCGGTCGAGCAGGAAAAATTTCTTGATCTGCTCTACCCGCGCAAACTGCTTGTTGACGCGGTCGACCTCGGCCTGGATCAACGCCTGCACTTCGGCGCTGCGGGTCAGGCTGGCGTAGTTGGAAAACGGCACGTCGCTGTCCTGCGCAAACCGTTCGACGTTTTCCTGGTCGATCATGACGATCGCGGTGAGGTACGGCCGCTGGTCGCCGATGACCACCGAGTCGGTGATGTAGGGCGAAAACTTGAGTTCGTTTTCAAGCTCGCTCGGCGTCACGTTTTTGCCGCCGGCGGTGATGATGATGTCCTTGATGCGGTCGGTGATGCTGAAGTAGCCGTCCGCATCCACCGTGCCGACATCGCCAGTGTGCAGCCAGCCGTCGGCGTCGATCGTCTCCTTCGTTTTTTCAGGCTGGTTGAGATAGCCCATGAAGACATTCGGCCCGCGCACCAGGATCTCGCTGGTCAGCGGGTCGAGGCGGACTTCATTGAAAGCCGCCGCCGGGCCGATCGATCCCGGCTTGATCCCGTCGGCGGGCACGCCGGTGGACGCGCCGCAGGACTCGGTCATGCCCCAGACCTCGAGCATCGGCACGCCCAAAGCGAGGTACCACTTCACCAGCTCGGGCGAAATCGGCGCCGCGCCGGTGACCAGATAACGCGCGCGCTGGATGCCGATCAGCTGGCGCACATTGTTCAGCGCCAGCCAGCGTGCGAGCATGAACTTGAACTTCAACCAGGTCGACACCGGCTGCTTGGCAAGCACCCGGTCGGCGATCTGTGTGCCGACGCTGATGCTCCAGCCGTAGGCCAGCTGCTGCACGCGGCCACTCTCCTTGAGCGTGATCATCACGCCCGAATAAAACTTTTCCCACACGCGCGGCACGGCGGTGAAAACGGTCGGCGCGATCTCGCGCACGTTTTCAGGGATCGTCTCCGGGTTTTCGACGAAGTTGAGCACCGCGCCGGTGTACATGCCGAAATACTCCCCGCCCATGCGCTCGGCGATATGGCACAGCGGCAAAAAGGCCATACGCTCGTCGGCCTGCGATTGGGCGATCAGCGAGTTGTAGCCACGCGCGGTATAGACCAGGCCGGCGTGGCTGTGCATCGCGCCTTTGGGCCGCCCGGTGGTGCCCGAGGTGTAGACCAGGATCGCCAGATCTTGGGGCTGGCAGGCTGCCACCGCATCGCGCACCACCGTCGGCTGTCTGGCCAGCAGCGCACGCCCGCGAGTGCGCAGCTCGGCCAGCGCGATCACCGCTTCGTCCTTGAATTCGCGCAGGCCCTTGGTGTCGAAGACCACGATCCAGCGGATCGCCGGGCAGGCGGCGCGCGCCTCCAGTGCCTTGTCGAGTTGTTCGTCGTCTTCGACGAGCAGCACCGAGGTGCCCGAGTCGGTGCAGAGGTATTCAACCTGCGATGCAGCATCGGTCGGGTAGATGCCGCTGCAGACACCGCCACAGCTCAGGACGCCCAAGTCGGCGAGCACCCAGTCGATGCAGGTATTGGCCAGGATCGATGCGGTGTGACCACGCTCGAAGCCGATCGTCATCAGGCCCGCGGCGATCTCGGCGACGGCCTCACCGACCTGGCGCCAGGACATCGCCTGCCAGATGCCGAACTCTTTTTGGCGCAGCCAGGTCGCGTCACCGCGTTGCTCGACGGCGTTCCAGAAAACCGCCGGAATCGTCTCGCCCGGGATCACGATGCCCGTGCCCGGTTGGATCGAACTCAAGTCCCACAGATTGCTCACTGGAGCCCCTCGCCCGTCGGGTACGTCGGTCGATCCCCCGAGGGAATGCGGGCCGGCTTGGGAGCGGCCCGGCGCTCGGCCCGCGCAACAGGCGCTGACATGCTCATCTCCAATTCTTTTTCTTCTTCCAACGCCGCTCACCACGCACGCCGGCTTCTTTCATGCCGAGATAAAACTCCTTGATGTCGTCTTTCTCGCGCAGCTTGGCGCAGGTGTCGTCCATCACGATGCGGCCGGTCTCGAGCACGTAGCCGTAGTCGGCAACGTTCAGCGCCATGTTTGCGTTTTGCTCGACGAGCAGGATCGTGGTGCCGCGTTCGCGGTTGATGCGCACCACGATCTCGAAGATCTCCTTGGTCAGCTTCGGGCTTAAGCCCAGGCTGGGTTCATCGAGCAGGATCAGCTCGGGGTTGGCCATCAGCGCGCGGGCGATGGCCAGCATCTGCTGCTGGCCGCCCGACAGCAGCCCGGCGTCTTGCGTACTGCGCTCTTTGAGGATCGGGAAGTAGCCAAACACGGTTTCCATGTCGCGTGCGACACCATCGCGGTCGCTCCGTGTGTAGGCGCCCATGACGAGGTTGTCGCGCACGCTGAGCAGCGGGAAAACCTCGCGGCCTTCGGGCACATGCGACAGGCCCATGCGCACGATCAGCGCCGGGTCGCGCGCGGCGATCGGCTGGCCCTTGAAATCGATCGTGCCGCGGCGCGGGTCGATGATGCCGGAGATGGTCTTCAGGATCGTGCTCTTGCCGGCGCCGTTGGAGCCGAGCACGGTCGCGATGTGGCCGCGATGGACCTTCAGGCTGACACCGCGGATGGCCTTGATCGGCCCGTAGGCGCTTTCGACGTTGGACAGGCGAAGCAGCACTTCGGCCACGGCCGGAGGCGCGGTAGCGGGTGCGGTGGCGACAGCAGGGCTGCCGGTGACGTTGCTCATGTCGCCGCCTCCCGACGCAGCGAGCTCAGATCGTCCATCGAGCCCAAATAGGCCTCGATGACACCCGGATGCGCCTGCACCTGCGCCGGCGTGCCGGTGGCCAGCACCTCGCCCTGGTTGAGCGCCACGACGCGGTCGCTAACGCGCGAAACCAGCGTCATGTCGTGTTCAACCATCAACACCGTGACACCCAACTCGTGGCAGATATCTTGAATCCAGAAGGCCATGTCGTCGGTCTCTTCGACATTCAGCCCCGAAGACGGCTCGTCGAGCAGCAGCAGCTTGGGCTCGGTGGCCAGCGCGCGCGCGAGTTCGACGACCTTGCGCACGCCGTAGGGCAGGCCGGCGACCATCGTGTCGCGGTAATGCTGCAGGTTCAGAAAGTCGATCACCTCTTCGACCTTGCGCCGCGCCTGGACCTCGGCAGCACGTGCCCGGCCAGTGAACAGCATCTCGCTGACAAAACCGGTACTGCGATGGCGGTGGCGCCCGATGAGCAAGTTGTGCAGCACCGTGGCATGTTCGAAGAGCTCGATATTCTGGAAGGTGCGCGCGATGCCCAGCGCGGCAATATCGTGCGGCGCCACCTGCGTGATTTCGCGCCCCTGGTAGTGAATCGTGCCGGTGGTCGCCTGGTAGATACGGCTGATGAGGTTGAACACCGTCGTCTTGCCGGCGCCGTTGGGGCCGATCAGGGTGAAGACCTCGCCTTCGTGGACATCGAAGCTGACACCGTTGACGGCCAGGACGCCGCCAAAGCGCACGCTTAGGTTCTTCGCTGACAGCAGGGGTGTGGTGCCGGTCATTTCAGCCGGTCGCTCTTTTGGAACGATTTTTGCCGCTTGAACATGCCCTTGCGGTAGAACGGAAAGAGCTGGAAGAAGGTGCGGATCTTCAGCCAGCGGCCGTACAAACCCATCGGCTCGAAGAGCACAAAGAGCACGAGCACGACGCCGTAGATCGTCGCCTTCAGGCCCGGCGCATCAGCGATGCCGCCGGGCAGATAGTCCTTCATCGCCGAGATCAGCTGCGGCATCGTGATCAAAAAGATCGCGCCAAAAAAAACACCGTGGATCGAGCCGAGCCCGCCGATCACGACCATCAGCAACAGGTCGATCGACTGGATGATGTTGAACTGGTCGGGCGACAGGAAGCGGATGTTGTGGGCGTACAGCGCGCCGCCGATGCCGGCCAGCGCCGCCGAAATCGCGAACGACAGGGTCTTGGTCGTCGACAGCTGGATGCCCATGCTCTGCGCCGAAATCTCGGAGTCGCGCACCGCCACAAAAGCGCGCCCGGTCGGCGCGCGCAGCAGGTTCAGGATGCCCAGCGTACAGATCACGGTGACCACCAGGCACAGAAAATAGAACTCGACACCGCTGTCCACCGCCCAGCCAAAAACATCGGGGGTCTTCACAGTCAGCCCGGCGTTGCCGCCGGTGACCGATTCCCAGCGCGCAAAAACCTCCTCGAGAATGAAGCCGAAGGCCAGCGTGGCCATGCCGAGGTAGATCCCCTTGACACGCAAGGCCGGCAGGCCGACGACGACGCCGGCCGCCGCCGACAGCCCGGCGGCGCAAACCAGCGCCAGCGGAAATGGCAGCCCGGCGTTGGTCAGCACCGCCTGCGTGTAGGCGCCGACGCCCAGGAACGCCGCGTGGCCGAGCGAAAACAGCCCGGTGTAGCCGGCCAGCAGCATCAGGCCCAGCCCGACGACACCGTAGATCAGCACAAAAGTGATCTGCGCCAGCCAGTACTCAGAAAACAACCAGGGCGCGGCGGCGAGCAGCAGCCCGAGCGCCGAATACCAGAACACATGCCCGGCATGTTTGGCCAGGTTGATGTCCTGCCCGTAATCGGTCTTGAAGACGAAGCGCATCGTGTCTGGTGGTTATCAAACTTTTTTGCGCAGGCGCTCGCCGAACAAACCGTTGGGCTTGAGCATGAGCATGATCAACACGACCACATAGGCCGCGATGTCCTTGAAGCCGTCGGCCATGTAGAAGCCCGAAAGCGACTCCACGATGCCGATCACCAAGCCGCCGACGATGGCACCGGGCAGGCTGCCGAAGCCGCCGACCACCGCCGCCGGAAAAGCCTTCAGGCCGATGAAGCCCATATTCGCGTGCACAAAGGTGATCGGCGCGAGCAGGATGCCGGCGATCGCCGCCACCGCGGCGGCCAGCGCCCAGACCAATGCGTTCAGGCGCTTCACCGGGATGCCCATGTAGTACGCGGCGAGCTGGTTTTGCGACGAGGCCTGCATCGCGATACCGAGCTTGCTGTATCTGAACAAGCCAAACAGTGCCACGCACAACACCGCGGTCGCCGCGATGACGACCATCTGCTCGACGTTGAGCACCAGGCCGCCGAGCTTCCAGATCTGGTCTTTGTACGGCACCGGCAGCACATGCGTTTCGGTGCCGACCACCGGCACCATCGTGATCACGCCGCGAAACACGTACCCAATGCCGATCGTCAGCATGACTATCGAGAACGCCGGCTGGCCCAGGATCGGGCTGATCACTGCACGTTCGGTCAGGTAGCCAAAAGCGGCCATCGCGACGATCGTCGCCGGCACCGCAAGCCAGAACGGGAATCCCGCAAAGGTCATGCAGGCCAGGCCGATGAATGCGCCGAGCATCATCAGGTCACCCTGGGCAAAGCTGACGGTCTCGGTGGCCTTGTAGATCAGCACAAAACCCAGCGCGATCAGGCCGTAGATGCAGCCCTGCGCGATACCGGCAATCAACAACTGCACCAGCTGCAACGGATCTCCTGTTCGGGCGGCGGCCGCTGCATGCGGCGGGGGAATTCAAACACGGCCAAGCGCCGGCCCACATACGGCGTGACCCTGAGCCGGCGCACCCGCAGCCCGCCGCTGCGGATCGCGCAGCACGCCCAGCGAGGCCGTGCACGCCCCCGCAGTCGACCGCAGCGACAGACGCGAGGCGCGACCCGCGGCTGCGGCCGATTTGGCCGGTTACCCGAGCGCAGCCCTTGAGTTGTCACGCCCGGCCCCTATAATTGTCTTGCTAGCACTCACCAAGCACGAGTGCTAACGGTCCGGCAGCCTGCTCCGCAGGCGCCAGATCGATGCATGTTAATGAGCGCCAACTTGCGGCGCTTGTCTTGCACAACCTGCGTGTACCCTCTTCAGGAGCTCCCATGAAACTGCGTCCTCTGCACGATCGCGTGATCGTCAAGCGTCTCGAAAACGAAACCAAGACCGCCTCGGGCATCGTCATCCCCGACAACGCCGCCGAAAAGCCTGACCAGGGCGAAGTGCTGGCCGTCGGCCCGGGCAAGCGCAATGAAAAGACCGGCGACTTCATCGCCCTGAACATCAAGGTCGGTGACCGCGTGCTGTTCGGCAAGTACTCGGGCCAGACCGTCAAGGTCGACGGCGACGAGTTGCTTGTGATGAAAGAAGACGACCTCTTTGCTGTCGTCGAAAAGTGATTGGCCGCAGGCGAATCACTTTCGTCGCAGGCTAACTTGGCGCAGCCAAGTTAAGGCCCGAGCGGGCCGGCCGCAGACAGAAAAATTATCCGGCGCAAGCCGGCATCTCAGAATTTTGGAGAATTCAAATGGCAGCAAAAGACGTAGTTTTTGGCGCTGACGCGCGCCACCGCATGGTCGAGGGTGTGAACATCCTGGCCAACGCCGTCAAGGTGACCTTGGGCCCGAAGGGCCGCAACGTGGTCCTCGAGCGCAGTTTCGGCGCCCCCACCGTGACCAAGGACGGTGTCTCGGTGGCCAAGGAAATCGAGCTCAAGGACAAGCTCCAGAATATGGGCGCACAGATGGTCAAGGAAGTTGCTTCCAAGACCAGCGACAACGCCGGCGACGGCACCACCACGGCCACCGTGCTGGCCCAGGCGATCGTGCGCGAAGGCATGAAGTACGTCGCCGCCGGCATGAACCCGATGGACCTCAAGCGTGGCATCGACAAGGCCGTGATCGCGCTCGTCGAAGAGCTGAAGAAGGCCTCCAAGGCGACGACGACAAGCAAGGAAATCAGCCAGGTCGGCGCGATCTCCGCGAATGCCGACGAGTCGATCGGCGAGATCATCGCCAAGGCGATGGACAAGGTCGGCAAAGAAGGTGTCATCACCGTCGAAGACGGCAAGAGCCTGGACAACGAGCTCGACATCGTCGAAGGCATGCAATTCGACCGCGGCTACCTGAGCCCGTACTTCATCAACAACCCCGAGAAGCAAAGCGCGATCCTCGAAGGCGCGTATGTGCTGCTTTACGACAAGAAGATCAGCAACATCCGCGACCTGCTGCCGACGCTGGAGCAAGTTGCCAAGAGCGGCCGCCCGCTGCTGATCATTGCCGAAGAAGTTGAAGGCGAAGCGCTGGCGACCCTGGTCGTCAACACCATCCGCGGCATCCTGAAAGTCGTCGCCGTCAAGGCGCCGGGCTTCGGCGACCGTCGCAAAGCAATGCTCGAAGACATCGCCATCCTGACCGGCGGCAAGGTCATCGCCGAAGAAGTCGGCCTGACGCTCGAGAAGGTCACGCTGGCCGACCTCGGCCAGGCCAAGCGCGTTGAAGTCGGCAAGGAAAACACGACCCTCATCGACGGCTCGGGCAAGGGCGACGACATCCAGGCGCGTGTCAAGCAGATCCGCGTGCAGATTGAAGAAGCAACCAGCGACTACGACCGTGAAAAGCTGCAAGAGCGCGTGGCCAAGCTGGCCGGCGGTGTTGCGGTGATCAAGGTCGGTGCCGCCACCGAAGTCGAGATGAAGGAAAAGAAGGCGCGTGTCGAAGACGCCCTGCACGCCACGCGCGCAGCGGTCGAAGAAGGCATCGTCGCCGGTGGTGGTGTCGCGCTGCTGCGCGCCCGCCAGGCTGCGGGCACCATCAAGGGCGACAACCACGACCAGGAAGCCGGCATCAAGATCGTGCTGCGCGCGGCCGAAGAGCCGATGCGCATCATCGTCGCCAACGCCGGCGACGAGCCGAGCGTGGTCGTCAACGCGGTGCTCGCCGGCACCGGCAACTTCGGCTACAACGCCCAGACCGGTGGTTATGGCGACATGATCGAAATGGGCATCCTGGACCCGACCAAGGTCACCCGCACGGCGTTGCAAAACGCCGCATCGGTGGCTTCGCTGATGCTCACGACCGAAGCCATGGTTGCCGAAGCGCCGAAAGATGAATCCGGCGCCGGTGGTGGCATGGGCGGTGGCATGGGCGGCATGGGTGGCATGGGCGGTATGGACATGTAAAGAATCAGTCGCCCGCGTTTCACGACGCGGGCCTTTGGTTCCCCTCGAAGCCCGCGTTGCAGAACGCGGGCTTTTTTCTTGGATCGACGGCGTTTTTTCAGCCCGATAATCCCGCGCGGAGACTCCATGCGCGCCAAGCCCACCCTGCAGAATTTCATCGACGACGAGTTGATGCGCGCACCGCTGATTGCCGAGCAGGCGATCGAGGGCACGCTCGAAGCCCTCAGCCGCATCGCCAGCACGATGAGCCCGGGCGAACGCGCGATCGCTGGCGACCTGAGTGCCGCGCTGCGCAAACATCGCACCCGCCTGAGCGCGGCCTACAGCGAATCGCTGCGCGCCGAAGTCTCGGCCGAGCTCCAGCGCCGCGGCCCGGCGGCCGAGGCCACCCCGAGTGCGCTGGCCCGTTTTGACACCGAGTTGCGCCTCGTCGATGAAGAGGCCGTCGCCTCCGATGTCGAAGTCGCGCGCACCGTCGAAGCGATCAAGAGCACGGCCGAATTCGAGCTGCGCGAACTCGCCACTTTCACTGCGGCGCTGGCCGGCGACATGGATGTGGCCGTCGACCACAACCCCGTGCGCGCCGACGCCCATGCCCGCGCGCTGTGGGTCGCCGCACAGGTTCTGCCGCTGTCGGGCGCGTCCAAGATCATGTTCATGCGCCACGCCTCGCTGCCGCTGGCGCAGGTGCTGCGCAAAGCCTATGCGTCGGCATGCCGGCGGCTCGAAGACGGCGGCGTCGAACCCGGTGCTTACCGCACCGTGATCCTGGCAGCGGGCGCGCGTGGCGGGCGCACGCTGTCCGACCAGGCGCTGCGCGACATCGCCGATCAGCTGGCCCATACCAGCACCGCGGTCAGCGACCACCAACGGCTTGAGATCCTGGGCCGCCTGTTCGACTTTGTGCTTGCCGACCGCCTGCTGACGCGGCCGGTAAAAGCCGCGATCTCGCGCTTGCAGACATCGGCACTGCGCATGGCCTTGCGTGACCCCAAACTGCTTGACCGCCCCGATCACCCGCTGTGGCTGCTCGTCGACGCGATCGCGGCGCAGGCCGAGTTGTTGCCTGACCCGCCGCACCCAGAACGCATGCGCGCGATCGAACATATCGAAAGCCTGATCGAACATATCGGCCAGCAGGCCGAGCCCGATGCCGAACTGTTCCGCGCGGCGCTCGACCGGCTCGCGGCGTTTGATCGGCAACGTGTTGCGCGCCTGCTGCAAGCGCATGCCGGGCAGATCGAAAGACTGATGCGGCTCGATCACCGGCTCGCGCGCAACGACGGCGGCCCGCAAACCAGCGCCGGTGCGCTCGACGTGGCACAGCTCGACACCGTGCCCGCCGAACTGCTTGACTCGCTGCCCGAGCCGGCAACTGCCGCAGTCTGGCTCGACGAACGCCGCCCGGGCGACACGCTGCGTCTGTTCCTGCAAGGCCAATGGCTGCACACGCTGATGCTCTGGCGCGGCGAGATGGGCGAGGTCTGGCTCTTTGCCGACGGCCGCTCCGATAGGGTCTGGGCGATCCAGCGCGCGGCCCTGAACCGGCTCCATGCCGAAGGCCTGGCGCAGCCGCTGCTGGCGCGCTCGCTGGTCCACGAGGCGATCGAGGTCATCGCGCCGCGCATCGCTGGCAAGCGCCGTTGAGGCGGCGCTGAGACTCGGCGTCGGCCCGGCTGCGGCGCCGGTGCCGGCCGAGCCGCCGCCGATAATCGGCCGATGCCCCTGCGTCGCCTGCGTGCCGCCCTGATCTGCAGCCTCGGAATTGCAGCGCTGATCAGCGCTGTGCCGGTGCCGGTGCTGGCGCAAAGCACAGAGCCCCAGGCCGCGGCGCCGCGGCCACGCATCGGCCTGGTGCTGTCGGGCGGCGGCGCCCGCGGGCTGGCGCATGTCGGTGTGCTCAAGGTGCTCGAGCGTGAGCGCGTGCCGGTGGACATCATCGTCGGCACCTCGATGGGCGCGATCATTGGCGGCCTGTACGCCACCGGCATGCGCGCCGAAGAAATCGAACGCGAGCTGCTCGCGGTGCGCTGGGACGATGTTTTTGCGCAGCGTGTCAGCCGCCGCGAGCTGACGCAGCGCCGCAAGGAACAGGACTTCGAGATCTCGGCAGTGATCGAACTCGGCCTGCGCGATGGCGAACTGCGCCTGCCGCAGGCCGCCGTCTCCAGCCGCGGGCTGGAGTCGCTGCTGCGCCGCTACACGCTGCCGGTGCGCAATATCGAGCGCTTCGACAAACTGCCGATTCCATTTCGCACTGTGGCCACCGACATGGAAACCGGCGCCGCGGTCGAGCTCGATGGTGGCGACCTGGCCACCGCGCTGCGCTCGAGCATGAGCGTGCCCGGTGTTTTTGCGCCCATCGACAGCGGCGGGCGCATCCTCGGCGACGGCGGCCTGGTGAACAACCTGCCGGTCGATATCGCCCGCCGGATGGGCGCCGATATCGTCATCGCGGTGAATGTCGGCACGCCGGTCGGCGGGCGCGAAAGCCTCGGCTCGGTGGTCGGGCTGACGGCACAGATGATCAACATCCTGACCGAGCAAAACGTGCAGCGCAGCATCGCGCTGCTCAAGCCCGGCATCGACCTGCTGATCAAACCCGCGCTTGAATCCCTGGGCTCGGGTGACTTCGACAAAACCGCCGACTTCTTCCAGCGCGGCAGCGCCGCCGCTGAAGCCAACCTGCCGCGACTGAGCGCTCTCGCGCTGGACGCCGCCCGTTTTGCCGAGTGGGGTGACGCACACCGGGCGCCGCCGCGCGAGCCGGTGAAGCTGGGCTTTGTCGCTTTTGAGGGCACCACGCGCACCAACCCGCAACGCCTGGCGGCGCAGCTCGAGTCGCAACCCGGCCGGATCTTCGACGCGGCCAAAGCCGAGCGTGATGCGCGGCGGCTGGCCGCCAGCGGCGACTATCTGCGCAGCGACTACCGTGTCGTGCGCACCCCCGCCGGCGAAGGCCTGCTCTTCGACCTGGATGACAAACCCTGGGGGCCGAACTACCTGCGCGTCGGGCTGGATCTGTCGACCGACTTTGCCGGCCGCAGCGCCTTCAATCTCAAGCTCGCACATGACCGGCATTGGCTGACCCCCAACGGCACCGAATGGCGCAACCGGCTCAACCTGGGCGAATCGCCGATGCTGTCGACCGAGATCTACCACCCGCTGAACTGGTCGAACAAACTCTCAGAAGACTGGTTTGTGTCGGGCTGGGCCGCGGCCGAGAGCCGGCGCGTGTCGATGTACACCTTGTCCGGCGACGAGGCCGCGGTTTTCAACCGCAGCGTCGGCCGGGGCGGCATCGATCTCGGCCAGCCTTGGGGCGAATTTGGCGAGCTGCGTTTCGGGCTGCTGCACAGCACGCAGCGCACCAGCCCGCACCTGGTCGACCCGGCGAAGTTTGCGTCCGCACAGACCGATGTCTGGCACGAGACCGGCTTTCGCGCGCGCAGCGTGGTCGACCAGCTCGACTACGCGCTGTTCCCGCAAAGTGGCTACCGCGTCGAAGCCGAGGCCATCGTCGGCATCCGCCGCGGCACTGTGGACGAGCGGTTCCACCGCGTGCAGGGCAGCGCGACCTGGGTCCGGTCCTTTGGCCGCCACACCCTGAACCTGCACACGATGGGCTCGCTGTCGGATGAAGGCGGCACCCCCTTGATCGGGCGCTTCACGCTTGGCGGGTTTCACAACCTGTCGGGTTACGAAACCGGCCAGCTCAGCGGCAACCACTTGCTCTTCGGCCGCCTGACCTGGTACATGCGCCTGAACCGCGCCGTCGTGCTGACCCGCGGCTTCTTCGTCGGCGCCACGCTCGAAGCCGGCAACACCTGGCTGCAGCGTGGCCAGGTCTCGCTGTCCGATTTGCGCTCGGGCATGAGCCTCTTTCTCGGCGCCGACACCGGCATCGGGCCGATGTACCTGGGCCTGACCGCGGCGCACCGCGGCAGCACCGGGATCGTCTTTTTTATCGGTCGGCCTTAGGCGGCGAGCGCGCGCTGGATCTCGGCCACGATCAGCGCCGGCTGCTCGTGAACGATCCAGTGGCTGGCACCTGGAATACGGCGCAGCGCCAGGTCGGGCACCCAGCGTTCGATGCCGTCGAGCAGGCCCGGGCGCAGCGCGATATCGGCCTCGCCCCAGATGATCGTCGTCGGCACCCGCGAGGTGACCATCGTGTCGGGCAGCTGCAGGGTGTGGATCAAGTCGTCGGGATGCAGCGGCGGGCGCAGCGGCGACGCGCGGTAGAAGTTCAGCGCACCGGTCAGGCCGGCCGACCAGACTTCGGCGTACTGAGCCTTCACTTCAGGGGTTAGCCATCTCGCACGATCGGGGTTGTTCAGGAACGGCCAGATGCGCGCGAAATCGTTGGCGGCGAGCAATTCTTCGGCATCCGGCCGGCACAAAAAAGTCATGTAGGCGCTGGCCGCCTGCTGCTCGGCGTTGTCGCGCAGCTCGCGCAAAAAAGTCGCCGGGTGCGGCGAGTTGATGATCATCAGCCGCTTCATGATCTGCGGACACTGCGCCGCCAGATTCCAGGCCACTGCCCCGCCCCAGTCGTGGGCGACGAGCAGGTCCAGCGGGGCGCCGGTCTGCTCGACCAGGGCCACGATATCGGCCATCAGGTGTTTCGCGCGGTAGGCGGCGACTTCCGCCGGCGCCGACGAGCGCTCGTAACCACGCAGGTTGGGCGCCACCGAACGCAGGCCCGGCGCCAGCGCGAGCATGACCTGGTCCCACACAAAAGCGGCTTCAGGGAAACCGTGCAGGAACATCACGCGCGGTGCATCCGTGCCCGCGGCGGGGCCGGCGCTGCGGCAGCTGAGCGTGATGCCATGCGGCAAGACCGCGTCGAACAGTTCGACCACCCCCGTCGAACCTTCGTGCTCCGCACTGCCGTATTCGCCCTTGGGGCGGCCCGGCGGGCTCAGGGCCGACTCCAGTCGAACAAGGTCTGCGCCGCGTCACCGATGCCGATGCGCTTGAGCGCAGAAAACAGCGTGACGCCGATATCGGCCTTCTCGCCCGCCCACTCACCCAGCGCCGTCTGCGCGGCGGTCAGCGCTTGTTGCGCATCGCTGCGGTTGAGCTTGTCGGCCTTGGTCAGCAGCACCAGCAGCTTGACCTCGCCGCTGTCGATGCGTGCGGCGATGAAGTCGAGCAAGCGCCGGTCGAGATCGGTAAAACCGAGCCGCGAATCGATCATCAGCACGACACCGCGCAGCGGCTTGCGCTGCACCAGGTAGTCGGCCATGACCTGCTGCCAGCGCCGCTTGGCGTCCCGCTCGACTGCCGCATAACCATAACCGGGCAAGTCGGCAAAGACGGTGTCGGCGGCGTCCTTGGGGCCGACTTCGAACAGGTTGATGTGCTGCGTGCGCCCCGGTGTGCGCGACGCGAATGCCAGCCGCTTGTGCTGCGCCAGGGTATTGATCGCGGTCGATTTGCCGGCGTTGGAGCGGCCGACAAAAGCGATCTCGGCCAGGCCATGTTGCGGCAGTTGGTCGAGCTGCGACGCCGTCGTGAGGAAGCGTGCGGTATGGGCCCAGGCCAGGGCCGCAAGCTGCTTCGCGGGGGCCGTGGCAGTGGCGGCTGGGGTCGGGTTCATGGCGCATTGTAAAATCGTTGGGTTTACGCCCACGCTTTGACGCCACCTATCGACATGAAGCCGACATTCGCCATCTTCCTTGCCGCGCTGATCACCGCGTCGACCGCCGTCCCTGCGCTGGCTGCCGAGCCGGCCAAAGCTGCGTTCAAGCCCGATCCGGCCAAGGGCCAGGCGCTGGTGACCGCGGTCTGCGGCGCTTGCCACACCGCCGACGGCAGCCGCGGCAGCCCGGCCAACCCGATCCTGCAAGGGCAGCATCCGGAATACCTGGTCAAGCAGTTGACCGAATTCAAATCCGGCAAGCGCAACAACGCGGTGATGAAGGCTTTTGCCGCAACGCTGGGCGACGACGATATGAAACATGTCGCCGCCTTTTACGCCGGCAAAACCGCCAAACCCGGCGCTGCGAAAAACAAGGATTCGATCCGCCTGGGCGAGCGCATCTGGCGTGGTGGCATCAGCGACAAAGCCGTCGCCGCCTGCGCCGGCTGCCATGGCCCGGCGGGTGCCGGCGTGCCGGCGCAATATCCGCGCCTGGGTGGCCAGCATGCCGACTACGTCGAAGCGCAGCTGCTCGGTTTCCGCTCCGGTGCGCGTGGCAACAGCCTGCAGATGGCGGCCGTGGTGACGAAGATGAACGACCAGGAAATCAAGGCCGTCGCCGACTACATCGCCGGCCTGCGCTGAAGGCCCGCGCTAAACGGCCCGCGCCGGACGCCCACTCGAAGGCCGGTCAATGACCGGCCTTTTGCTTGGTTGAGCGCATCGCTGCCGGTGTAATGTCGCGCCGACAACGGGCGACCGAATAGCACTCGAAGGGTCGGCGGCCGGCTGACCAACATCCGGAGAATCTGGGCATGCACTATCTGAAAGACCGCGGTCACCAGCACCCGAGCGCGTCGGAGATCACACCGCGCCATGTCGCCGAACAACGGCGCACGCTGTTGCGCGGGCTCGCTGCCGGCGCAGCCGGAACGGTGCTTGCCGGCTGGGCTGGCCGCGAAGCGATCGCGATGACCCCCGGCCCGGGCAAGCTCGTCGCACTGCCCGGCGCGCGCAGCGTGGTCAGCGGCGCGGCGACGATGGAAAAGCTCACGTCTTATGCCGACATCACCGGCTACAACAATTTCTACGAGTTCGGCACCGACAAGGCCGACCCCGCGGCCAACGCCCACACGCTGAAGACCAAGCCGTGGACGGTGGCGATCGAAGGCGCGGTGCGCAAGCCCGGCAACTGGGATCTCGATGCGCTGCTCAAGTTGAGCCCGATGGAAGAGCGCATCTACCGGCTTCGCTGCGTCGAAGGCTGGTCGATGGTCATCCCCTGGGTCGGTTATTCGCTGGCCGAGCTGGTCAAAAAAGTCGAGCCTACCGGCAACGCCAAGTTTGTGCAGTTCGTGACCCTGGCCGACCGCGCGCAGATGCCGGGCTTACGTTCGCCGGTGCTCGAATGGCCCTATGTCGAAGGCCTGCGCATCGACGAAGCGATGCACCCGCTGACGCTGCTCGCCTTCGGTCTGTATGGCGAAGTCATGCCCAAGCAAAACGGCGCGCCGCTGCGCCTGGTGGTGCCCTGGAAATACGGCTTCAAATCGGGCAAATCGATCGTCAAGATCCGCTTCGTGGAAAAGCAGCCGAAGACCAGTTGGGAAGTCGCTGCGGCCAGCGAATACGGCTTTTACTCCAACGTCAACCCAGGCGTCGACCATCCGCGCTGGAGCCAGGCCAGCGAGCGCCGCATCGGCGAAGACGGCGTGCTGGCCAAAAAGCGTCCGACGCTGATGTTCAACGGCTACGAGTCGCAGGTGGGGCAGCTCTATGCCGGCATGGACCTCAAGCGCCTCTACTGAGAGCCAGCGCCGCACGCCAGCCATGAGCCCGCCGGGCCGCCCCAAGGGCGAATACCGCAGCGCGCAGCGCGGAGGTGGCCTGATGAACCGCTGGCTGCTTCGGCGCGAGACCAAGCCCGCGCTGTTTGTGCTGGCCTTGGCTCCGTTTGCCTGGCTGCTCTGGGGTGCGATCGCCAACACCCTGGGCGCCAACCCCGCCGAGGCCTTGATCCGCAGCACCGGCGACTGGACGCTGCGCTTGCTGTGCCTGACGCTGGCGGTCACGCCATTGCGCACGCTGACCGGCTGGCATGCGCTGGCGCGGCTGCGCCGCATGCTCGGCCTGTTCACGTTTTTCTACGGGCTCACCCACTTCATGTGTTTTGCCTGGCTCGACATGGGCTTCGATGTCGCTGCGATCGTCAAGGACATCATCAAGCGCCCGTTCATCCTGGTCGGCAGCGCCGCACTGCTGTCGATGTTGCCGCTGGCCGCGACCTCGTTCAACGCCGCAATCCGCCAGATGGGAGCCCAGCGCTGGCAACGGCTGCACCGGCTGGTCTACGCGACTGCGCTGCTCGCGCTGCTGCATTTTTTCTGGATGCGTGCCGGTAAAAACGACTTTGCCGAATGGTCGGTCTATGCCGCCATCCTGGCCCTGCTGCTGGGCTGGCGGGTTTGGCGCAGGCTCAAGCCGCGGGCCGCCGTCAGCGCATGAAGCTCGGTAACCACAACGCGATAGGCTGAAACTCGAGCACGACGATGAGCGCGATCACCAGCATCGCGACAAACAGCCAGACGCCGCGAAAGATCTGCCGCAGCGAGACGCCTTTGAGCAGCGCATTGAGCACAAACAGGTTCATCCCGACCGGCGGCGAGATCAGGCCGATCTGCACCACGAGCACGATCAGCACACCAAACCAGACCGGATCG
>JANPDN010000047.1:0-6256 GCA_031431555.1 Rubrivivax sp.
GGTCGGAGCCGCAGCAGCCGCCGCTCTCTCAGGCCGACCTGGGCGTCGACCTCGGCCCGCTAAGCGGGCTGTGCAAATGGCGTTTGAAATTCCTATGCGCCGGTACGTCGGCGGCACGACAAACATCACCTGTGTCTAGGAGCGTGGGCGAGGTCAGCACAGCGATGAAACGCGACGACACGCGGGTGCTCAAGGGCGCGCTGGCCCTGAGCCGCACGAAGTTCCCGCGTGGCACCTTGAGCCCGATGCTCGACGCCACCGCACGCGCGCCGCTGTGAGACCAGGGCGTGGAGTTCGGCCGCGACACCGGCCGTGGCGTGGGCGACTTCCTCGACATGCACGAAGGCTCACAAAGCATCAGCAAGGCGATCCCCGATGCTCACGTGACGATGGCACATGGCGATGGAGCCGGGCGTGGTCACCGCCATCGAACCCGTGGGCTACCGACCCCGGCCAGTGGGGCATGCGGATCGAGAACCTGGTGATGAACGTGTCCGCGGCCAGACCCGAAGGCGAGATCTTCGCCGAGATGCCGCTGCGATGCGCTGCAACGAGCCCGTCATGACGCAATCGATCCATACCAAAGCCTTGTCGTTCGGCTTCGCGCTGATGGTCACGCTGGTGATCGTGGCGAGCCTGGATGAACTCGGCGCGACCGACCAGCGACCGGTCTTTGCCGCCGGCAACGGCGTCACGCAGACGGCCCGCGTCACACCGGCACGCGCGCTGCGCAGTTGATCGCGCGGCGGTGTCGAGTCAGGGCGCCTAGCGCTTCTGCTTCAACTCCCAACTCCACGTGTACTGCCCCTTTGGACCAAACTTGGAATTGCCGCTCATCACGGGGATGCCATTGACGATGGTGACCTTGTGGTAGATCTCGGGCAGGATCGGCGGATCAATCGGCGGCTTGGTCTCCAACCAGTTGAGAAACCTGAGTTGATTCGTGGGCGGGTAGCGCGCGCCGTTGTTGCAGGCATAGTAGATGGGCTCCACGACCTGCTGGGGGTAGTTGGACACAACGCCTTGCCCTCCATAGACCAGGCCGGAATCGTTGCCCAGCGGAGGACTGACTCTCCAAACATCGAGCGTGCTGAATCCGGCCGATACCAGAAATGCACCCGCAGCCTCGCCCGCACATTGCAGCGTGCCGAAGCCGAGGCTGGCAGTACCGGTGTGCCGCCAGTTCACGACGCCGCCGCTCGCCTTGTAATTTGCGCCGTCTTCGTCACCATCGACAAATTCGAAAACAACGTTGCTGACCGACGCTGTTTCTGTCGTCGTAATCTGGGACCCCGGCTCGTTGAACGTTTCGGTGTAGTTGAACTGCACCGAGCCGATCCACGGGTTGCAGCCGAGTGCCGAAATCTTGAGCTGAGTGGCCGGACCTTCCGGAGAGTTGATGTCGGAGAGTACGTGCGTTCGATCCGAGAACTCGCTGTTGCTGATCACGATGACCAGTTCTTCGACATCTTCCGCCGGTTTGTCGCGGCAGAACGTTTTCTTCCGGAAACTGGTCCAGTCTTCGGCCACTTTCCAATCCTGGCCCCGTATCTTGACAATGGCCTGAACCTTCGCCGTGGCTTCCTGCCCCCACCAGTAGGGGTGGGTGAACGAGAGGCTGCGAATGGTGTCGTCTCCTGACAGGTCGTAGTGGAAGTAGCGCGCCGCCAGGTGCGGAATCCGATGCGCGAGCGAGTAGGTGACCGACGCCTTTCCAGACAAAGATGGCGCCTCGGTGACCTCTTCCGTCGCTCGCTTATCGAGCTTGTCCCGGAAGTAGTCGCGGTAGGGGTCAGCTTGGTTCCAGTTGCGCAGCACGAACTGGGGCCACACCTCCATGAACCCTCCCAGGTTGCCGATGGCGGCTTCGATCGCGCGCAGGCTGTCGGTTCCCGCTGCGGCATTCCATGTGTTCCTTACGACGGAGCCCGCCGCGTCATCGACGACGCGCGTCAGATAAAAGAACCACAAATACGCGCCGTATTGATGCGGGTTGATCTTGTTGAAGGGCTCGTATTTCTCGAGCTCGACCTCCGGCCTTTGAAGAAACCACGGTGCCGCGCGGTGCTCAAAATTTACAAGCGGGTAAACGAAATGCTCTGCCCATGTGGCGGTGGCCTCGTGCATCCATGCGAACTCCGAAAAAAAGTTGCCGCAGCCGCCTTTGAGCTTGCGCGCCATAAGGATCGCGTGCGTCAACTCATGAACCACGGACGAATTGTTGCGATAGACGCCTTCGCCAAGGATGATGACTGCCGGCACCTCGACATGACAGCCTGCTTTGCGGCTGCGGGCCTCCGCCCCCAAAACAGGATGCAGAAAGATGTCGAGCCTGCTGTCACCGCCTTCGCGCGCGCCCCCTGCGTCCGGCAACGGCTCGCCGCCCAGCAACTGCGTCAACTTCCCCCATATCTTGCTGTCGATTTCATCTCTGATCCGAATCGCGTCGATGACGTCCCGCGCCCCGGTCGCAGCGTTGCCTTGATCCCACCAGACACGAACTTTCGACTTGGCGGGGTCCCCGTCCACCGGCTGCCAGTTCGGAGTCCAGCCCGGTAACGCCGCCGGCCTGGCGGCGCTCAGGGGGCGCGCCAGTTGCCGGGCCGCTCGAAGCGCGTACCAGCTTCCAGGCACATCGGGTGGGAGCAAGAACGGGGCGATCAGTTGCTGAGTCGCCGGCGAAAGCGAATCGAACTGCCTTTCTGCCACGCCCAACAGGGTGAACTCGTTGAAGGCGACGTCGCGGCCCACGTACTGCGCGGGCAGGCGGTCGTCGCCGAACTCGGCGTACACCCTGTACAGCAGCGCAGTCTCGGCATCGACGAGTCCGGCTGCAAGCGCGTTGTCGATCAACTCGAACGCAGTTCGGGCAAGCGGGACTGCGCGTGTCGTCCATACCAAGGCGCGGCTGTCGAAAGGCACGCCGCGATCATTGCGCACGACAAAGGTGTCAGTACTTTCGATGGTCGCACCGAGCGGCACGTCTCCGAAGGCGAGGGATCCTTGCACGATGATGGTGCCGGCGCCGGCCGCCTTGAGGGTGGCGTTGATGTTGAAGTCGCCTGACGCCCGGTTGGTGACCTTGGCCCGGAACGTGTCTTCGAATACCGTGCCGCCGACCAGCGTGCTGCTGACCAGCGTGTAATCGCTGATCTTGAACACGTTGCCGCTGCTGACCTGCCAGACCAGCGCGTTGGCAGCGAATGGCAAGGTGCGGTCATGGCGCAAGGTGATCGTGTCGTCGGGTGTGACCGTGGCGCCGGGCGCCAGCTCACCCACATCAACGGCGCCATCGACGATCGTCGTTCCAGCGCCAGCGCCCGTGAGCGCCACGATGACGCCGGTCTGCGGCTCGGTGCCATTCTTCACGGTGACCTGAAAGACGTACTCGAACAGCGTGCGGCTGACTCGCTTCTCGCTCAGCCTGGTGAGCAGGGTGACGCTGGCCGCGCCGGGTGCGGCCGCGGCGGGCAACTGCACCTGCGCCGCCACGGCCTGAAGTTCCTCGCGCGCAGCGTCGTCACCACCACCGCCGCAAGAAGACAGTGTGAGCGCCAGACCCAGCAGCGCGGCCTTCAGAAGAGCGCCTGCCGACCCACCACCGACCGCTTGGCGGGTCATTCTTTGCTGCCTGCGTTGACCGCCGACGATCGGCTGTGCAGCGCGCGCCGGGACTGCAGCAACAGCAGGCCCGCGCCCGCCAGCAGCCAGCTGCCTGGTTCCGGAACGTTCGAGATCACTGTGGAGCCGGCCTCCAGCACATCGAAGCTGACCCGGTCGACGACCTCGAAGCGCTGGCTGCCGGGCGCGCCCAGGCCCAGGAACAAAAACGACACGGCGAAGCCACCTTGCGACGCGCCGGCGACGACACCGGCGCCGAGCGCCAGCGAGTCGAAGAACCCGTCGGCCGGGATCGCGGGGTCGCCTTGCACGACCAACGAATCCCACGCCGCGGGCGACGCGACGACGGCCAGGTCGGCGTACAGCGCGCGCTCGAAGTAGATCGTGAACTGCTCAATCGTGGCGTCGCCGGCGCTGGCCGTGACCACATACTCGATCGTCCACAAGTTGCTCCCCGGCGCTGCGGGCGACGCGGTCGTCGTGACGGCGGCGGCCAACGCGCCCGCGGGCATCAGCGCCACCAGCGTCGCCTTGGCGATCAAGGCGCACGGCGCAGAACTGCGCACCACACGCGACCGGGCGCGCGCGCGCCAGGCGGCCCAACCCGCCAGCCCCAGGCCGGCCAGCATGAAGGCCCAGGTGCCGGGTTCAGGAACGGGTGTGAGCAGCACACCCGAGGCCGAGCCGAAGCTGTAGCCAGGCGGCAGGCTGATCGAGATCGTGCCGGTGCTGCCGAAGTTGCCGAACTGGCCGTCAATCGCGGTCACGGTCAGGTCGGCGAAGAATCTGAAGGGCCGGTCGAACTGCACCACCAGGGTCTCGCCGCCTTGCAGGTCTTCGACGATCTGCTCGCCGATGGTGTGACCCAAGAGCAGGTCGCTCACCTCGAGGTTGGCTCCAGCATCGAGCAGCTCGGTGGAGCGCCTGCCGTGGATGCTGAGCCTGATCTCGCCGACCAGCCCGTTGGGCAGTTGCACTAGCGGCGTGCTGCCCAGAAACAGTTGCACATCGTCGCCGAAATAGGCGCGCGCGGTGGCTTCCTGGCGATAAGGCGGCGCGTCGAGCTGGGCCTGCGCAAACACCTTCAACTGCCCACTCTGCAGTGTCGCCGATGCCACCGACAAAGGCGAGCCACTGAGCGGCGAGCAGGGGTTGAACGCCGTCGCCCGACCATCGGCGAGGGCGACAAATCTATCCAGCGGGAAAGTCCGGTAGCTCTCGCTGAAGCCGCCGGCGATGTTGCAGGGCCGGCTGCTGTCGTTGGCGTCGGCACCCCCGGCGACACCCGCCACGTAAAACGGCGCGGCGCGTGCCGCAGGCAGCCCCGCCAGCAGCAGGATGGCGATACAGACGCAGGTTCCGAATACGTTTTTCATGGGTCTCCTCGGTGGCGGCAGGTTCGACCAGCCCAGGCTAAGCAGCCCGGCCTTACGAAACACATACCGCTCGCACCCCGTTCGTGGGGGGGAGCCTCGTCATCCCATCGCGCGAATCCGCTCCACCAGCGCCATCGTCGCCGCTGCCGGTTTGGCGGCCAGCGCCTGCGCGATGGCGACGCGGCAGCGGCCGAAGACATCCAGCGCGGCGGCCTGTTCCCCCGACTCGATCAACAGCTGCATCAGCGCGCGCACCAGGTCTTCGGCCAGCGGGTCGAGTTCGATGGCACGCTCGAGCAGCCCGCGCACCGAGCCGGTGTCGCCCTGTGCGAGGCCGTGGCGCGCGAGCTGGCCGACAGTGCGCTTGAACTTGCTCGCCAGGCGCGAGCGGCAGACGAGTTGCCAGGGCTCGTCTTCGGTGTCGTTCAGGAAGTGGCCGCCGTACATCGCCACCGCACGCCGCGCCGCCTGCGCCGCCACGGCCGGCAGCGGGTCGGCCAGGCCCACAGTGTCGACAAGCTGCTCGAAGGCCAGGCAATCGACCCACACGCGGCGCGGGTTCAGGCTCAGGCGGCCGAGTTCGAGCACCAGCGCATCGTCGTGGGCCAGCAGCTTGCGCAGCCGGTGCAACGCCACGTTGAACGCAGAACGCGCGTTGTCCCCTTCGAGGTCACGCCAGAGCGCGAACATCACGGTCGCCACCGAGACATCGCTGCCGCCCGAAGCGACCACGAACTGCAGCAACTCAAGCGGCTTGCGCGCCACCTTGCCGCTGAAGGACAGCGGCACCGCGTCGATGTCGATGCGAAAGCGTCCGAGCACCCGCACGCGGATCGGCCACGGCCAGGCCGCCAGGTCGGGGCGCACCGCATCCAGACCGCGCGCGACGATCAGTTCGCGCACGAAGGCGGTCTCGATCTCGTGTTCCAGCGCCAACGCGCAGACTCGCGCCGCCACATGCGGGCTGGCGCGAAAGAAGTTCTGCCAGTGCAGAGCACGCGCCAGCGCAAGCCCGGTTGCCAACTCGGCGCGCGCCGCGTTGTCGTCGCCGCCGGCGTCGAACGCAGCAAGCGCGCGCGCGAGGTGGGCCAGGCACCAGCAGAAGTCGGCTTGCGAACCCCGTGCCGCGCGGCCCGCACGCTCGAAAAACGGGACCGCGCTCAGCGCCGCGCCGGTGGCCATGTGGATCTGCCCTTCCTGCATCACGGTGACGCCGTTCCATCGCTCGGGATAGTGGTTTTCGCCGGCCAGCCGCAAGG
>JANPDN010000048.1:0-9132 GCA_031431555.1 Rubrivivax sp.
ACCTTCATCGAGGAGTTCACCAACATCCTGCAGCGCAACGTCGGCAGCACCCAGGCCGGTGCGACGACGATCGTGCAAGGCAAACCCTGATGCCCGCCGTCTCCAGCCGCGGCGGCGCGCGCCATCGTCGTGCGATGAACGAAATCAACATGGTGCCGTTCATCGACGTGATGCTCGTGCTGCTCATCATCTTCATGGTTACCGCGCCGCTGATCACGACCGGCGTCGTCGACCTGCCCACGGTGGGCCGCGCGCAGCAGCGCGCGGCCAGCGTCGTCGAAGTCATCGTCGGCATCGACGACAAACTGCGCATCCGCGTCGACCAGGGCGAGCCGGTGGCGCTGACAGTCGGCCAACTCGCGGCGCGTGTTCGAGCCGCGCAGGCCGGCAACGCCGAGGTGCCGGTGGTCATCAGCGCCGACCGGCAAGTCAAATACGAAACCGTCGTGCGCGTGATGGACGGCCTGCAAAAGGCGGGCATCAAACGGGTCGGCCTTTCAGTGCGGCAAGGTGGCTAACGTTTGACCGCAGCGGCTGCGACGATCGGCGCCTACGACGCCCTGCACCCGCGATCGCCGGGTGGCATGGCGCCGGGCGCGGCGCTGGCCGCGCTGGTGCATGTCGGGCTGATCACGGCGCTGAGCTTTGGCGTCAACTGGCGTCTGCCACCGCCAGAAGTGGTCTCCGCCGAGCTCTGGGCCGCGGTGCCGCAAATTGCCGCGCCAAAGGCCGTCGAGCCCGAAGCCGCGCCGCTGCCGGCGCCGCCCAAACCGATCGAAAAAGCCGCACCCCCCCCACCCCCCCCCCCCCAGCCCGCAGCGCCGATTGCGGTAGAGTAGGCGAAGAAGGAAAAAGCCGCCAAGGACGAGAAGGCAGAAAAAGTCGAGAAGGCCGCGCTCGAAAAGCTGGCCCGCGAAAAAGCCGAAAAGGCCAAGGCCGATGCACGCACTGCGCGCGAAGCCGTCGAACTCGCCGCCGAAGATGCCCGCGTCGCCAAACAGCGCGAAGAAAACCTGCGCCGCATGATGGGCCAGATCGCCAGCGCGCCGGGCAGCACGCGCGGCACGGCCAGCACTGATGCTGCGCCCTCGGCCACCTACACCGGCAAGCTGGTCAACGCGATCTTCCCGAATATCGTCTTCACCGAATCCTTCACCGGCAACCCGGCCGCCGAAGTCGAAGTGCGCAGCGCCCCCAATGGCAGCATCATGGGCCGGCGCATCGTCACGCCGAGTGGCAACAAGGAATGGGACGACGCCGTCCTCAAGGCCATCGACCGCACCGGCACCCTGCCCCGCGATACCGACGGCCGCGTGCCGTCGACGCTGACCATCACCTTCCGGCCGAGCAAACGCTGAAGCACGCTTCAGCACCCGACGACATGACCAAACCCGCACCCGCCTGGACACTGCGCCGCCTGCACACCATCGACAACTTGCAGATCGAGCAGCTCGCCGATGTCTTGATCGACTGCGTCGAAGGGGGTGCCTCGGTGAGCTTCATGCTGCCGCTGACACGCGAGCGCGCGCTGGCCTTCTGGCAGCGTGTCGCACAAGGGGTTGCCGCCGGCGAGCGCGTGCTGCTCGTCGCTGAGGATGCACAGGGCATCGTCGGCACCGTGCAGCTGGTCATCGACCAGCCGGAGAACCAGCCACACCGCGCCGATCTGGCCAAGATGCTGGTGCACCGGCGCGCGCGCCGGCAGGGGCTGGGCGCTGCGCTGATGCGTTCTGCCGAGCGCCTGGCAGCAGACTGCGGCAAGACTCTGCTGGTGCTCGACACCGTCACCGGCGGTGATGCCGAGCGGCTCTATGCGCAGCTCGGCTGGCAGCGCGCTGGCGTGATCCCGGGCTTTGCGCTGTGGCCACAGGGCGGCCTGTGTGCGACGACGGTTTTTTATCGCGAGATCGCGCCGAGCGCGCCTTCGCCCTCGTCTTCGCTTTAGGGCTCGTCTGCCGGCAAGGTGTAGCGACGCACAAATTTGCGGTCGATGTGGTCCTTCCACCACCAGACCCAGCGCCCCTCGGCCGACCAGCGGCCCCAGCTCATGATCGCGCGCCGGCCGCCGCACGAGAGCAGGTTCAAGGTGCGGGGCCCGGGGTCATGCGTGAGCAGTTCACCAGCGCCACAGAAGCGCCGCAGGTTTTCGGCCAGCGGCGGGCCGGCACGCACGGCATAAACACCGCTGCGGGCATGCGGCGCATCGGGCCGTGAAGCCACGTCACCGGCGGCAAATACGTTTGGGTGCGCCAGGCTCTGCAGCGTCGCTGCGGTGTTGACGAAGCCCGCCGCGTCGAGCTGCAGGCCGCTGCCCGCCAACCAACCCGGCGCGCCAGTGCCGACCGCGATCAGCGGCACATCGCAGGCCAGCCGCGCGCCGTTGTCCAGATGCACATGGCCGCCGTCGATGCCGCTGCACAGCGCCGGCAACAGGGTGATCCGATGCTGTTTGAGCACGCGCAGCGCGCGCTCGACAACCGCTTGTGGATAGCCGGGCAGCAGCGCTGCACCACCGAGCACAAGCGCGATGCGCGATGCATCGGGCTTGCCATCGCCATCGCCATCAACTTCGGCACGGCCCACAACACCAGCGCGCCCAAGCCGGTGCGCCAGCGCCAGCGCGAGCTCGAAGCCGGCGGCGCCACCGCCGATCACGACGATGTCGAGTGGGCGCTTCTCGGCCAGCGTCAACACGCCGTCGAAGAGCTTCACGAAGTGTTCGATCGGGCGCACGAACAGACCATGTTCGCGCGCGCCGGGGATCAGGTCACGTGGCATCGTCGCGCCGGTATCGACTGAGAGCACGTCGTAGTCGATGCGGCGGCCGTCTGCCAACTTGAGCAAGCGCCGGTCGGCGTCCAGGCCGGCTGCGGCGCCGTCGATGAACTCGACCTTGGCGGCCTGCGCCAGCGGCGGCAGCGGGATCGCACAAGCATCGGCGCTGTAGTGCCCGGCGATCAGGCCCGGCACCATGCCCGAATACATCTGGCGCCTGAAGGGCGTGACCATGCAGACTTCAGCGCCGGCCAGCGGCACCGCGGCGAGCGCACGCAGCACATGCACATGGGCATGTCCGCCGCCGAGCAGCACCACACGCTTCATCGTGCGTGCAGCTCCAGCACTGCGATGTGGCCCAGACCCAAGCCGCCGGTGTTGTCGGCGTCGGCGCCGACGAGCACCGCGACCATCGGCGGCACCTGCGTTGTCTCGTTGCCAAACGCACGCAAGAAGTCGGCATGCACGTTGCGGCGCTCGCTGCGCCACGCAGCCAGCGGCGTGCCAGCGCCTTGCAGGACGAGCCAACGCATGCGCTGGGTGTGCGCGTTGGGCAGCACGGTGTCGGCCTTGAGCAGCGGCGCCCAGATATAACAAAGCGTCGCCGCCGGCAGCGCCTGACTTGTCGCAGCGCGCGCCATGCGCAAGAGCTGGCGCTCGACAAAGGGCACCCGGTCGATCGGCATCTCGAAGAGCACGCAGACCTTCAATGCCGCATCGTCGCTGGCCTTGCGCTGCAAGTCGGCGCCGTCGATCGCGGTGTCCAGCCTCCAGCGCCACTGCAGCGTTTGGGCGGTCGCCGCGGCACCGTCGGCCTGATGCACGAGGTTGCCGTAACTCGCGCTCGACTCGATGCGCAACGCCGCGGCGCCGTCGACGTCGACCACCGTGAAGCGGGTCGGCGGCAGCGTCTGCTTGGGCAGCGGCGCCGGCAGCCAGCGTTGCATGTCGCTCAGTGGGGCGAGCAGGGACTGTGCTGATGCTGGCCCCGATGCCACTGCCAGACCAACCGCCAGCGCGCCGATCAGCAGAGTTGCCGCAGGCCTCACCGGCCGACGACGTTGAGCGACCAGTCGTAGTCGAGGTGCGTCACGGCCAGGGTCTTGGCACGCAACTGCGCCTGCTCTTCGGGCTTGTCGCTGAGCTGGGTTGCGTACTTCGCAAACACATCCTCGACCTTCGAGAAACCTTTGTGCCCGGCTTTGAAATCACCCTCGAACCAGTCGAAGATCTTGCTCACTTCAAGACGCCCGTCGCGCACGCGGTTGCGCGTGCGGTCGGCCATGAAACGTTGCATGCCGTCTTCGAGCTGGGCCTCGAGTTTGCCCGCCACGAAGGCCTCGGTGCGCAAGGCCGGGCAGCCTATCGACGCACAGTTGACTGCGGCGTGGACCCGCGGGTCGTTGTACCTCGGGCGCAGCTGTTCGTGCTCGATCCAGTCGAGATGATGCTTGGCGCCAAGCAGCGTAAAAAACTCCAGGCTCCAGGGTTTGTTGAAAACACCGCCGATATCGCGGATCGATTTCAGGTCCGGCCACTTGGTCAGGATCAACTCGACCGTGAAGGCGTTGTAGGCGTTGATCAAAAACGCCATCTGCTGGTCGCGGCTCCAGGCGTCGAAGTCGGCCTTGGACACCGAGCTCATGGCGTCGAGTGCCTTTTTCAGCTCGTTGCGGTCGGCCTTGAAGCCGTTGTAATCCGCGCGGCTCTGTTTGTTGTCGGGCAACCAGCGCACATTTTTTTTGACCAGCACGTCCCAGCCGGCATAAGTGTGATCGAACTGCGCCGATGCGGTGCCGGCGAGCAGCAGCGCGGCCAGCAATACAAGCCATTTTTTCAACATCGCTTTCAACATCGCATCAACTCCTGCGCCAGGTATGCAAACGCTCGACCCATTTCAGCAAGCCCAGCGGCTGGTGCGCGCGTTTCCATTCGCCAGCGGCATATTTGTTCGCTTCAGCCCAGGTCGGGTAGGTGTGGATCGTGCCGAGGATCTTGTTCAGCCCGAGGCCGTACTTCATCGCCAGCACATATTCTGCAAGCAGGTCGCCGGCATGCACGCCAACGATGGTGACGCCCAGGATCTTGTCCTTGCCTGGCACGGTGAGCACCTTGACCCAGCCATGCGCAGCGCTGTCGGCGATGGCGCGGTCGAGGTCGTCGATGCCGTAGCGGCTAACCTCGAATGCAATGCCTTTTTCACGCGCTTCCTGCTCGTTGAGGCCGACCCGCGCGACCTCGGGGTCGATGAAGGTGCACCAGGGGATCACCGAGTAGTCGGCCTTGAACTTCTTGAAGGTACCGAAGAGGCCGTTGACGGCTGCATACCAGGCCTGGTGCGCCGCCGTGTGGGTGAACTGGTAGGGGCCGGCGACATCGCCCGCGGCCAGGATGTTCGGGTACACGGTTTCGAGATATTCGTTGACGGTCACGGTGCGGTTCACCGGCACGCCGATATCTTCGAGCCCAAAACCAGTCAGCCGCGCCACCCGCCCGACGGCGCAGAGCAGAAGATCGAAGCCGATGCGGATCTCCTTGCCAGCGGCTTCGACGATGATGAATTTGCCTTCCAATGTCTTTTCGCAGCGCAGCGCCTTGTGGCCGGTAAGCACCATCACACCATCGGCTTCGAGCGCCTTGCGCGCATAGGCGGAGACATCTTCGTCTTCGCGGATCATGATCCGCGACGCCATCTCGACTTGCGTGACCTCGCTGCCAAGGCGCGCAAAACTCTGCGCCAGTTCGCAGCCGATCGGGCCGCCGCCAAGCACCACCAGGCGCTTGGGCTGTTCACGCAGGCCCCACAGCGTGTCGCTGGTCAGGTAGCCAACGTCGTCGATGCCCGGCAACGGCGGCACGAACGGCCGCGCGCCGGTGGCGATGACGATGCTGCGGGTGCTCAGGGTCTGCTCGCTGCCGTCCTGGCGTTTGATATGCACATGCCAGGGGTCGATGATCTTGGCCGTACCTTCGACGACATCCACACCCAGCCCGGTATAGCGCTCGACCGAATCGTGCGGCTCGACTTCACGCACGACGCGCGCCACACGCTCCATCACGTCGGCGAAGTTCATCTTGAAATCGACCTGCGCAATGCCGTAGTCGGCGCTGTGCCGCATCTGGCGCGCCAGCGTCGCGGTCTTGATCAGCGCCTTGCTCGGCACGCAGCCGTAGTTGAGGCAGTCGCCGCCCATCTTGTGGCTCTCGACGAGCGTCACCTTGGCCTTCACCGCCGCAGCGATGTAGCTCGTCACCAGGCCGGCAGCGCCGGCACCGATGACGACCATATTGCGGTCGTACGACTTCGGTTTTTTGTCCGCCCAGCGTGCATAGACCTTGCGCGCCTTGACGATGTCGACGATCTTCTTGGCGACCAGCGGGAAGACGCCGAGCAGCACGAAGGCGCCAATCAGCCCTGGCGACAGGATGCCCTTGAGCGAGGTGATCTGCGCCAGCTGCGTGCCGGCCAACACATAGACCACGGTGCCGGCAAACATGCCGAGCTGGCTGACCCAATAGAAGGTCGCGGCCTTCATCGTCGTCAGGCCCATCAGCAGGTTGACGGCAAAAAACGGGAACAGCGGCACCAGGCGCAGCGTGAACAGATAAAACGCGCCCTCGCGCTCGATGCCGCGGTCGATATCGGCCAGCCGGGTGCCGAACTTCGACTTCAAGCTGTCGCGCAGCACGTAGCGCGCAAACAGCATCGCCAGCGTGGCGCCGATACTCGATGCAAACGACACGATGATGGTGCCGATGACCAGGCCGAAGACCGCACCGGCGAGCAAGGTCATGATCGCTGCGCCAGGCAGCGACAGCGCCGCCACCGCCACGTAAGCGGCAAAAAATACGCCGATCACCAGCGCCGGCTGATCGCCATACAGGGCCGTGAAGCTGCCCTGCGCGCTCTTGATGTAGCCAAGGCTGAAATACTGCCCGAGGTCGAGCGCAAAGAATGCCGCGACCAGCAATACGAGGGCCGCCAACAGCAGCAGTTTTTTCTTGTTCATGGATCCGTCTCTCCTGGCGATTCGGTCGCCCGCGGCGCCGCGACATTACACCTTCAACGCCCGCCAACCCCCAACAATGCGGGTCACGATCGTCAAGGCACACAGCGCTGCAAACCCATAGGCCCACCACGCGAACTGTGCCGGCCACAGGCACATCAGCGCAAAACAGACCAGCGTTTCCGTGCCTTCCGTCAGGCCGCCCAAGTAGAAGATGCCCTTCGCCGGGTAGGCCTCGCTCTTCAGGCCGCGCCGCTCGGCGAGCACCGCAAAGGCCAGAAAACTCGAGCCGGTGCCGATGAAGGCCGCGAGCAGCACCGCCGCCGGCAAGGCCATGTGCGCCGGGTCGCTGACGGCAAATGCCAGCGGGATGCTGGCATAGAACAAGAAGTCCAGCGTGATGTCCAGAAACGCGCCGCGGTCGGTGGGCGTGGTCAGCCGCGCCACGCTGCCGTCGAGCCCGTCGAGCAAGCGGCTGAGCAGCAGCAACACGAGGCCTAGCAGCGGCATGCCGATGGCGATCGACGCGGCCGCGGCCAAGCCCAAGGCGAAACCGACGAAGGTCACCACATCGGCGCCGATGCCAGCGCCGACGATGCGCCGAGCCAGCGCCTCGAGCCCGGGCTTGAGCAGGCTCAGCGCGACGCGGTCAAACATCCGCGCGCGACGCGATGACAGCGGTGCAGGATCATGGCTTTGGTGGTTGACGGGTCGGCGTCGGCGTCAGCATGGAGCCGGATCGTAGCGTGGCCGACCGCCGCAGCATGCGATGCGGGCGTGACTGCCGCGCGATGCTGCAGTGTCGCGCGCGCGCCGCAAGTCTTACCGCTTCAACACTCTTGGGGGTTGACGCGGCGGCATCCTGGCGCAAAGTGGCCGCCCCGTTGAACCGACCTGGAGACCATCTTGGACATCACCGTCTTCTATGCCACCAACCGCGGCCACGAAGGGCCGGACCGCTTCAAGCCGACCCGCTACGGCACCAAGTTTTCCAGCGACGGCATGGAGAACCTGCGCTTCGGCAAGGTCAGCTTCAGCGCCGACGACGCCAAGGTCGCCGAGCTGCTCGCCAAGCACCGGCCCAACACCGGCCCCGGCGACGGCGAGGCCTTGCAGGACTACTTCGGCCAATGCATGCGTGATAGCCAGCACATCGAGGCCTACCCCGAGTCGATCCCCGAAGGCATGGTCAACGAAGAGGCGCAGAAGAAGGTGCTGCTCGGCTCGAAGGCGATGTTCGCCGATCTGCAGACCGATATGCGCGCCGGCCGCGACCTGCTGCTGCTGATCCACGGCTACAACGTGACATGGGAAGACGCGGTCGGCAGCGCGGCCAGCCTCGAAGCGACGATGAACCAGCCCGAAGACGGCGGCGCGCACACGCAGCAGGTGCGGGTGGTGCTCTTCACCTGGCCGTCCAACGGCCAGGCGCTGCCGTTTGCCAGCTACAAGAGCGACCGCTCTGACGCCCGCGGCTCGGCGGGGGCGGTCGGGCGCGGCTTGCTCAAGATGCGCGACTTCCTGCACGAGCTCGGCCGCGAGGTGCGCATCGCCAACCGCGAAGTCCAGAACCTGCGCGCAGAACTCACCGGCCAGGGCATGCGCGCCAGCGAGATCGACCGCGCGGTGTCACAAATGGAAGAGACCCAGGTCTGCGGCCAGAAGCTGCATCTGCTGGCGCACTCGATGGGCAACTATGTGCTGCAGAACGCGCTCAATCGCCTGTGGGAGCACAGCCCCGGCACCGCCTTGCCGCGCCTGTTTGACCACGTCTTTTTGTGCGCCGCCGATGTCGACGACGATGTGCTCGAAAACGGCAAGGCGCTGGAGCAGGTGCACCAGGTCGCGAACAAGGTCTGGATCTATCACAACCCCAGCGACACCGCGCTGCGCATCAGCGACTACACCAAGGGCAACCCCGACCGCCTCGGCCAACGTGGCGCGGCGCGGCCGCAGGTGCTGCACCAGAAAATGGCGCAGGTTGATTGCAGCCCGCTGGTCACCGGCCTGACCCAGCACAGCTACTACACCAACGGGCGCATCGCGCGTGATATCCGGCTGGCCTTGCAGGGCACCGCGCCCGACGACACGGTACGGGGTTTGAGACCCGGCGCCAGGATGAATATCTGGCGGTTCTGAACTACCGAGGGCCGGCCGCGGCCGGCTTCAATCAGCGCTACCGTAACCACCGCCGCCGGGTGTTTCGATGACAAAGACATCCCCCGGCTCCATCACCGCCGAGCCGATATGGCGCAGCAGTTCATGGCGGCCATCAACGCGCTCGACGCGGTTGATGCCTAACGCACCACTTGAGCCGCCAGCCATGCCGAAGGCCGGCACCTCGCGGCCG
>JANPDN010000049.1:0-9146 GCA_031431555.1 Rubrivivax sp.
GCTGCCGCTGGCGCAGCGCACGATCATCCTGGCGATGGATGTGTCGGGCAGCATGCGCGCCGAAGACGTCAAACCGAACCGGCTGGTGGCCTCGCAAGAAGCCGCCAAGGCCTTTGTCACCGCGCTGCCGCGGGACGTGAAAGTCGGCGTGGTGTCGTTCGCCGGCACCGCCGCCGTGGTGCAGGCGCCGACCACCAGCCGCGAGGACATCGTCGCCGCGATCGACCGCTTCCAGTTGCAGCGCGGCACGGCCACCGGCAGCGGTATCGTGCTGTCGCTGGCCACGCTCTTCCCCGACCATGGCATCGAGATCTCGCAGATCACGGGCCAGCGCAACATGCCCAAGATGCTGGGCGACGACAAGGGCAAGAAGGAGTTCAAACCGGTCGAGCCGGGTTCGTACAACTCGGCCGCCGTGATCATGCTCACCGACGGCCAGCGCACCACCGGCCCAGACCCCCTCGACGCCGCCAAGATGGCCGCCGAACGCGGCGTGCGCGTCTACACCGTTGGTGTCGGCACAACCAGCGGCGAGATCATCGGCTTCGAAGGCTGGAGCATGCGCGTACGGCTCGACGAAGAGACGCTGAAGAACATCTCGGTGCTGACCCACGGCGAGTATTTCTACGCCGGCAGCGCGCAAGACCTGCTCAAGGTCTACGAGTCGCTGTCGGCCAAACTCGTGGTCGAGAAAAAAGAGACCGAGGTCAGTGCCTTGTTTTCAGCGTTAGGGGCGTTGCTGGCACTTCTATCTGCGGGGCTGAGCGTGTTTTGGTTCGGGCGCGTGGCGTGATGCGTTGACGGGGCGGCGACCCGGGTGTCGCTACGGCGGGCGGCGGCTGATCGTTCTTGGCGAAGTGGGTGTTTGGTTTGTAAATGGCTGCCGCCGGCCGGGCCGCACCAGGGCGATCGCAGGAAGGGCTGGATCGGGAGGTTGTTGGTGAACCGGATAGCCGATTTTGTTTGTCGGTGGGCGGTGGTCAGCGACTGCTGCCGAAGGCGACGAACTCACGCATCCGACGCTTCGCTGTCGTTCGCATCGCTGGCCTGAGGGACAGCAATTTGGCTGGTCCTTGCGGCCAATACTTCGAACTAACATCAATAGGGCTAAAACCAGGAGGATCGTGAAATGCACTTCCCATTCGTGGTCGTTTCCGAGTTGACGGACGCGCAGCTTCGCCGCTATGAGCAGCATATAAACTCGAACGAAACTGGCTGGCATAGACGGTGGGCAGAGTCGATCTGGCGACGGCACCAACACCCCTCGAATGCCGCGCTGTCCGGATGGAAGGACAGCCACGACGCTCGACGCAGATTGATTCACTTTTATGATCAGTACGGCGTCCTAGGTCGACAGTTTGTGCTGGAGAAGACTTATGTCAGTTTGAATCTCACATTGCCCAAGGATGATATCGCCGAGTACCGAGAATGCATTTCCGACCGGCTCCGTGCGGGGCAGTGGGTCTGCGCCGCGTCAAGTGGTGACCAAGAGTCCTGGTCGCTTGGCGATCTTGAAGCGCACTGTGCAGAGTTCGATCATCATCCAGAAGATGCCCGGCGCGGAAAGAGCAATCCGCCCGATTACCGACATCTGGAACTTCGAGTGCAGACCCGACAGTACGACTATCCGAGCGACCTGGTTTCGCGGCCATGGCGATGGTTCCACGAAGTGGGGTTGCGAGCGACAACGCCGCCGGGTCGACCGACGCACATTACTCCGGAAGAGATCGCGGCCTACCTGCCCGCGCAAGTGGAACTAGGATGTGGTCCGTCGATGGAGGCCGGCGTGCCACCTTTGTCCAACCTGCACCGAATCTACGGAGTATCGCGCCCGGACTTTTCGTTTGTCTTTCGAGCAGCGGATGATGCTGTGCTCGACATGCTCGCAAACCCAGAGTCGGGCTACGAGAAAATGACTGCCATCCATAGAGCCTGCGTGCTTGCCGAGCCGACGACGTTCTACCACTGTCTTCGCGATCTCTGGCGGGAAGGCCAGTTCGTGGGACCTGTGATTTCAAATAACTTCGACTGTTTATGTGTCGATCTCGGTCTGCCAGAAGTATCGCTGCGCCGTTACGATACCGAAGCATATTTCCCCTTGTATCTGGACGCCACGGATCGAGACAGCCTAATCGACCCCAGAGCAAGAAGCTTGCTCGTCATTGGTGTTCATGCGGACCGACGTATGGTGCAGCAGCGCGCGCGTGAGCTGAATCTGAGAATCATCTACATCGACCCTGAAAAGTACATTTCACCGGGTGGCACTCCTATTTCCTACCCCGTTGAATCGCCGCAAGACGAAGACTTGTTCGTGCAAATGACTGCCGGCGACGCACTTCCCCGCCTCTACAAGTCGCTTCGTGGCGAGTAGCCGGTTCACAGTGGGCCGGCTTCGAAAGCGCGAACTTGGCGTCGTTGCGGTGACCAGGTATTACGCACCCTACGTTATCGGGGGGGCGGAAGTTCATGTGCAAATGCTTTCCGCCGAGTTGACACGCAGAGGCGTTTTCTGCCATGTGCTTGCCGAGCGATGCCCCGGGATGCCAGCTTCCCGTCGTTTTCGCGACAAGGATGGTGTCGAGGTCCATGCCACGACTCCTTGGGGATCAGGACATCGGCGCTCCTTGTGGTTCGCGATCGACGTAGTGACGCAATTGATCCTGCGACGAAAGTCGTTTCAAGTGATCCACTGGAGCATTCCTGGACCTCAGACGCTGTTTGCGGTCCCGCTGATGCACGTACTGGGCAAAGTCAATGTGTTGAGGTTCTCAGGCAACGGCCAGGCGAAGGGACTTCTCAACACACTTTGGGGCCGGTTGCAGCTTTCATTGTTTCGCGGGTTTGCAGACGCCATCATCATTCGCAGCCCAGAGATGCGGCACGAGATGGAATCACTTGGGTTCAATCCGGACCGTGTGCACATGTTCCCCAGTGAGATAAGCGGCAAGGCCCGGTCTATCCAGGACCGTGACGAATGGCGGCGAAATCGGCGAATCGAATCCGATCGACCAGTCGTTGTATATGTTGGGCGCCTCGAGCACGGCAAGCGATTGAGCGATCTTCTCGCCGCGTTTTCCATGGTCGTTCAGTCGCTGCCGCAGGCGCTGCTTGTGCTTGCTGGCGACGGACCCGAGCGGTGCCGTCTTGAAGCTCAAGTCGTCGAGCTTGTGCTCTCGCGGCATGTACTGTTCGCCGGATTTCTAGACCAACAACAGGTACACCAACTACTGTCCGCCGGTGACATATTTGCCCTCGTTTCAGCCACCGAGGGAATGTCGCGAGCCCTGGTAGAGGCGATGGCAGCGGAATTGCCTTCGGTGGTATCGGATATCCCGGGCAATACGCAACTCGTAACCCACAGAAAGCATGGTCGTGTCGTGCCGTTGGGGGGCGTTCCGTCTATTGCCGAAGCAATCGTTGATCTCTTCCAGGATTCTGAGGGGAGGGCTGAGTGCGGGCGCCAGGCACGACTTCGGGTGGTGCCGGAACATACCCTCCAGAAGGTGGCCTCGAAATATCTGACCCTTTACGGAACCTTGCTCGACCGAGCCTCAGTCAGACTGACGAAGACGCGCTCGCCTGAATCGACAGAATAGCAGCGGTCTAGAAGTCAAAGCCACTGACGTTCGCCTGCTCCCAGCGCCAGCTGTCCTCGCACATGCGCGCGAGGTCGTGCCTTGCACGCCAACCGAGCAGGCGCTCCGCTCGCGCGGGATCCGAATAGGCTGTTGCCACGTCCCCCGGACGGCGCGGCTCGAATCGGTAAGGCACTGCGCGCCCACTTGCGACTTCAAATGCGTTGACCACTTCCAGCACACTGTGGCCGCGACCGGTGCCCAGATTCGCGGTGAGGCTACGGTGGTTCTTGAATAGGTAGTCGAGCGCCGCGACGTGGCCATCGGCCACGTCCACGACATGCGTGTAGTCGCGCACGCCTGTGCCGTCCGGGGTTGGGTAGTCGTTGCCGAACACCCGCAGGTATTGGCGCCTGCCCGCAGCCACTTGGGCGACATAAGGCATCAGGGTGTCTGGAACACCGCGCGGGTCCTCGCCGATCAGGCCGCTAGGGTGCGCACCAACAGGATTGAAATAGCGCAGCGAGACGGTGTGCCAATCCGGGTCTGAGGCGCCCAAGTCTTCAAGTATGCGCTCGCCCATTAGTTTGGTAGCTGCATACGGGCTGGTAGGCGACAACGTCGAGTCTTCGGTGATCGGGAGACGTTCGAACTTGCCATAGACAGTGGCGCTTGAACTGAAGACGAAGCGCTTGCAGCCGTGGTCTTGAAGCGCCTCGCAAATCGTCACCAAGCCACCGACGTTGTTGCGATAGTAAGGTAATGGCTTTCGCTTCGACTCGCCAATGGCCTTGAACGCGGCAAAGTGAATAGCGGCGTCGGGGCGGTGTCGGTCGACAATGTCACGCATGGCCATCGGATCGCACACGTCCGCACGCTCAAACGTCAGTCCTTGTTCAGCTAAGCGAGCCAGGCGTTGCAGCACGACCGGCGAGCTGGTACAGAAGTCGTCCGTGCCAACCACCCGGTAGCCCGCCTGTAGGAGCGAAAGCCAAATGTGCGAGCCGATATAGCCGGTAGCGCCGGTGAGCAGAACGGTTGGCATGTGATTGCCCTTCTCGGAGTGCGAACAGACACTTATCGGGACTCAAAAAAAGAGCCCGCCCTTACGGCTCGAGCCGCATCACCTGCCCATCCGCCCCCTCGGTCACGATGTAGACAAACCCATCCGGCCCCTGCCGCACATC
The DNA here is from genome assembly GCA_031431555.1 of Rubrivivax sp. GTDB lineage: Bacteria > Pseudomonadota > Gammaproteobacteria > Burkholderiales > Burkholderiaceae_C > Rubrivivax. The sequence goes on from JANPDN010000049.1 coordinate 4,763, forward strand.
CCGAATCCGCACGTTCAAAGACGAGAGCAGCCGCTCCTCGGCAACCACCTTGCGGCCGTCGATCGTGAGCCGCACCAGCATCTGCCCACGCAGCGCGCCGACGAGCAGGCTGCCCTTCCAGCCGGGGTAGCGGTCACTGGTGGCAAACGCCAGGCCGCTGGGGGCGATCGATGTCGGCAGCCACCATTTCAGCGGCTGTTCGAAGCCGGCCTTCGGGCCTTCGTCGCCGATGCGCGTACCGCTGCCGTAGTTGCGGCCGTAGGTCAGCAGCGGCCAGCCGTAGTTGCGCCCGGCGTCGACGACATTGATCTCGTCACCACCCTGCGGGCCATGTTCGCTGGCCCAGAGTTCGCCACTTTGTGGGTGCAGCGCCAGGCCCTGGATATTGCGGTGGCCGCGGCTGAAGACCTCGGGCAGCGCACCGGCCGTGGCCACAAAAGGGTTGTCCGCCGGCGCAAGGCCTTCGGTGTCGATGCGCACAACTTTGCCGAGATGGTTGTCCAGGGTCTGCGCATCGTCCTTGCGCGAAAAGCGGTCGCCCAGGCCGACCAGCAGGCGGCCGTCGCGGGCAAAGACGATGCGCGACCCGCAGTGCAGCGAGCTCGACACCTTGGGTGCCTGGCGAAAGATGACCTGCACATCAACGAGCCAGTTTTTGTCGTTGAGCCGGCCGCGCGCGACCGCCGTGCTGTTGCCGGCCGCGCCGCCTTCTGCCGCTTCGGCAAAGGACCAGTAGATGCGCTGGTTGTCGGCGAATTTGGGGTCGACCACGACATCGAGCAGGCCACATTGCCCACTCGCCACCACCGCGGGCAGGCCGGCAACCGGCTCGCCCACTTTGCCGTCGGCAGAGACGATGCGCAGCCGCCCCGGCCGCTCGGTGACGAGCATCCGGCCGTCGGGCAAAAAGGCCAATGCCCAAGGGCTGACAAGGCCGCGCGCAACGGTCACGGCGCGCGGCTCGGCGGCCTGCGCCGCCGGCAACGCGGCCAGCGCCGGCAACAAAAAAATGGTGGCGATGAGGGTGCGCAAGGTCATGCCCGATTTTTACCACCACAGCCTCTCGATCGCCCCGTCACGACAGCAACCCTCGGCCGGACATGGGTTCATCGGTCCACCAGCCAAGTTGCGGCCAACGAAGCCTGGATTTGTCGGGTGCGAGGATGTATTGTTGGTGCGGGTCTGGTTGCAATGACAGGTCGTGTCGAGGAGATGCCCATGTTCGAGCTTCGTATCGTGGCCGCGGGGATGGCCGCGCGTGCGGCGGCGACGGTGGCGGCGACTGCGTTGATCGGCCTGGGCTTGCCTGCCGCAGCCCATGCCGGCATCGACACCCGGCTTGTTGCGTCGGGCCTGAACGCGCCGCTGCTGGCCACGGCACCACTCGCCGACGGGCGGATTTTTATCGGCGAAAAAGGCGGCGCCATCAAGATCGTGCAAGGTGGCAGCACGAGCACCTTCTTGTCGCTCGCAGTCGACACCGAAGGCGAGCGCGGCCTGCTCGGCCTGGCTTTCGACCCCGGTTATGCCGACCCCGCATCACCCGGCCACCGGCGATTTTTTGTCGACTACACCGACGCCGTTTCCAAGGACACCGTGGTCGCCAGCTATCGCACGACAGCAGGCAATCCTTCGCTGGCCGATGCCGCCAGCCGCGTCGAGGTACTGCGCATCGCGCAGTTCAGCGGTGCGGCGTATCACAAGGGCGGCTGGATCGGCTTCAAGCCCGGTGACAGCGACCACCTCTTCATCACCAGCGGCGACGGCCAGACCAGCGGCAACGCGCAGCTGCGCAATACGCTGCTCGGCAAACTGCTGCGCGTAAACATCAACGGCGACGATTTCCCGGCCGATGCGCAACGCAACTACGCGGTGCCGGCGAGCAACCCCTTTGCCGGTGTCGCCGGTGCGCGCGGCGAGATCTTTGCGCTCGGCCTGCGCAACCCCTGGCGCGGTGGTTTTGATGCGCTGACCGGCGACCTCTGGCTCGCTGATGTCGGCGACCGGTCGCGCGAAGAAATGAACTTCATCGCCGGCAGCAGCAACGGCGGGCAGAACTTCGGCTGGCGCCTGCGTGAAGGCAGGATCGCCACGCCCGGGGTCAGCGACCCGGCGGTGGCAGGGCTCGTCGAACCGGTCTTCGACTACGACCGCAGTTGGGGCGGCGCCATCGTTGGCGGGCCGGTGGTGCGCGGCGGCAGCTCCGGCCTCGACGGCCAGCTGGTTTTTGCCGACTACATCAGTGGCCGCATCTGGTCGGCACCGGCCAACGCGGTGCCGGCGTCGATCGCCGACGCCACCGAGCTGACCGCCTTGCTCGACGCCGGCCAGGCCGGCGGCTTAAGCCGCGTCGCATCGTTCGGCAGCGGTGCCGGCGGCGAGTTGTTCCTCGTCGACTATGTCAACGGCAAGGTCGTGCAGGTGGTGCCCGAGCCGGCGCTGGTGTGGCTCTGGCTGCTCGGTCTGGCGGCCGTGAGCACCCGTCAGCGCTGGATGCGCACGATGCGCCCGGCGCTGCTGTCGGTGAGCAGATAGAGCCAGCCGTCGGGGCCCTGGCGGACGTCGCGGATGCGTTCGCCGAGCGCGGTGAACAGCGCCTCGCGGTTGACCACTTCATTGCCGTTCATGGTCAGCCGCCACAAGGCCTGGCCAGCGAGCGCGCCGACAAACAAATTGCCTCGCCATTCTGGAAAGCGGTCGCCGGTATAAAAAGCCAGACCGCTGGGCGCGATCGACGTCGGCACCCAGTAGCTCACCGGCGGCTCGAAGCCGGCGCCGGTGGACGCGCCGCCCACCGGAGTGCAGTTGCCAATCGGGGTGCCGTAGTCGCAGCCATAACTGACCCGCGGCCAGCCGTAATTGAGGCCGGCGCGGATGCGGTTGATCTCGTCGCCGCCCTGCGGGCCATGCTCAACGGTCCACAACTCGCCGGTTGTCGGGTGCAGCGTCGCACCCTGCGGGTTGCGGTGGCCGTAAGAGTAGATCGTCGCCTGCGCGCCAGCGGTGCCGGCAAAGGGGTTGCCCGCCGGCAGCGTGCCGTCGGTGAGGATGCGCATCACCTTGCCGTGCCCGGCGTCAAGATCCTGCGCGCGCGCACTTTCGCTGCTGCGCTCACCCAGCGTGACAAACAAAATGCCGCCCGGCGCGAGCACGATGCGGCCACCAAAATGGGCGCTGCTGTTGGACTTCGGGCTTTGCCGAAAGATGACCTGCACATTCGTCAGCGCGCTGCGGTCTGAACTCAGTTCGGCGCGCAGCACCGCGGTGCCGTTGCGCCCAACATCGGCGCCGCGGCCCGGTTCGGCATAGCTGACGTAAACGCGACGGTTGCTGGCGAAATCAGCATCGATGGCGATGTCGAACAGGCCGCCCTGACCGCCGACAGCGATCTCGGCCAAGCCGCTGATCGGCGCCGACAAGGTCGCGCCATCGGCGCTGACGTGGCGCAGCCGGCCGGCGCGCTCGGTGACGAGCATCGAGCCGTCGGGCAAAAAAGCCAGGCCCCAGGGGTTGGCCAGGCCGGCGGTAAAGGTCACCGCGACGGGCAGGCCCGAAGCTGCCGGAGGCGGGGGTGGAGGCGGTGGGCCCGGCGCCGGATCGCCCCCGCCGCAGGCGGCAGCCGCAAGTGTTGCGACCGCGGTAGTCAGCCACAGCAGCTGGGTGCGTGTGCGCGTAGAAACGCAGGTCGGTGGGTGCATTCCCCAACGATACGCCGCGACCCCACGCGCCGTGTGGCAAAACGCTACAGCGCCGCCGCCTCGACCACCATCTGCAGGCGCTGCTGGCCGTTCCACTCGTCGAGCTGCAGCCGGTAAGCCAGGCGGACGTCGTCGGCGAGCGGCGCGGTGCGGCCGAACCAGATCGCGTCGCGCAGCGTGCCGAGATGCCTAACTCGCAACTTGAGGTGCTTCTCGCCGACCAGGCGCTGCTGCACGACCTGCACGCGGTCAAAGAACAGCGGTGCTTCGAATCCTTGGCCCCAGACCTGGCCGTCGAGCAGGGCCACGGTTTCGGTGTTGAACCATTGCAGCTCAAGCGGGCCGTCGGTGCGCAGCGTGCGCTGCAAAGCCGCGGCATCGAGCCATTCGGTGGCGACGGTCTGCAAGGCGGCGTCGAAGCGGTCAAAGGCCGACGGCTCGATCGTCGCCCCGGCGGCCATGGCGTGGCCGCCAAATCGGATCAATACCCCCGGCTCGCGTTTGCTCACCAGGTCGAGTGCATCGCGCAAGTGAAAGCCCGGGATCGAGCGGCCACTGCCTTTGAGCAGGCCATCGCCGCCGCGCGCAAACACAAAGGTCGGCCGGTGCAGGCGGTCTTTCAAGCGGCCGGCAACGATGCCGACCACGCCTTCGTGAAAGCCGGGGTCGAACAGGCTGAGGGCCGC
>JANPDN010000050.1:0-17400 GCA_031431555.1 Rubrivivax sp.
TCTGCGATTGGCTCTGCCAGGCGACCGGTTACGCCGGCATCAGCCTGCAGCCCAACGCCGGCTCGCAAGGCGAATACGCCGGGCTGCTGGTGATCCGCGCCTGGCACGCGTCGCGCGGCGAGGCGCAGCGCCACATCTGCCTGATCCCCGAGAGTGCGCATGGCACCAACCCGGCCAGCGCGCAGATGGCCGGCATGAGCGTGGTCGTCGTCAAATGTGATGCCGACGGCAATGTCGACCTCGACGACCTGCGTGCCAAATGCGAGCTGCACAGCGCCGAGCTTGCCGCGGTGATGATCACCTACCCTTCCACCTACGGCGTCTTCGAAGCGCGGGTGAAAGAACTCTGCGCGCTGGTGCACGCGCATGGCGGGCGGGTGTATGTCGACGGCGCGAATATGAACGCGCTGGTCGGCGTCGCCGCACCCGGTGAATTTGGCGGCGATGTCAGCCACCTGAACCTGCACAAGACCTTCTGCATCCCGCACGGCGGTGGTGGGCCGGGGGTCGGGCCGGTGTGTGTGGTCGACGATCTGGTGCCCTTTTTGCCGGCGCATGCCGCAGTGCCGCAGAGCCGCCGCAACACGCAGGCCGTGGGCGCGGTATCGGCCGCGGCGCTGGGCAATGCGCTGGTGCTGCCGATCAGCTGGATGTATGTGCGCATGATGGGCGCCGACGGCCTGCGCGACGCGACCGAGACCGCGATCCTGTCGGCCAACTATGTCGCCGCGCGGCTGGCCGACCATTACGACATCCACTACAGCGGCAATATCGCCGGCATCAAGGGCGGCGGTGTCGCGCACGAGTGCATCCTCGACCTGCGGCCGCTCAAAGACAGCTCGGGGATCAGCGCCGAAGATGTCGCCAAGCGCCTCATCGACTACGGTTTTCATGCGCCGACGCTGAGCTTCCCGGTGCCCGGCACGTTGATGGTCGAGCCGACCGAGAGCGAGCCGCTGGTCGAACTCGACCGCTTCTGCGACGCGATGATCGCGATCCGGCAAGAAATCGCCAAAGTCGAATCCGGTGCCTGGCCGAAGGACAACAACCCGCTGAAAAACGCGCCACACACGGCACCCGCACTGCTCAAGGCCGAGTGGCCGCTGGCCTACTCGCGTGAAGAGGCGGCGTTCCCGGTGCCGGCATTGCGGCAGCACAAATACTGGCCGCCGGTCGGCCGCGTCGACAACGTCTATGGCGACCGCAACCTGTTTTGCGCCTGCGTGCCGATGAGCGAGTACAAGAGCTAACGTCCTAAATGGCCGTCTCCGTCTTCGACCTCTTCAAGATCGGCATCGGCCCGAGCAGCTCGCACACCGTCGGGCCGATGCGCGCGGCGCGCATCTTCGTGCTGCGACTCGATCACGATGGCCTGCTCCCGCGGGTCGCCCGTGTCCAGTCGTTGCTTTACGGCTCGCTCGGCGCCACCGGCAAGGGCCACGGCAGCGACAAGGCGGTGTTGCTCGGGCTGGCCGGGCATGAGCCGGATACGGTCGATGTCGAACTGATCCCGGTGGCGATGCAGGCGATTCGTGATGGGGCTCGGCTACACCTGCTGGGCCGCCACGCGGTGGTTTTCAACGAACGCGAAGACCTGATCTTTCACCGCCGCGAGACCTTGCCCTTCCACGCCAACGGCATGCGTTTTGTCGCTTTTGACGCAGCGGGTTCGGAAGTCGCCAACCGCGTGTATTACTCGGTCGGCGGTGGTTTTGTGGTCAGCGACGAAGTTGCCGCCGACGGCAGCCGGCAAAAAGTGATCGCGCCCGACACCACGGTGCTGCCCTACCCCTTCCACAGCGGCGATGAACTGCTGCTGCAGGCGCAGGCGGTTGGCGGCAGCATCGCCGATGTGATGCGCCGCAACGAAAACCATTGGCGCAGCGACGAGCAGATCGACACTGGCCTGATGAAGATTTGGGCTGCGATGCAGGACTGCGTCAAACGCGGTTGCGCCACCGACGGCATCCTGCCCGGCGGCTTCAAGGTCAAGCGCCGCGCGGCGCCGCTGTACCGCGACCTCATCTCCAACCCCGAAGCCGCACTGCGCGACCCGCTGCAGGTGATGGACTGGGTCAACCTCTACGCGCTGGCGGTGAACGAAGAAAACGCCGCCGGCGGACGGGTGGTCACCGCGCCGACGAATGGCGCTGCCGGCATCGTGCCCGCGGTGCTGCACTACTACACCCGCTTCGTGCACGGCTCGAATCAAAAAGGCGTGATCGACTTCCTGCTCACGGCCGCCGCGATCGGCATTTTGTACAAAGAAAACGCCAGCATCAGCGGCGCCGAAGTCGGCTGCCAGGGCGAAGTCGGCGTCGCTTGCAGCATGGCCGCCGGCGCGCTCTGCGCGGTGATGGGCGGCACGCCGGAGCAGACCGAGAACGCCGCCGAGATCGGCATGGAGCACCACCTCGGCCTGACCTGCGACCCCGTCGGCGGGCTGGTGCAGATCCCCTGCATCGAGCGCAACGCGATCGCGTCGGTCAAGGCGATCAACGCCGCGCGCATGGCGCTGCGCGGCGACGGCACCCACCATGTCAGCCTGGACAAGGTCATCAAGACGATGCGCGAAACCGGCGCCGACATGATGACCAAGTACAAAGAAACCGCACGCGGCGGGCTGGCGGTGAATATCGTCGAGTGCTGACCACCGCCGGCGTGGGCGGGCGCAGGCATCGACGTGGCCCGCAGCGGTGTTAGCCTCACCACGTGCAGCGGCCTACAGACAAGACCGACAAGACCGACAAGACCGACAAGACCAGCGAGACCAGTCGACGGCTCAGCAGGCCGGCACCGTGCTTTGCGCTGCGGTCAATTGGCGTTTCGTTCGGGACGCCTTCATGACAAGAGTCGCCTGCGTCGGCCACGCCGCACTCGACCATGTCTTCGAGATCGATGCCCACCCGACCGAGCCGACCAAGACGCTGGCCCATCGCTACACGGTGCGCGCCGGCGGCATGTCGCTGCACGCAGCGATCGCGGCGGCACGGCTCGGCGCTTCGGTGCGGCTGCTCGGCCGCGTCGGCGACGATGCCGCCGGCGCCTTGCTGCGTGCCAGCCTGCAGGCCGAAAAGGTCGAGGCCCGTGGCCTCGAACCGGTGGCCGGCGCAAGCACCTCGGTCGCCACGGTGGTCGTCGATGCCCGCGGCGCGCGCCAGGTCTACATCCACCGCGGCGACGCGCTGGCACGCGCGCATGCGCTGGACACAAGGCAACTCGCTGGCGCCGACCTGGTGCTCGTCGATCCACGCTGGCCCGAAGGTGCAGCACGCGCATTGCAATGGGCTTTCGACAACGGCGTGCCATCGATGCTCGACGGCGATGTCGCGCCACGCCCGGTGATCAGCCGCCTGCTGCGGCGCGTGCGCTGGGCGGTGTTCTCCGATCACGGCCTGGCAGCATGGGCGCCCGGTGTGGCGGTTGACGAAGCGCTCAAGCGCGCGCTGGCCGCCGGCCCGGCATTGGCGGCCGTGACGCTGGGCGCGCAGGGTGTGCGCTGGATTGCGTCCGACGGCACCGCGGGCCAAGCGCGTGCGCCCAAGGTCGAGGCGCGCGACACCACCGGTGCCGGCGATGTTTTCCATGCCGCGCTGGGCCTGGCTTTGACCGAGGGCCGCGACAACGCCTTCGCCTGGGCCTGTGCCGCAGCGGCCTACAAATGCGCGCAAGGCAGGGGCATCGACGGCGCGCCGACGCGGGCGCAGCTCGACGCTTGGCTGGCGCTCGGATGTACCGGGGATGGTGGCCTCGGTTCGGCGCGAGGCAACCGCGCTGGTTGAGGTTCGGTCTTGACGGACCGAAGCCTCAGACGCCGCGCTTGACGAACGAGACTAGATGATCGCCTCTGGTTGACCGACTCTTACGCTGCGGCATCAGCGCGCGCAAAGCTGGTGCGAGGGGTGGCCCGGCAACGTTTATCGAATTCTTAAGCTCTCCGCCGGGCCCCCCCTCGCACCAGCTCTGCGAGCCGCGGCATTGGCACTCCAACCGCGATCGCGACGGTCCACTGAATTGGTTTTCGCAGCGCCTAAAGCGCCACCGGCTCAGCCGGGGTTGGGGTGGCCGGCCGAGGGCGGAAGTATTCCACAACCGCAGCCCGCCACCCCAAGCCCCGCTGCGAGGACAACAGATTACCATCGCAGCCGGCAGCCCGCAAGCAGCCCCATCAACCGCCCCCGCGCAGCACCCGCCCCGGCCGCTGATCGTTGCGCAGCCCATCGCGCAGCACCGGCTGACCGTTGACCAGCACATGCACAAACCCCGCCGGGTGCCGCGCCGGTGCCGCGATGCTGGCCTGGTCTTGCACTGCCGCCAGATCGAAGACGACGATGTCAGCGAACGCGCCCTCAGCCAGCAGGCCACGATCGACCAGGCCCAGGCGCTGTGCCGGCCGCCCGCTGATGCGGTGGACTGCCTCGGGCAGCGTCAGCACGCCGCGGTCGCGGGCGTAGTGGCCGATGAGTCGGGCGGTCCAGCCGTAACCGCTGAGCGAGCCGATGGTGTCGTGCAGTGGCCCGCGGCGCGAGACGGCCAGGGTGTCGGACATCACGCTGCATTGCGCGTCGCGCAGGCACAGGCAGATATCGGCGTCGTCAAAATTCTGCGATGTCCACATCAGCTGCGGTGCGGCTTCGCCTTCTTCGAGCAGCAGGTCGAACATCGCATCGTGCGGGTCGACACCGCGCAGGCGGCCGATGGTCGCGAAGTCCACGCCCACCAGCGCTGCATTCGCCATCGAGCGCAGCAGCACGATGCGCTGCCAGTGTTTTTCGCTGACCAGGCGCCAGATCGGGCGCGGGTTGGTTTTCATGCGTTCGCGTTGTGCAGGGTCCTGCAAACGCTGCAGCAGCGCCGCAGTGCCGCCTTCACGCGCCCAGGCCGGCAGCGACGCGACGACCACGGTGTGGCTCCAGTCGTGCGGGATCACGTCAAAGGCGACATCGATGCCCTCGTGCCGCGCCGCGTGAACCTGCTCGAGCGCCTGCAACATCGCGCCCACTGGAGCGCCAAATTTGGGCTGGATATGCGAGATCTGCAGCTTCGCACCACTGCGCCTGGCGGTGCGGATGGCCTCGGCAAAACCCATTTCACATTCGACATCGCGGTTGCGCACATGGGTGGCGTAAAGGCCGCCGCGGCGTGCCGCGACCGCCGCCAGCGCGTCGATCTCGTGCGCTGGCGCCTCGTTGCCGGGCCAGTACTCGAGCCCGGTCGACAGGCCGATCGCGCCTTCGTCAAAAGCCTGTTCGGCCAACCGCGTCATGCGCGCCAGGCCACCAGCGCCGGCCGCGCGCGAGATCGCGCCATGGCCGACCAATGCGGCGACATTGACCGCCGGCCGCGCCGCCTGCAAACGATCGAGGTACTCACCAAAGCTGCGCCAGTCGAGCGCCACGCCGGCATCGAGATAACCGATGAGTTGGCTCGCATCACCGCCCTCGGCCATCGGCGCGGCGCTGAATCCACATTGGCCGATGACCTCGGTGGTCACACCCTGGCAGACCTGGCTGTCGGCACGGCCATCGACGAGCAGCGTGAAATCGCTGTGGGTGTGGATGTCGATAAAACCCGGCGCCACAGTCAGGCCGCTGGCGTCGAGCTTGAGTGTGGCTTCGGCTTCGTGCAGGTCACCGACGGCGACGATGCGGTCGCCAAGCACACCGATATCGGCACCGAAGGCCGCTGCGCCACTGCCGTCGATGACCTCGCCGCCGTGGATCAGGATGTCGAACATTGGCTTGAGGTTAACGCGAGACTGATGCGAGACTGATGCGAGACTGATGCGAGGCTAACGCGAAACCTTGGTCATGCCGGCGAGCTCGCGCGCGATGACCTGCACGCCGGCATCGATGCGGTCGGCGGTGATCGACGAATACCCGATGCGCAGGTAATGCTTGGGCGGCCGCGGGCCGGCGAAAAAAACATCGCCCGGCTCGACCACCACGCCCTCGCGGTACAGCCGCACGGCCAGCTCGCGGGTATCGACGCCCTTGCGGGCGCTGACCCACAACGCCGAGCCGCCCTGCGCCGAAGTCGGCACCAGGCTGGGCGCATGCGAGGCCAGCGCCGCGTGCAAGGCCTGCGCGCGGTCGCGGTAGGCCAAGTTCAGGCGCCGCACAAAGGCTTCCTGGTGGCCATGCGCAATGAAGGCCGCAGCGGCCTGCTGGTTGTTGGTCGGCACATGACGCATCACCAGCCGGCGCAGCGCACGCAGCTCGACGATCAGCTCGGCCGGCGCCACCACATAACCCAGGCGCAGGCCGTGGGCCAGGGTCTTGGACAGGCTGCCGAGGTAGACCACGCGCGCGCCGGTGTCCAGGCTCTTCAGCGCCGGTGTCGGTTGGCCGGAGTGGTTGAGCTCACTTTCGTGGTCGTCTTCGATGACCACAAAATCGTCGCGCTCGGCGCGTGCCAGCAACTCGAGCCGGCGCTGCAAGGGCATCGTCACCGTGGTCGGGCATTGATGGCTCGGGGTGACGTAGACATACCGACAACCGGTCAGCGCCGCGCCGAGCACCAGGCCCTGGCCATCGATGCGCAGCGCGCGCACATGGCGCGTGCGCAGCGCGAAGTTGTTGCGTGCGTCGGGGTAGCCGGGGTTTTCGATGCCGACCACGGTGGCCGGGCCGGCGAGCAAGGTGGCGAGCAAAAAAGTCGCCTGCTGCGCGCCGGTGGTGACGAGGATCTGGTCGCGTTCGGCCCAGATGCCACGCGCCGGCAACAAGCGGCGGTGGATCTGCTCGACCAGCGAATCGTCGTCGCGGTCGATATGGTCCGGCGCCCAACGCCGCAGCGCACGCGGCTGCAGCGTCTCGATCACACATTCACGCCAGTCGGCAACCGGGAACAGCGAGGCGTCGAACTGGCCGTAGATGAAGGGATAGGGCTGCGCCTGCCAGTCGCTGGGTTTTTGGATATTGCGCTGCGCCGACGGCCGCAGTTTGAGGCGCTCGGCCCAAAGCACTGCTCGCACCGTTCGCACCGGGCGCAGCGGGCGGGCGGCACCCGACAGGTTCGGCGCTCCCGGCACCGCGGCGTCGGCACGTTGGCGCGCACCGAGATAGGTTGCGTGCATCGCGGCGCTGACAAAAAAGCCGCTGCGCGGCCGCGCGACGATCAGGCCCTTGTCGGCCAGCGCCTGCAGCGCCAGGGTCACCGTGGTGCGGGAAAGCCCCAATGCCTGGGCAAGCACGCGGCTGGACGGCAAGGCTTCGCCAGGCGACAAAAAACCCTCGAGCACGGCGTTCACGAGCATGTCGCGCAATTGCCCCTGCAAGGTGCTGGCGCCGCCCTCAAAGCGGCGGAACAGGCGCGGCCACATGAGGTCGCTGGTACGCGTCGTGCGGCTCATTCTTGGCGTGCGGTCAGGGCTTTCCCGAGGGCATTCTGGACTGATCGATAGATCTTATCTGGTGTTAGCCCGGTAGCGGCCAGATCGTTATCGTTCGGCCCCAGTATGAGCACGTCTGCCGCCCCCCCGCCCCACGACAAAAACCGCGCCACGGTCGGCGATCGGGCCCGCCTGTGGACCGGCGTGGCCACCGTCGTCGGCCTCATCGCGTTCTGGTATCTCGGGTCCAAGAGCGAATTTATCAATCCGCAAACCTTCCCGACGCCGGAGCAGTTTGGCGCCGCGTTCAAGCAACTCGTCTTCGGCGAAGGATTTGCAGACGGCCGCATTCACGAGCACATCCTGCAGAGTGTCAAGCTGATCCTGCTCGGCTTTTTTGCCGCCACGGCCGTCGGTGTGCCACTCGGCTTGTGGATGGGCTGGAGCCGCACTGCCGAGGCGCTGGTCAACCCGATCTTCCTGCTGATCAGGCCGATCCCGGCTTTGGCCTGGATCCCGCTCGCCATCGTCTGGCTCGGCCTGGGCGACGCGGCCAAGGTCATGATCCTTTGGTTCGCAGCCTTCGTGCCGTCGGTGATCAACAGCTTCACCGGCGTGCGCAATATCGAGCGGCCGATCATCGAAGCCAGCGCGATGCTTGGCGTGCGCGGCTGGTCGCTGATCAAGGATGTGATCGTGCCCGGCGCGCTGCCGTCGATCTTCACCGGCCTGCGCCTGTCGCTGCAGGGTTGCCTGACCGCGCTGGTGGCCGCCGAACTGCTCGGCGCGCTGCTCGGCATGGGCAAGGTGCTGTACCAGGCCGGGCTCGATATCTACCCGGCGATGATCCTGGCCGGCATGGTGGCGGTGGCGGTGGTCGGCTTCGGCCTGACGGCAGTGCTCGACTTTGTCGAGCGCCGATCGATGCCCTGGCGCACCACACATTAGGGCGGCGAGATGGGCGAGCCACTCGACCGCAAACAACTCGTGATCCTCTCGGTCACGGGGCTCTTGATCTTCTTTGGCCTGTGGACTTTTGCGGCCTGGGTCGAACTCGCGCCGCGCAAGTTTTTGCCGCTGCCCTGGGAAGTTGTCGAACGTGGCATCGCGTTGACGAGCAAGACCTTCTCTGGCCAGACCCTGCAAGGCCACCTGGGCGCCAGCATCGACCGCTACCTGCGCGGCTTCATCCTGGCCGCTGCGGTGGGCGTGCCGCTCGGCCTGTTGATGGGCTGGTATCGCTGGCTCGACAACGTCATCACGCCGCTCTTCGACAGCCTGCGCTTCATCGCGCCGATCGCCTGGGTGCCGTTTGCAGCGCTTTGGTTTGGCACCGGCATCGGCGGGCCGACGATGATCATCTTTGCCGGTGCCTTCCCGCCCTGCTTGATCAACGCCTACCGCGGCGCGCGTTTTGTCGAGAAAAAATACATCGAGGCAGCACAGGTCTATGGCGCCTCGGGCCCGCGCATCGTTTACGAAGTGCTGCTGCCGGCTTCGCTGCCTTCGATCATCGCCGGCCTGCGCATCAGCGCCGGTGCCGGCTGGCAGAGCCTGATCGGCGCCGAACTGATCGCCGCCAACAGCGGCATCGGTTTGATGATGGTGCGTGGCCAGGGCGCGCTGGATACCTCGATCGTGATGGTCGGGATGATCGCGGTCGGCATCTTCGGCCTGCTCATCGATGTCGCGCTGAGGGGCGTCGAGGCCTGGGTCAACCGCAAGCGAGGGCGCTAGAGAAAAATGGCCAATATCGTGCTCGACAACGTCAGCCGCAGCTTCGGTCGTGACGGCAAGCAGTTTCTGGCGCTCGACCAAGTCAGCTTTGTCTGCAACGAAGGCGAGTTTGTCGCCGTCGTCGGCCCTTCGGGCTGTGGCAAGACGACCTGCATGCGCATGGCCGCTGGGCTGGAATTCCCGAGCTCGGGCAGCGTCACGGTCGGTGGCAAGCAGGTCACCAAGCCCGGCCCTGACCGCGCTGTCGTGTTCCAGGCTTTTGCGCTCTTCCCGTGGAAGACCGTGCAGGAAAACATCCAGTTCGGCCTGCGCTCGCTCGGTGTCGGGCGCGAAGAAGCAGCCGACCGCATCGCCAAGAATTTGAAGCTGATGAACCTCGAAGGCTATGAAACCGCCTACCCGCACCAGCTCTCGGGTGGCATGCAGCAACGGGTGGCAATCGCGCGCGCCTACGTGCTCAACCCCGACGTGCTGTTGATGGACGAGCCCTTCGGCGCACTCGATGCGCAGACGCGCACGGTGATGCAAGAAGAGCTGCTGCGGGTCGGCCGTGCCAACCCGCGCACGGTGATGTTCATCACCCACGCGGTTGAAGAGGCGGTGTATCTCGCCGACCGGGTGGTGGTGATGACACGCCGGCCGGGCACGATCAAGGAAATCATCGACGTCAAGCCGGTGCGCGACGCCGAAGACTGGCAGAAATACGAACGCATCGAAGACGTGATGGACCTTGAGTCCTTCGTTCATCTGCGCACCAGGATCTGGCGCCTGCTGCGCGAGCAGCATGGCCCTGGCGACCATTGATCGGCGCTGAACCCGGCACCGCAGCCCCGCACGCTCACGCGACCCACAAACAACCGTTCCGCAAGATCCAACCTGGAGAAACGACGATGAAAACCACTTTGCTCAACTCGCTGGCAGCCGCCCTGCTCGCCGCCGCCGCATCCACCGCGCTGGCGCAGGAGCTCAAGGAAGTCCGCATCAGCTCGCAGCCCGCGCTGCTGGGCTCGGTGCCGTTCACGCTGGCCGAAGAAAAGGGCTGGTGGAAGGAGCTCGGCCTGAAGGTCACGATCACCAACTTCCCCGCCGGCGCGCCGCAGATCGCGGCCAGCAAGAGCTGGGACGTGGGCTACACAGGCGCCGTACCCGCCGTGCTGGGCGCCGTGCGCTTCAACCTGCACACCTTCGCTTTCAGCGACGACCAGTCGGCGACCAACGCGCTGTACGTGCGCGGGCCCAACGCCGACGCGATCATCAAGACCCCGGCCTCGCTCAAGGGCGGCACGGTGTTCCTGACCGGCAACTCCACGGTCGACCTCGCCGCACGGGCCTGCATGCAGAAATTCGGCCTCGTCAAGGGCGACGTGACGGTGCGCTCGATGGGCCAGGCCGAAATCATTGCGGCGATGAGCTCGGGCAGTGCCGACGTCGGCGGCTTGTGGGCCCCCAACACCTACACCGTCGAAGAAAAGGCTGGCGGCAAGCTGCTGTGTTCGGGCAAGGACGCGGGTGTCGTGATCCCCGGCAACCTGGTCGTCCGCGCCGATTGGGCCAAGGAGAACCCGCAACTGGTGGCGCGATTCCTGGCCGTCTATTTGCGGGCGCAGCGTGTTTTGGCCGCTAACCGCAAGGACGCTGTGGCGGTGATGAAGCGGCACTACGACGTCGGCGGCGTCAATATCTCCGAGGCCGCGATGAACAAGGAGTTCGACGTGCGCCCGATGTACGACCTGGCCAGCCACCTGGCAATGTTCAACCGCGGCGCCCAGGCCTCGAAGGCCGAGACCACGATGAACACCATCGCCGCGTTCATGAAAGAAGTCGGCTCGCTGCGCGCCGACGAAGCGCTGCCCGACCCGAAGACCTATGTCACTGACGAGTACCTCAAGCTGATCGACAAAGACCCGGTTTTGAAGGCCTTCGCCAACCGCAAGGATTGACCCACCCCCGTAGCGGCTCACGCCGCTCCCCTCAAGGGGGCACCGCTGGCGGACCGGCAAAGCCGGATCCGCGGCGGTTGCTTGGAAAAGCGACGACGCCCCGTCACGTCAAGGAGTATTCGTGGCCATCAGCTACCTCAAGAAGGCCGATCCGCCGCAGCAGGCGATCGACACCGCAACCGCCGAGACGGTGCGCAAGATGTTGGGCGAGATGCAAGCTGGCGGCGAAGAAGCGGTGCGCCGCTACGCCCGCGATCTCGACGGCTATACCGGCGAGATCGTGCTCGGCGAAGCGGCGTTCGCTGCCGCCGAGAAGGCACTCACCCCTGGCATCAAGGACGACATCCGCTTCGCGCGCGACCGCGTGCAGGACTTCGCGCGCCGCCAGCGTGAATCGATGCACGAGTTCCAGGCCGAGCTGCTGCCGGGCCTGCGGGTCGGGCAGAAGCTGATCCCCTGCAACACCGCCGGCTGTTATGTGCCGGGTGGTCGTTACGCGCACGCCGCCAGCGCGATCATGAGCGTGGGCACGGCGCAGGTCGCAGGTGTCAAGCACATCGCTGCGACCTCGCCCGCCACCAAAGACCACGGCGTGCACCCCGGCATCGTCTACGCGATGAAGCTGTGCGGCGCGCACACCCTGCTCGCACTCGGCGGCGTGCAGGCCATCGCGGCGCTGGCCTACGGATCTTTCAGCGGCCACGAGGCCGACATCATCGTCGGCCCCGGCAACCGATTTGTCGCCGAAGCCAAACGCATGCTGTTCGGCCGCGTCGGCATCGACGTCGTCGCCGGCCCGACCGAGTCGGCCGTGATTGCTGATGAGACGGCCGATGCGGCCGTCGTCGCCGCCGACCTCGTCGGCCAGGCCGAGCATGGCCCGGATTCGCCGGTGTGGCTGTTCACCACCTCGCGCCAGCTCGGCGAGGATGTTCTGCGCCTCATGCCCGGTGTCATCGACGCACTGCCCGACCTCGCGCGCAAAGCCGCCACCGCAGCCTGGCGCGACTATGGCGAGGTCGTGCTCTGCGACAGCCGCGACGAGATCGTCCAGGTCAGCGACAAATACGCCAGCGAACACCTGCTGGTCATGGCCCAAGACCTCGACTGGTGGTTGGCCAACTTGACCAACTACGGCTCGCTGTTCCTCGGCGAAGAAACCACCGTGGCCTATGGCGACAAGTGCAGCGGCCCGAACCACATCCTGCCGACCAAGGGCGCGGCGCGTTATACCGGCGGCCTGTTCGTCGGCAAGTTCATCAAGACGGTGACCTGGCAGCGGCTGACCCGCGAGGCTTCACGCACCGTCGGCCAGGTCGCCGCGCGCATCTCGCGCCTGGAAGGCATGGAAGGCCATGCCCGCACCGGCGACGTGCGGCTGCACAAGTACTACCCCGAAGAAACCTTCGACCTCGGCACCCTCGACGGGCACCGGACTTGAGCGCTGTCGTCGTGAACTCCAGCAAGCTGGAAATCGACCTGACGCAGCAGGAGCCGATTCCGCCAGCGGGCATCGAGGCCGCGCTGGCGCTGATGGCCAGCGGCAAGCTGCATCGCTACGGCGAGACCGGGGCGAAGCCGAGCGAGGCCTCGGCCCTTGAAGCCGAGTTCGCGCTTGAGCTCGGCGTCAAGTACTGCGTGGCAATGAACTCCTGTGGTTCGACGATGTTCGTGGCACTCAAGGCCGCCGGCGTCAAGCCGGGCGATATGGTGCTGTCGAACTGCTTCACGCTCGCCCCGGTGCCGGGCGCGATCGCGCATGCCGGCGCGCGGCCAGTGCTCGTCGATGTGACCGACGACTACACGATCGACCTCGACGACCTCGAACGCAAGGCGACCGCCAGCAGCGCCAGGACGCTGCTGCTGTCGCATATGCGCGGCCACATCTGCGACATGCAAGCACTGGCCGCGATCTGCCAGCGCCGCGGCATCCAGGTCATCGAAGACTGCGCGCACACGATGGGTGCGGGCTGGGCCGGCCAGGCCACCGGCACCTGGGGCCGCGCGGGTTGTTTCAGCCTGCAAAGCTACAAGCACGCCAACAGCGGCGAAGGTGGTTTGCTCGTCACCGACGACGAGGATGTCGCCGCGCAGGCGATTCTCTTCTCCGGCAGCTACATGCTCTACGCGTCGCACCTGGCGCGGCCAGGCGAGGAAGTTTTCGAGCGCTGGAAATACCTAACGCCCAACTTCAGCCTGCGCATGAGCAACCTCACCGCGGCGGTGGCGCGGCCGCAGCTCGGCTCGATGCTGGCCGACCGTTGCAAGCGCTGGAATCAGCGTTACGCCTGGGTCGCCGCAGTGCTCGACGGCGCACCCCATCTGCGCTTGCCGAAGCGGCCCGCCGACGAGCAGTTTGTCGCCAGTTCGTTGCAGTTTTCGCTGCATGACCTGGCGCCGGCGCGGATCGCGCGCTTCGTCGCCGTCTGTGCCGCCCTCGGCCTGCACATCAAATGGTTTGGTGCTGACGAGCCGGCAGGCTTCACCAGCGTCTGGACCCACTGGCGCTACTTCGGCGAGCCACAGTCGCTGCCCAATGCCGAGCGTGTGCTCGGCGGGCTGTGCGACATGCGCCTGCCGTTGACGCTGACCCAGGCCGACTGCGCGGCCATCGGCACGATCGTCCGAGTCGCGCTGTCGTCGATCGAAGGCTGAGCCAGCGGTATGCCGGCGCTGCCCGATCCTGCAAAGACTTTCTCGCTGGCGGGCAAGGTCGCGCTGATCACCGGCGGCGGCTCGGGCATTGGCCTGGCAGTCGCCGAAGCGCTTGCCGGCGCCGGTGCTGCAGTCGTGCTCTGCGGCCGCCGCGCGGCGCTTTTGCAGCGAGCCTGCGCGGGCTTGGCTGGCGCCGGCGCGCGCGCGGCCTTCATCGCGGCCGACCTTGCAGACCGCAGTGGGCTGCCCGGCGTTGCGCGCGACAGTGCCACGGCTTTCGGCGCGCCAGATATCGTCGTCCACGCTGCCGGCATGAACCGTCGCCAGCCGGTGGCCGAGATCAGCGATGCGAGCTGGGACGAGCAGCTCGACGTGATGCTTGCCGCGCCCTTCTTTCTTTCGCGCGCACTCGTTCCCACGATGGCCCAACGCGGCTGGGGCCGCATCCTGTGCATCGCCTCGCTGCAATCGTCGCGCGCTTTTGCGAACAGCCTGCCCTATGGCGCGGCCAAGGGCGGCGTGGTGCAACTGGTGCGCGCGATGGCCGAGGCCTGGTCGTCACAAGGCATCAACGCGAATGCCATTGCACCCGGATTTTTTCCGACCGCGTTGACCGATGCGGTCTTCAAGGACACGCAGCGCATGCAATCGATCAGTACGCAGACCGCCATCGGCCGCGCCGGCCAACTCGCCGATCTGCAAGGTGCCGCCATCTTCTTGTGCAGCCCGGCATCTGACTACGTCACCGGACAAACGCTGTATGTCGATGGCGGCTTTACTGCGAAGTGACCTGCACCATGCAAACCCTGCTCTACACCGCCCCCCATACCGTCGAGCTGCGCGACCTGGCCGCACCCACGCCGCAAGACGGCGCGCTGCGCCTGCGAGTCGACGCAGTCGGCATCTGCGGATCGGACCTGCATGCCTTCAAGGGCCATGACCCGCGGCGCAACCCGCCGCTGGTGCTGGGGCATGAATTTGTCGGCACCGCGCTCGACGGCCCACGTGCCGGCCAGCGCTTTACGGCCAACCCGATCGTGCCTTGTGGCAGCTGCCGCTACTGCTTGCAAAACCGCAGCAACCTGTGCAGCCACCGCAGCATGATCGGCATGAATCTGGCCGGCGCTTTTGCCGAGCAGCTGAACGTGCCCGAGCGCTGCCTGGTGCCGATCCCAGCGTCGCTGTCTGACCGCGGCGCCGCACTGGCCGAACCCGCGGCGACGGTCGTCCACGCGCTGGCGCTGGCGGCACGGGTGATGGCACAGCCAATGCGCGACACCCGCGCCCTCGTGTTGGGTGCCGGCGCGATCGGCCTGCTCGCTGCGTTGCTGCTGCGCTCGCGCGGCGCCGGCGCGCTACACGTCGTCGAGACCAACCCGTTGCGCGCGCAGGCACTGCAGCGCGCCACCGGCGTCGAGGCCATTGACGGCGTAGCGGCTGTCGCGAGTGAATACGATCTTGTGTTCGATGCCGTCGGTGTTGCCGCGACGCGCGACATCGCGATCGCCGCTGCAGCACCCGGCAGCGTCGTCGCGCATGTCGGCCTGGGCGACTGGGCCAGCGCGCTCGACTGGCGCGCGTTGACGCTGCGCGAGATCACGCTCATCGGCTGCTACACCTACACCACAGCCGATATCGAAGCCGCGGTGGTGGCGCTCAACCGCGGCGACTTCGGCGACCTCGCCTGGGTCGAAGAGCGACCACTCGCCGAAGGCGCGGCGGCCTTTGCAGACCTTGTCGCCGGGCGGGTTGCCGGCGCCAAGATCCTGCTTCGCCCGCCGCGCTGAAAGCCGGCGCTACGCCGCCGGCCCGGCGGCGGTCACTCCCGATCGGCTGGCATCGATGCCGGCATGGCACCGCCCCCGGCACCGACACCAACACTGCTACCGCTTCCGCCACCCAAGCCAGGCAGCGCCGCTGTGGCCACGGGCTTTTTCTCGCGCACCAGGTAGCTGTAAAGCACCGGCACGACGAACAGCGTGAGCAGCGACGAGGTGATCACACCGCCGATGATCGCGCGGCCCATCGGGGCCTGGATCTCGCCGCCATCGTTGAGCGCCAGCGCCAGCGGCAGCATGCCGAAGACCATCGCCGCGGTGGTCATGATGATCGGGCGCATGCGGATCAGGCCGGCCTGCAACAGCGCCTCGGGCACGGTGGCGCCGGCCTTGCGCGCCTGGTTGGCAAAGTCGACGAGCAGGATCGCATTCTTGGTCACCAGGCCCATCAGCATCACCAGGCCGATCATCGAGAAGATATTCAGCGTCGAGCGCCAGAAGAGCAGCGCCAGCATCACGCCGATCAGCGCCAGCGGCAAGCTGGCCATGATCGCGATCGGCTGCAAGAAGCTGCCGAACTGGCTTGCCAGCACGATGTAGATGAAGATCACCGCCAGCGCCATCGCCGCGAGCAGGCCGCTGAATGCTTCGGCCTGCTGCTGCATCTGGCCGCCGACATCGAAGCTGTAACCCGGCGGCAGCGCCGTTTCCTTGATCAGCTTTTGCACATCGTCGCCGACTTCGCCCGGGCTGCGGTCTTTGACGCCGGCAAATACCGCTTCGCGGCGCTGCAGGTTCTGGCGCCGGATGATCTCGGGGTTGAAGACCTGTTCGATCGTCGCCACGCTGTCCAGCGCGATCGGCGTGCCGTCCTTGGCAAATGCCACCGGCAGGCGGCGCAGTTGTTCGATGCGCTCACGTTGCGCTTCGGGCAGGCGCAGCACGACGTCGACCTGCTCGCCGTCGGGCGTCGTCCAGAAGGTCGCCGTGTCGCCATTGACATAAGCCCGCAGGCTCGACGCAATCTGCGGCGCGGTGATGCCGAGTTCGCGCACCGCGCCGGGCTTGAGCCGCACCGCATAAGCCGGCAGGCCGGGTTTGGCCGAGGACTCGACATCGACGACGCCGGGAATCTTTTTCACCTTCTCGGCAAACTCGTTGGCCACGCGCACCAGGCCTTCGGCATCGCTGCCCAGGATCGCCACATACACCGGCCGGTTGAAACCGACCGACGCATCGGTGCCGGGCACCTTGGCCACGAGGTCGCGGACCGCGTCCTCGACTTCCTTCTGGCTGCGTTTGCGGTCGCTGCGGTCGGTGAGCGCGATATTCAACCAGGCCTGGTTGCGCTGGCCGGCACCGCCGACCCAGGTCGAGACGGTTTTGACCTCGGGCAGGGCCATCACGATCTCTTCGATCTGGCGCACCTTGGTATCGGTGCGCTCCAGGCTCGATCCCACCGGCATGCGCAGCGCCAACTGCGTGAAACCCTGGTCGGTCTGCGGCACAAATTCGCTGCCCACCAGCGGCGCCAGCCCGAGTGCGGCGACAAAGCTCAAGGCCCCGGCGAGCATGACCACACCGCGCGGCGTGATCGTCGCCCAGCGCCAATGTCTTGCCGATGATTTGTCGCGTTGGCCACTCGCCTCGAAACCGTGGCCGTAGGCCGGCAAGGGCGGAAACAAAACGCGAAAACGGCGCCCAGAAAACGCCCAGTGGATGGTGCGTTCGTAGGCCCGGTGCAAGACCTCGAGCATCGCGTCGGTGGCACGCAGCAGATGCCCGATGCCCCAGATCTTCTGCAGGTAAGCCGCCGGCGGGTCTTTCCAGATCGACGACAGCATCGGGTCGAGCGTGAAGCTCACAAACAGGCTCACCAGCACGGCCACGACGACGGTGATGCCGAAGGGGTAGAAAAACTTGCCGATGATGCCGCCCATGAAGGCCACCGGCACGA
>JANPDN010000051.1:0-13166 GCA_031431555.1 Rubrivivax sp.
GAGGTTCGCCCCGCCCCCCCTGCTGCGCCGTGGCGGGGCGGCGATTGGGCTGGCATCAGCTCGGGCGCTGGTGCAGCGCTGCCCCGCCCCGCACTCGGCCAGCCTGGCGGCGGCCGGCTGGCGGTCGACGCCAGCGATCGCAGCGGCCTGCGCCCGGCGCAGGCGGTGGTGCGGGGCGATGTGCAGCTCGAATCGTCGGCCCCTGCCGCCGTTCACGCGCGCAACGGTGAACACATCGATCAGCGCACCGGTCAGCGCATCGACCAGCGCATTGGCGAGCGCATGCTGGTGCGCTTCGAACATGGCCGCTCGCCGCTGGCCTGGCAGGCGGCGCGGGCCATGCAGCAGCAACTGCTGCGCCACTTCAATCCGGCGCAATGAATATGAGCGCGCACCTCACCGCACCGCGCCCGGGGCTGTTGCTCGGCAGCTATCCGCAGCGCAGCGACGATGCTGCCGCCTGGCGTGACCCGCTGGCGCGATGGTCGGGCTGGCGGATGTGGCGTTCAGCGCGCCCGGCCACACCGATCGGGTTGATCCGTGAGCGGCAGCGGGTCTGGGCGATCCGCTTCCAAAGCACGACCGCCAACGTTTCACCCAAGCTGCAGGATCTGCACGCTTGCCTTGTCCGCGATGGCTTCGGCCGCCTGCATCGCGCCGACGCCCTCGGCTGCGCTGCCGCGGCGATGCAGCGCGGCATCGGCCGCGATCCGTTCGACACCCAGCTGCACTGTGCCCAGGTTTTGCTCGATGGCGGCCTCGCCGAGATGGCCACCGGCGAGGGCAAGACCCTGGCGGTGGCCTTGGCCGCAGCGGTGGCGGCCTTGTCCGGGGTGCCGGTGCATGTGATGACCGCCAACGACTATCTGGCCCAGCGCGACGGCGATCTGCTGGCGCCGTTTTTCAGGTCGCTCGGCTTGAGCGTGGGCGTCGTGGTGGGCAGCAGCACCACCGATGCACGCCGCGCTGCCTATGCCTGCGCGCTGACCTACTGCACCGCACGCGAGGTCGCGTTTGACCATCTGCGTGACCGCCAGTTGATGGGCATCGACGCCGCTGCCGGCCGCAGCGACGTGCAACAACACGCCGCCGCACTGGCCGGCGACGCCGCGGCGCCGCGTTTGTTGCGTGGCCTGTGCATGGCCCTGGTCGATGAAGCCGACAGCCTGCTCATCGACGAAGCCACGATGCCGCTGGTCCTGGCCGAGCCGGTCGACGACCCGGCCCAGCGAGCGGCGTGCTTCCAGGCGCTGGCGCTGGCACGCCGGCTGAGCCTAAGGCAGGATGTGCAGATCGACCAGCACAGCCACGAGGTGACCTGGTCGGCGCCGGGTCTGGCGTTGCTCGAAGCGCAGGCGGCCGGTCTCGATGCCGCCTGGCACAACGGCCGCCATCGGCAGGACCTGGTCAACACCGCGTTGATCGCGCTGCACGCGCTGCGCCGCGACGAGCACTACATCGTGACCGAATCGAGCGTTGCCGAAGGCAGCGGCAGCCAACCGCAGCGCACCGAACCGGACGTCGAGCCCCCCTGCCAGCGGCAGGTACACCTGCTCGACCCGAACACCGGCCGCAGCGCGCCGGGGCGGGTCTGGGCGCGGGGGCTGCAGACCTTGGTCGAGCTCAAGGAAGGCTGCACCCTGACCGCGCCAACGCGCACCGTGGCGCAGACCAGCTACCAGCGTTTTTTTTCGCGCTACCTGCATCTGGCCGGCACGAGTGGCACGCTGACCGAGTGTCGCGGCGAACTCGCCGCGGTGTACGGCCTGGCGGTGCTGCGCCTGCAGTCGCGCCGCCCTTGCCGCCGCGTCGTCGCCGCGGCGCAGCGCTTCGCCGACGATGCCGAGCGCAATCAGGCGGTGTTGCACGCAGTGCGCAGCATGAGCCAAGTCGGCCGGCCGGTGTTGATTGGCTGCGCTTCGGTGCTGGCGACGCGCGAACTCTCGGCGCAGTTGGTGGCCGCGGGCATCGCGCACAGCGTGCTCGATGCGCGCCACGATGCCGATGAAGCCGCGATCGTCGCATGCGCTGGTCAGCGCGGTGCGCTGACGGTGGCCACCACGATGGCCGGCCGCGGCACCGATATCGAACTCGGCCCCGGCGTCGCCGCCGCCGGCGGTCTGCACGTCATTGGCTGCCAGGACAACCTGTCGGCGCGGCTGGATCGCCAGCTCATCGGCCGCGCCGCGCGCCAGGGCGACCCGGGCAGCGCCGTTTTGTGGCATTCGAGCGGGGGCGGTGGGAGTCAACCCACAAATGACTCAAGCCCGACACCCCACGGCCGAAACAAGACGTACGCGTCGAAGTTGTCGGACGCGGTGTGGCCCGGCTGGGCGATTCAACTCTGGCACCGCTGGCGGCAGCGCTGGGCACAAACACAAGGGATGCGGCACCGACGCCGCTTGTTGGAACAGGACCTGTCATGGCAAAACAAACTCGACTTCAAACGCTTGCGCGCCTGAGCCCGGTGCCGGTGGCGCTGGCCGCCGCCGCGATGCTGACCTTGGCACCCCAAGGTGGCAGCTCGGCGTTTGCGCAAGCCGCGGCAGTGCCGCCGTCGGTGTCACCGTCGGTGTCACCGTCGGTGTCACAAGCCGCAGGCAAGACCACGGGCCTTTCGACCTCGGCGGCGACAAGCCCGCGCACCGGCTCGCGCCAGGCGGTGGGCTGCCTGATCGGCCCGGAGCGGGTGGCCGATGTCGGCACTGCGGTCACTGGCTTGGTCGAATCGATCAGCGTCGACCGTGGCGACCTCGTGCGCCAGGGCCAGCCGCTGGTCTGGCTGGCCAGCGAAGTTGAACGCGCCGGTGCCCAGGCAGCGCAAGTGCGGGCCGCGATCGACGCCGATATTCGTGCCGCCGACGCCAACCTCGCCCTCGCACGCCAGCGGCATGCACGTGTCGCCGGGCTCGTCGCCGAGGGTTTTGTGACCCCGCAGGCGGTGGAGCAGGCGCTTGCCGAACGCGACGTGGCGGAACAAAAACTTGAGCAGGCGCGGGCGCAAAAATCGGTGCTGTCCCACGAGGCCGTGCTGGTGCGGGCGCAGCTCGGCCAGCGCACGCTGAAGAGCCCGATCAGCGGTGTGGTCATCGAGCGTTTTGTCAACGCGGGTGAGCGCGCCGAGGACAAACCCCTGCTGCGCGTGGCGATGCTCGACCCGCTGCGTGTCGAGCTCGTGATGCCTGCCAGCCGCTGGGCCAGCGTGTCCCGCGGTGACCGCATCGCGGTGCTGCCAGAACTGCCCGGCGCATCGAGCCTGCTCGCCAAGGTCACCCATATCGACAAGATCATCGACGCCGCGAGCAATACCTTCCGGGTGCGTCTGTCGCTGCCCAACCCCGGCCACAAGCTGCCTGCCGGTGCGCGCTGCAAGGTCGATGCGCCGGCCGCGCTGCCGGCGCCCGGCGGGGCTTCGGCGCCGGCCGCCAACACCCTGCCCACCGCGGCAACGCCGCCGACGGCTGCGCCGGCGCGCCGCGTCTGACGCTGCCGCCGCAGGCGCCACGCCCAACCCCCTACTCCAGCGTCACGCGACAGCACCGCCGATGTCCAACCTGGCCCGCCCGGTGCTCGAAGAATTCGAGCCGCGTATCCTCTACAGCGCCGATCTGGCGGCTGTCGTGGCGGGGCTGGCACCGGCCATCGGCGGCCTCGAGGACATGCCACTGGTGCAGGATCTGCACCTGCGGCAAGCCTCGCAAGATGCGGCGGCGACGTTGCAGGAAATCGCCTTTGTCGACCTCGCGATTGCCGATGCAGGCGCACTCATCAGCGGCCTGCAGGCGCAGCGCGACGCCGGGCGATCGATCGAGATCGTGACCATTGCACCGGGCGCCGACGGCCTGGCGTTGATCGGCGAAACGCTCGCGCAGCGCGACGGCCTCGGCGCGGTGCATCTGATCAGCCACGGTGATGGCGGCGTGGTCCAACTCGGCGCCACCCGACTCGACATGAGCACGCTGCTGGCGCGCGCCGCTGAAGTTGCGGGCTGGGGCAACGCGCTAGGCGCCAATGCCGACTTGCTGATCTACGGCTGCGATGTCGCCGCCGGTGACGAAGGGCGCGAACTGCTCGTCGCGTTGGCCGCGCTCAGTGGCGCCGATGTCGCTGCCAGCGATGACCCGACCGGTGCGGCCGCGCGTGGTGGTGACTGGGTGCTCGAGCAGCAGACCGGCACTATCGAGGCTGCGCCGGCGGCCGATGCCGCGGTCCAGCAATCCTGGGCTGGCCTGCTTGGGAACGACATCGCGGTCAATACCAGCACCGCGAGCGACCAACACACCAATGCATTGAACCGTGGCAGCCAGCATGCGGTGGCCTATGACGCCGCCGGCAACTTTGTTGTCGTCTGGACAAGCAAGGATCAGGACGGCAACGGCGACGGCGTTTTTGCCCGCCGCTTCAGCTTTGACGGCAGCCCGCTGACCGGCGAGATCCAGGTCAACAGCACCGGAGCCGAAGACCAGCGGCATGCCAGCGTGGTCGCCGACAGCGCCGGCAATTTTGTCGTTGTCTGGTCCAGCAACAAGCAGGACGGTAACAACGAGGGCGTCAACCTGCGCCGCTTTGCCGCCGACGGCAGCGCACTGACGGCTGAGATCCGCGCCAACGTCAGCACCCCCGGCGCGCAATCGAACCCGGTGATCGCCATGAACCGCAGCGACGGCAGCATTGCCGTGGCCTGGCAGGGGCAGGGGCCGGGCGATGGCGCCGGGGTGTTTTTCCGCCGCTTCGCCAGCGACGGCACGGCGCTCGACGCCAGCGACCGGCGGGGTAACCTCAGCGACAACGGCAACGAGAAGAACCCGGCACTGGCGATGGATTCGAGCGGGCGCATGGTGGTCGCTTTCGAAGTCAACAACCATTTGTATTTTCAGCGTTTCGACGCCGCCGCGGTGGCCCAAGGCGGCCCGGTGCAGATCGACAGCGGGTTGTCGAGCAGCGCCGGTGTTGCAGTCACGGCGGACGGCGCCGGCAACCTCACTTTTGTCTACCAGGTCACCTCGGCTTTCGAGGGCGTCTGGGGGCGCGGATTTAATGCCGATGGCAGCAGCCGCACCTTCTGGTTCCAGGTTGCCGGAAACGGCGCCACGAGCCCGTCGATCGCCGCGGCCGCCGATGGGCGTTTTGTCGTCACCTACCAGGCGCCGGGCAGCGACGGCGTGGACATCTTTGCCCGTGAGTTCAACGCTAACGGCAGCGCCGCGGCGGCCCCTTTCGAAGTCAATCAATACACCCCAAGTGCCCAGGTTTCGGCCTCGCTGGCGCTGCTCGACATGGACCACTATGTCGTCGTCTGGAGCGGTGAAAGCAGCACCGATTCGCAGGGTGTCAGCGCGCGTGTATTCGCAGCCGCCAATGTCGCCCCGGTGATCGTCTCGCATGGCGGCGGCGATGCCGGCGCGGTGAGCCTTGACGAAGGTGTTGGCCGCACCGTGGTCGTCAGTGCGACCGACGTCAACTTCCCGGCGCAAGTGCTGAGCTATTCGATCGCCGGCGGCGCCGACGCTGCGCGCTTTGTAATCAACGCCGTTTCAGGCGAGCTGCGTTTTGTCGCCGCGCCCGACTACGAAGCCGCCGACGATGCCGGTGCCAACCATGTCTACGACCTCGTTGTGCAGGTCAGCGATGGCCTGCTCGTCGATACGCAGACCTTGGCCGTGAGCATCAACAACGTCGACGAGCCGCCGGCGGCGGGCGGCGGCACGGTCACCGGCATGCAGGACGAGGCCCGGGTCTTGGCCTGGTCCGACTTCGGTGTCAGTGACATCGACAGCAGCCTCGGTGCAAATACCGCGCTGCGTTTCGAGACCCTGCCGGCCGATGGCCGGCTGCAGGTCTTCAACGGCAGCGCCTGGTCTGACCTGGTGGCGATGCAGATCGTGAACAAAGCGCAGATCGACGCCGCGGCCTTGCGCTTTGTGCCCGACAGCGGCGAGGCCGGCAACAACGGTTTTGCCACGCCGGGGGTCGGCAACGGGCGCCAGGACTATGCGCAGTTCAGCTTCCGGCCGCTGCAGACGACGCCGATCAGCATCGTCAATCCGGGTGCGCAGTCCAACGTGCTCGGCGAAGGCACGACGGCGAATACGGCGATCGGCTGGCTCCGAACCGGCACCACCGGCGGCGCCGCCAACCTCGGAGCCGGCGCTTTTGCGCTGGACCACGACAACAGCTTGTACGTCAACAGCGGCGCGGTCCTGTCGCAGACGCTGGCAAGCAGTTTTGTGACCGGCTTCGATCTCAATCTCGGCTTCGAAGCTGGCTGGCGCGGCGACAGTGGGTACGGCACGCGACCCGGTTTCAGCGTTGAGTTGTGGGCTGGCAGCACGCGCCTGGGTGGTATCGACGAAACCGGCGTGGCCGGCGTTCGCGGGGCCTTTGTCAGCGGTGTGCTGGCGGTTGACGGCGCGGCTTTTGCCTCTGCCAGCGGGCAGGCGTTGTTGATCAAACTCAGCGGCAGCAACTCGCAGGCGCACTTCGACAACCTCGTGCTGACGAGCTACACACCGGCCAACAGCCTTGGCTCTGCCGCCACATTGACCATCGACATCGCTTCGGCGCAGACCGCGCCGGTGATCCAGAGCAACGGCGGCGGTGCAGCCAGCAGCGTCTTGCTGGCTGAAAACATGACGGCGGTGACCACCGTGTCGGCCATCGACGCCGACCTGCCGGCGCAGACCCTGAGTTACAGCATCGTCGCCGGCGGCGACGGCGCGCTGTTTGCCATCGACGCGGTTGCCGGCGGCTTGAGTTTCATCGCCGCGCCCGACCGAGAGGCCGCGCTGGACACTGACGGCGACAGCGTCTATGTCGTCACCGTGCGCGCCAGCGATGGCACGCTCGCCGATACCCAGACGCTGACGGTGACGGTGTTCGACGTCAACGAAACCGGGGTCGGTGTGATCACCGACACCGACGCCAGCGCGAATGCGGTTTCCGAAATCGCCGGTGTCGGCACGCTGGTCGGCCTGGACCTGCAGGCGATCGATGCCGACGCCAGCAACAACGGCGTCAGCTTTGCGCTCAGCGACGACCAGGGCGGGCGGTTTGTGATCGATGCCAGCAGCGGCGTGGTGCGGGTGGCCGCGGCGCTGGACTTCGAGACGCAGGCCACGCACGTCATCGTCGTGACCGCGACCAGCAGCGACGGCAGCAGCCGCACGGCGCCATTCCTGATCAATGTGCTCGATGCCAACGAAGCCGGTGTCGGCGCGCTCGCCGATGCCGACGTGGCCGCCAACAGCCTGGCCGAAAACGCCAGCCTCGGCAGCCTCGCCGGCATCACCGCGTTGGCCACCGACCCCGACCTTGCCGACAACATCAGCTACAGCCTCGTCGACGATGCCGGCGGCCGCTTTGTGATTGCTGCCGGCTCCGGCGTGGTCACGCTCGGCGCGGCGCTCGACGCCGAGGCCGCCAGCAGCCACGTCATCATCGTTCGCGCCGACTCGAGCGATGGCAGCTTCAACAGCCAGGCGTTCACGATCGTTGTCCAGGACGTCAACGAATCAGCGCTGTCGGTGCTGACCGATGTGGATGCTGCGGCCGACCAGATCGATGAAGGCGCAGCCGCCGGCAGCCGGGTCGGCGTCACGGCGCGCGCGGTCGACGCCGACCGCTCCAACAACACCGTGACGTACGCGCTCGACAACAGCGCCGGCGGGCGGTTTGTCATCGACGCCAGCAGCGGCGTCGTCAGCCTGGCGCGGGGCATCCAAGAAGAGGGCCTCGCCGCACATCTGATCAGCGTGCGCGCGACGTCTGCCGATGCGAGTTTTTCGACCCGCGACTTCAATATCACGATCGACCTCGTCAACGACCACGCGCCGGTGATCAGCTCGGACGGCGGCGCTGCGATGGCGACCTTGGGCGTCGACGAAGGCAGCACCGCGGTCACGCAAATCGTCGCCAGCGATGGCGACCTGCCGGCGCCGGCGCTGGTCTATTCGATCAGCGGCGGCGCCGATGCGGCGCTGTTTGTGATTGATGCCGGCAGCGGCGGCTTACGCTTCATCACCGCACCCGACGCCGAGGCGGCGGCCGATGCCGGCGCCGACAACAGCTACCAGGTCAACCTGCTGGCCAGTGACGGCGTCCGTTCGGATGCCCAGTTGCTGACCGTGCATGTCCGCGACATCAACGAATTTGCCGTCGGCGGCATCGACGACAGTGATGCCGCGGCGAATGTGGTCAGCGAAACCGCGAGCCCGGGCAGCGGCACCGGGCTGACCGCCTACGCCCGCGATGCCGACTACAGCAACAGCAGCCTGGCCTTCACCCTCGACCAGAACGCCGGTGGGCGCTTTGCCATCGACGCCAACAGCGGTGTCGTCCGGCTCGCTCGCAGCATTGCCGAAGAAGGTTTTGCCAGCCACACGATCACGGTTCGCGCCAACTCGGCCGACGGCAGCAGTTCGACGCAGGACATCGTCATCGCGGTGCTGCTCTCCAACGACCACGCGCCGGTGATCGTTTCCGACGGTGGCGCCGACGCCGCGACGGTGAGGATTGACGAAGGCCAATTGCAGGTCACCGCCGTCAGCGCCACCGATGCCGACCGGCCGGCGCCGACACTCGGATACACCATCGCCGGCGGCGCCGACGCCGCGCTGTTTGTCATCGACGCAGCCAGCGGTGCACTTCGCTTTGCCCAGCCGGCGGATTACGAGGCGCCTGCCGATGCCGACCGCGACAACCTCTACAGGGTGATGATCAGCGCCAGCGACGGCTCGCGCAGCGACCTGCAGACACTGTCGATCGAGGTCCGCAATGTCGACGAGGCACCAGGCTGGTTGAGCGCGTCGCTGACGGTCAGCGAAGGTGGCAGCGCGGTGCCCTTATTGCGCGTCGTCGATGCCGACAGCAGCGCCGACGAGTTGCTGATCCAGGTGCAGGGCTTGGCGGGAGGCCAGTTCGAGAGCCGCGCTGCGCCGGGTGTGGCGGTCACCCGCTTCACGCTGGCCGATGTCGATGCCGGTCGGGTCAGCTTCTTCAGCGACGGCGGCGAGGCCGCACCGCGCTTCACGCTCTTGATTTCGGACGCCACGACCACCTTGCCGGCGCAGGCAGCGACGGTGAATTTCACGCCGGTCAACGACGCGCCGGTGCTGGCGCCGATCAGCCTGGGCACGCTGGCCGAAGACGGCAGTCTCGTCGTCGACCTGGCCACGCTGATCAGCGGTGCCAGCGATGCCGAAGGGGACACACTGCTGGCCGCCAGCCTGCAGCTGCCCGCCGGCGGCGCGACGGTGACTGACTTGGGGCTGGGGCGTTGGCGCATCGATGCCGCGCCGGACTGGAGTGGCTCGCTGACGCTGGTCTACAACGTTAGCGACGGCCAGGCCGCGATCACGGCGCAGGCCACGCTGGACGTGCTGGCGGTCAACGACGCGCCGCGGTTCACGAACTCGGGTGGCGCCGCGGCAGTGACCCAGGTCGTTGACGAAAACGCTCGCTCGGTGGGCCTGCTGACGGCCAGCGATAGCGAGTCACCCGCGGCGCTGCGCTTTGCGATCGACGGCGGTGCCGACGCCGCGCTGTTCACGATCGATGCGCTGAGCGGCGCGCTGGAATTTGTCACCGCCCCGGACCACGAGCAGGCCCGCGACGCCGATGCCAACGGCCGCTACGAGATCGTCGTGCGGGTCAGCGATGGCGGATTGATGGCGCAGCAGGCCTGGCAGGTGGTGGTTGCCAACGTCGACGAGGCGCCGGTGATCACACGCCACGCCCTGCTGATCTCCGAGCAAGGCCTGGCCCTGGTGCTGCAAGCCGCCGACCCCGAAAGCGGCGCTGCCGCGCTGGTCTACGAAGTCAGCAGCAGCCGGGGCGGGGCCTTCGAGTTGCGGGGCCAGCCCGGCCAGGCATTGACGGTGTTTTCGCAGGCCGATGTCGATGCCGGCCGGGTGGTCTTTGTCGCCGACGCCGGTGGCGCCGCGCCGAGCTACACGCTGATGCTGAGCGACGGTGTGAACCGCGTCGATGCAGGCGCGCCGCAGTTGGTGGGCAACGTCGCCGCGGCGCCGGCGCCGGCCATCGCCACAGCAGTTGAGTTGCCGCCAGCGACCCCGAGCGCAGCAACACCGGTCAGCGCCGTCAAGGCGAGTCTCGATCAGCCACGCGCCGAGGCCAACGATGCCGGCGCCGCGATCGCGATCGACGCCGCGCCAGCCGCTCCCGAAGCCAGCTTGCCGGCCGACGACGCGGTGCCGCGCCCGGCCTCCAGCGTCTTGGCATCCACCGCCAACCCGGTGGCTGTGGCCGCGCCCACGCTGCGTGGCGCAGGCACTGAAGCCAGCGCGCTGTGGGGTGCCGCCCAGATCGCGCTGACAGCGCCGGGTGACGAGGCGGCGGCGATCGTGCAACGAATCGCTTTTGACTACTTTGGCGCTGACGGCGGCAGCAGCACGTTCGCCCAGGCGCTGGACGAGGTGCGTCGGCAGATGAACGACGAGAGCGCGCCGGTGCAGATGGGCCTGGCGACCAGCGCGCTGGTCTCCAGCGGCTTGTCGGTGGGTTATGTGTTGTGGCTGGCGCGCGGCGGTGTGCTGGTGGCCAGCTTGATCTCTTCGGTGCCGGCCTGGGCGAGTGTCGACCCGCTGCCGGTGCTGGCGCAGATGCGGCGCGCCGAAGAGGGCACCGCAGACAACGAAGCCGACGAAAACGATCCTCTGGAGCGCCTGTTCAGTCGCGCCCGCCGGCTGCTCGCGCGGCCCCCGAACCCGGAACCATCGGCATGAAAAAGAACATCCTCTCGTCGCGGTTCCATCTCGCGCTCGGCCTCGCATCGCTGGTCGTCACGCTGCTGTTGACGGCGCTGTTTGCCGGCCTGCTGCCCGACCGCGACGCTGCCTTGCGCGCCGGCCGCACCTCGCTGGCCGAGGCGGTGGGTGTTGCGGCGACGGCACTGCTGGCCGTCGAGCCGGCGGTGCACGACGCCCACGCGGATGCTGAAGCGCGTGCCGAAGCACAAGACCTGCCACGCGACACCGAGCCGCGGCTGCAGCAGGTGCTTGGCTTCATCGTCGCGCGCAACCCCGATCTGCTATCGATCGGGCTGCGTGCCGCCGACGGCCAGCTCATCGTGCAGGCAGGCGCGGCGGCGGCGCCGGCACATGTCTTCGAGCTCGCTGCCGATGCGGCGTCGACCGAAACCCATGTCCGTGTGCCGCTGCTGCACGATGGCGCGATCTGGGGCCATGCCGAGTTGCACTTTGCACCGATCGAAGGCGCCGGTGTGATGTCGCTGCACCGCGGCTCGCCGGCCTTGCTGGTGGCGGTGATGGGCGCGGGCAGCTTCTTGCTGTTCTACTTTTACCTGCGCCGCATGCTGCGCCACCTCGACCCTTCGCGGGTGATCCCAGGCCGGGTGCGCACGGCCTTCGACACCCTTGCCGAGGGCCTGTTGGTGCTCGACCCCAAGGGCCGCATCGTGCTCGCCAACACCGCCTTCATGGCCGTCGTCGGCGGTGATGCCGACGCGCTGGTCGGCCGCGATGCGGCGCAACTCGGCTGGTCGCAACCCGAAGGTGCAGCGGCCAGCGACACCCCCTGGGCGTGCATCGAAACCGACGGTCGCGCCTGTCGCAGCGTGTTGCTCTACTTGCACGACACCGAGGGCAAACGCCGCAGCTTCATGGTCAACGGCTCGCCGGTGCCGGGTGCTGACGGCAAGGCCGCCGGCATGCTCGTCAGCCTGGACGATGTGACGACACTCGAAGAGCAGGAAATCCAGCTCCGCCTGGCGCGCGACGAGGCCGAAGCCGCAAACCGCGCGAAGAGCGACTTCCTGGCCAACATGAGCCACGAGATCCGCACCCCGATGAATGCGATCCTGGGCTTTACCGAGCTGCTGCGCCGCGGCTGGCAGCATGATTCACGCCACACGCAGCGGCATCTAGACACGATCCTGGGCAGCGGCCACCACCTGCTGGCGCTGATCAACGACATCCTCGACCTGTCCAAGGTCGAGGCTGGTCGCCTGGAAGTCGAATCGATTGCCTGCCCGGTGCACGAGGTGGTGCGCGAGGTGGTCGACATCATGCGTCTGCGCGGTGATGAAAAAGGCGTCGGGCTGAAGCTCGAATTCCCGAGCGCCTTGCCGTCGACACTGCAGACCGACCCGGCGCGCCTGCGCCAGATCGTCACCAACCTGATCGGCAATGCACTCAAGTTCACCAGCCGCGGGCAGGTCACGGTGGTGGTGCAACTCGCGCCGGCCGGCAAGGTCGTCAAGGCCAGCAAGACTGAGGCTAACGCGGCACCGCAGCGGCTGTGCATCGACATCCAAGACACCGGCATCGGCATCCCCGGCGACAAGCTCGAAGCGATCTTCGAGCCTTTTGTGCAGGCCGAGGTCTCGACAACACGCCAGTTCGGCGGCACCGGGCTGGGCCTGTCGATCAGCCGGCGTTTTGCGCGCGCGCTCGGTGGCGATGTGATCGCCACCAGCGTGATCGGGCAAGGCAGCACCGTCCACGTCAGCATCGCTGTCGGCGCGGTGGCCGACGACGCGGTCTGGCTCGACCCGGCGGTGCTGCAAGCGGCGGCCAGGGTGCAGGCCGCCGGCCCGGCACTGCGCTGGGTCTTCGAGCCGGCGACGGTGCTCGTCGACGACGATGGCGCCGAGAACCGCGAGCTGGTGCGGCTGGTGCTGGAGTCAGCGGGCCTGGTGGTGATCGAAGCGGAAAACGGCGTCCTCGCGCTTGATGCGGTGGCGCGCCATTCGCCGGCGCTGGTCTTGATGGACGTACAGATGCCGGTGATGGACGGCTACACCGCCACGCGGGCGCTGCGCGACCAGGGTTGTACGCTGCCGGTGCTGGCCTTGACGGCCAACGCGATGAAGGGTTTCGAGCAGGAAATCCAGGACGCCGGATTCAGCGGCTACCAGACCAAGCCGGTGGATATCGATGCGCTGCTGGCAGCAATCGCGCAATACCTCAAGGCCCGCCAGGTGGCGCTGACTGAGCACGCGCCGCAGTTCGCAACATCGGCGCCCGCTGTGCTGTCGCTGGACGACACCGACAACGCAGACGACGCAGACGCGCCGATCCGCTCGCGGCTGCAAGCGCACCCGCGGCTGGCGCGCGTCGTGCGCAGTTTTGCGCAAGTGCTGCCGCAAAAGCTGCACCTGATGCAGGAGGCGCTCGCGGCGCGCCAGC
>JANPDN010000052.1:0-5655 GCA_031431555.1 Rubrivivax sp.
GATGACGTAGAGCTTGCGCTCCAGCGCATCGGGCACGATGACATCCGGCCCGCGGCCGATGAAGACTTGGGCGATCACCGGCTCCTTGGCGCGCACCGTCGGCGACATCGGCATCTCGCGATCAACCGGCACATCGCGCCAGCCGAGCAGCACCTGGCCTTCGGCCTTGATCGCGCGCTCCAGTTCCTGCTGGCAGGCCAGCCGCGACGCGTGTTCCTTGGGCAGAAAGATCATGCCGACGCCGTACTCACCCAAGGCCGGCAGCGTGACCCCTTGAGCGGCCATTTCGGCGCGATAAAAATCGTCAGGGATCTGGATCAGGATGCCGGCGCCGTCGCCCATCAGCTTGTCGGCACCGACCGCGCCGCGGTGGTCGAGGTTTTCCAGGATCTTCAGCCCCTGCTCGACGATCGAGTGCGCCTTGTGGCCTTTTATGTGGGCGACAAAACCGACGCCGCAGGCGTCGTGTTCGGCGCGCGGGTCGTACAGGCCATGGGCTTGCGTGTGCTGCAGTTCTTGCGCAGTCGCTGTCGAGGTCACGGGTGCAGGGGCGCTGCTGCTGATCGAATCGGGGTGGTCCATGGCGTCGGTTCTCCGGCGATGACACGCGGGGTCGGAAGAATACTGCGCCGCAGCAAATGGCTCAAGGCCACTTAAATGGGGTCGGAGTCACATTTATCGAGGTCGTTTGATGCGAATCCATAAAGTGGGGTCACAGTCAAGGCCCGCGCAAGCGGCCACGCTGGCTTGTCAGGCTACGCCGTCGCGACGGTCTTTCTCGGTCGGCCTCTTGGTCTGGAAGTAAGCGACCGCTCAGCGTCGATGACCTGAAGTGCGGCGATGAATTCTCGTGACCCCAGCGGTTGGCCACGCCGGGCCGCGGCGATCAGCGCTGCGACGCGGTCGGCCGGTAGCGGCAAGTCGAGCAACCTGCGCCAGGCGGCTTCGCGCTCGAACGGGGTGTTGCCGAGCGCCCAAAAAGCCGGCGCGTCGCTGACCAGCGGGTCGACGAGCCGGCCCAGGTGGTGCGCCGCACTCGACCAGCCCTGCCCCTCGGCGCCAGCCATCTCGCCCGAGGCCGCCTCGGCCCCGCGCTCGATGAAGCGCATGGTGTCGATCAGCCACTGCTCGGCCTCGATCAAGGCCAGCCTGAACCGGCCATCGAAGAGCGTGCCGGTGCGGCCATGGCGGCGGTTGAACTGCACCACGTAGCGCCGGCCGAGCGTCTGCATCATCCGGCTCAAGCCCCCGGCTTCGGCGCGCGGTGTCGCGAGCAGGAGCAGGCGGTCGGGCAGCAGCGCCCAGGCATGCACATCCACCCGGTGCGTGACCGCCGCATCGCGCAGCAGCGCGATCAAGGCCTGCCGGTCGACATCGTCGGCGACGATCGGCTGCCCGTTGTGGCCCTGCTGGACGATGAAGTGCGGCTGGCCAGCCAGCACAAATCGCGGCAGGCGGGCCACGACGAAGTCAGCCGCGCGTGGCCCGCTCGATGACGCCGGCCACGACGTCGTCGGGCGCTGCGCGCATCGAAGCACGGCCGATGGCGTCGAGCACCACAAAGCGCATCTGCCCGCCGAGGGCCTTTTTGTCGCGGCCCATCAGTTCCAGATAGCGCGGCAGGCCCAGGTCGGGCGCCTTTGTCGGCAGCCCTGCGCGGACGAGCAAACGGCGCAGGCGCTCGACATCGGCGTCGTCAATCGCGCCACCAATGCCGCCACCAATACCGCCCAGCCGCGCCGAGAGGTCAGCAGCCATCAGCATGCCGCAGCCAACCGCCTCGCCATGCAGCCATGCGCCATAGCCCATGCCGGCCTCGATGGCGTGGCCGAAGGTGTGGCCAAAATTCAAGATCGCGCGCAGGCCGCTTTCGCGCTCGTCGGCACTCACAACCTGCGCCTTGATCTCGCAAGAACGGCGGATCGCATGCACCAGCGCCTGGGGCTCACGCGCCAGCAGATGGTCGAGATTCGATTCGATCCAGGCCAAAAAATCGGCATCGGCAATCGGCCCGTATTTGATGACCTCGGCCAGCCCAGCAACCAGCTCACGCTGCGGCAGCGTGGCCAGCGTATCGAGATCGCAGACCACCAACTGCGGCTGGTAAAACAGCCCGATCATGTTCTTGCCGAGCGGATGATTGATGGCGGTCTTGCCGCCGACCGAAGAGTCGACCTGCGCCAGCAGCGTCGTTGGCACCTGCACAAAAGGCACGCCGCGCATGTAGCAGCCGGCGGCAAAACCGGTCATGTCGCCGACCACGCCGCCCCCCAGCGCAAAGAGCACCGTCTGGCGGTCGCAAGCACGCTGCAGCAGATGGTCGAAGATCAGGTTCAGGGTCTCGAAACCCTTGTGCTGCTCGCCGTCGGGCAGCGCGAGCAGCGACACCTGTTTGTAGTGCGCCGCAAGCGCCGATTGCAGCGCGGCGGCAAAGATCGGCGCTACGGTTTTATTGCTGACGATCACTGCATGCTGCGCCGCCGGCAGGCCGGCCCAGACGGCCGGGTCATTGATCAGGCCACGGCCGATGACGATGTCGTAGTGCGCCGTGCCGGTATCGACGCGCACCGTTTGACGAGGCGCTTGGTCAACGCTTGCGCATGGGTCGATCGAGTGGGTATTGCCGGGCATGGCCAGCGAGTTTAGCGGCGCGAAGAGCGGCGCAAGTGGCGCCGCGTTTCGCAGCACGCACCAATGCTGCTGCCGCGGCGCTCAGCCCGGCGTGCGCGCGGCGCTGTCGACCGGCGACGGCACCAGGTTCGGATCGACCTCGCCGGAGAGCTCCAACTGCATCAGGATCATGTTCAGCAGGCCCGGCACCGAAGGCCTTGCGGTCTCGACGACATAGTGCGCCGTGCGCCGATACAGTGGGTCGCGGTCGCGAAACAGGTCACGCAGCCGCCGCAACGGGTCACCGCCTTGCAACAAGGGGCGATGGGCGTCGTTGCGCAAGCGGCGGAACAGCTCTTCTGGTGTCGAGCGCAGATAAAAGACGTTGCAGCGGCCGTGCAGCGCTTCTCGGTTCAGGCCCCGCAACACCGCGCCGCCGCCAGTGGCGAGCACACCGCGGTGCTCAAGCGTCAACGTCTCGATAACGTCTTGCTCGATATCACGAAACGCGTCTTCGCCATGCGATTCGAAATAGCTGCGGATCGGCATGCCGATGCGCTTTTCGATTTCGGCATCGGTATCAACAAATCCCATCTGCAACTGCCGCGCCAAGTGGCGCCCGACCGTGGACTTGCCACAGCCGGGCATGCCGACGAGGGCGATGGTCACGGCATCAGTCTCGACTCGTGCAGAGGAATGCGCCGGCGGAGAGGTCGGGGAGCACGACCAGCGCGGATCGTGGGCTGGCCAATAGTCCGAACGGGCTGAAGCGGAATGGCGGTTCGGCGTTGATGTCCTTCACCGCATCGGCAAGCACCGGCAGCGTGCCGACAAAGTTGGCGCGGCCTTCGGTGCCGGCCACACCACCCGCAGCGACGATGAGGTTGAAATCGATCCAGCTGCCGACCGATTGTGCGTAGGTCAGCCGCACTACCACCTGGCCCACCGAGCTCGTCCGGTTTGAGCCTTCAAACGACACCGTCACGGTCGCCTTCGGCGGGTCCAGCGCGGGCGTGCCGAGTACCGGGTTGTTGTAGCTGCCGTTGGCATCCTCGACACCGCCATTGGAGTAGACCTCGCTGACACCGTTGCGGTTGAGGTCCTCGTTCGGGCAGGTATCACGGTTGATCTTGGCCCAGGTTTCACCACTCACGACCCATTCCCCCTTGCGGTAGTAGAGCAAGTCGAGCAGCGGGCTGATCAGGACGTCGGGTTTCGCCAATCCCGACGAGTCAACGACGGTGACCGAGTACCGCTTGGCATAGGTCAGGCCTGACGGGTCGAGCGTAATCAGGCCGTCAGTCCCGATCGCGACCGACAACGCGTCTGAAATCACGGTGAGTGTCGTCCGGGTCGCGTTTGGGCAGCTGCCGACTGCAAAGTCGGCATAGTCCCAGCAGGCACGCACGGTGACCTTGTCGGTCGGGCTGAATCGGGCCGCAGGAGCGT
Organism: Rubrivivax sp.; assembly: GCA_031431555.1. Taxonomy (GTDB): domain Bacteria; phylum Pseudomonadota; class Gammaproteobacteria; order Burkholderiales; family Burkholderiaceae_C; genus Rubrivivax. The sequence goes on from JANPDN010000052.1 coordinate 4,060, forward strand.
AGGCCGATGTCGCCACGCCCCCGTCGTCGCTGTAGACCAGATTGGTCGTCGTGGTGAAACTGCCGCCAATTGATGCCGCATCACCGTCGAGATCAAACCGCACCCGGATGTTTTTGATCGGCGCATTGGCGTCACCGAGGAACAGAGCGCGGATCTCAGCCTGGTTGATGGCCGAGCCGGGAGCATTCACCGTCACGACGCTGGGGTTGGCCCGGACCGACGCCGAGCGCACCGACCCGGCCGTGGCGTTGGGGATCGCCCCCGGCCCTGCCTGCACGATGATGCTCTGGACGTTTTCGACCCCGCCTGCCGACGCACGCACGCTGAGCGTGCCTGCCGCAGCGGGCGCCGTATAGCTGTATTCGTAGTCGCCGTTGAGTCCGGTCCTGGCTTCGGTCTGCACGCCGTCCGGGCCCGTGATGACGACCGCCACATCGGCCATCGGGATCGAGTTGGCATTGACCAACTTGTACTGCACCTTGCCCGCTGCTGATGGGCTAAGCACCGCCGGCAGCGGCGTGCCGGTGAGTTTGGTGCCGACGACACGCAGCGTCGCGGTGCGTGTCAACTCACCGCTGACGGCCCGCACCGTGATGACGCGATTCGTGCTGACGGCACCGATCCCGATCGTGCCGGTGACAACGCCGCTGGCATCGGTGGCAGTGCCAGAAACGAGCGCGGTGGCGTCCTGGTCAACGCTCAGCGTGACGGCGATGCCGCCGATCGCGTTGCGGTTGGCATCAACGGCAGTCACCGTCGCAGTGACGGTTTCGCTGCCGGAGTTGTTGAGCGTCGGCGCACTCAGCACCAGCGACAAATCAGCTGCCTTCGGACCCGCACCTGGCCCACCTCCAAACGGCGGCGAACCGGGATCGCCGCCGCCCCCGCCGCAGGCCGCGAGCAAAACGACAGACAGCGCCGCCGCCCAACGTTTGAATGACGTCATCATCAAATCCATCCCAAGGGTAATTGGCCGGTGTACAGGCTCGAAAGGCATCAACGCGCTGAGGATCGGTCAGTGATGATCTTCGGCGTGATGAAGACCAGCAATTCGGTCTTGTTGTAGCTGCGCTGGCGGTTCTTGAACAGATTGCCGAGGTAAGGAATGTCACCCAGCAGCGGCACCTTGTTGACCTCTTCTTTTTCGGTCTGCGTGAAGATGCCGCCGATGACCACGGTGCCGCCGTTTTCGACCAGCACCTGCGTCTTGACATGTTTGGTGTCGATCGCAAAACCTGCCACCGTGGCGCGGCCGACGCTGTCTTTGTTGACGTCGACATCGAGAATCACGTTGCCCTCGGGCGTGATCTGCGGCGTGACCTCGAGCTTCAGGTTGGCCTTGCGGAACTGGATGTTCGTCGCGCCGCTGGACGTCGCTGCCTGGTAGGGCAGCTCTTCGCCCTGTTCGATCAAGGCCTTGACCTGGTCTGCGGTGATGACCCGCGGGCTCGAGACGATCTTGCCCTTGCCTTCGGCTTCGAGCGCCGACAGCTCCAGGTTCAGGAAGCGATTGGCGGTGGAGCTGAACAGACTCAGCGCAAAGGTCGCCGCTGCCGCACCACCGAGGCCGCTGGTATTGGCCGGCAGGTTGACAAA
>JANPDN010000053.1:0-3778 GCA_031431555.1 Rubrivivax sp.
TTTGTCAACACCTCGCGGGCCGAACTGGTGCAGGAAAACGCCCTCGTCTCGGCCCTGAACCGCGGCCGCCCTGGCATGCCGCTGTCGATGTCTTCGAACTTGAGCCCATCCTGCAGGGGCACCCCTTGCTGCGGCTGGAAAACGCCGTCTGCACACCGCACATCGGTTATGTCGAGCAGGACAGCTACGAGCTCTATTTCCGAGCGGCGTTTGAAAACGTCGTCAATTTCGTGAGCAGCAACCCGACGAATATCGTCAACCCCGACGCCTTGAAGGTGTTGCGTTGACCCTGCCGGCGCTGCCGGCAACGTCAGCAACACGCGCTGCCAGCTGGGCCCTGATGGCCGGTAATTTTGCAATCGGCTGCGGCGTGATGGTCGCTGCTGGCTCGCTCAACGACCTGGTGCGTGCGCTCGACGTCTCGGTCGCCGTGGGCGGCCAGTTGATCGCGGTGGCTGCGGTGATGATGGCGCTTGGCGCGCCGGTGCTGGCCGCTTTGGTCGGTGGCTGGGACAGGCGCCGGCTGCTCACGCTGTCGCTGCTGTGGTTTGCCGGCGGCCACCTCATCAGCGCGTTGATGCCGAGCTACGCTGCGTTGTTGCCGGTGCGTGCGCTGACCGTGGTCGCCGCTGCGGTCTTCACGCCACAAGCCGCAGCGGCGATCGGCCACATGACCGCCCCGCAGGACCGCGGCCGCGCGATCACTTTCATCTTCCTGGGCTGGTCGCTGTCGTCGGTGATCGGCATGCCCTTGCACGCCTATATCGGGGAAAGCTTCGGCTGGCGCTGGGCCTTCTGTCTCGTCGCTGTGATCTCGCTCGTCGCCGCAGTGTGGGTCTGGCGCACAGTGCCCGATGGTGTCAAACCCGCGCCGCTGTCGCTGGCGAGCTGGCGCACGATCTTCACCGACCCGCGCCTGTTTGGCATCGTGCTCGTGACGGCCCTGTCGGGCGCAGGGCAGTTCACGATCTTCACATTTTTTGCGCCCTACTACCGCCAGGAACTCGGCGCCAGCCCGGCGCAGGTGAGCCTGCTGTTCATGTGGTTCGGGGCTTTTGGGCTCGTCGGCAACTTGCTGATGACACGCTATTTCGACCGCCTCGGCGCGTCACGTGTCGTCGCGATCACCTTGAGCCTGATGGCCTTGTCGCTGGCCAGCTGGCCGCTGGCCGGCGGCGTGGCCACGATGGCGATCGTCTTGATCCCCTGGGCTCTGGGCTGCTTCTCTTCGAACTCGGCGCAGCAAGCGCGTGCCGGCCTCGCGGTGCCGGCCCTGGCGCCGGGCATGATGGCCTTGAACACCTCGGCGATCTATCTCGGCCAGGCGGTGGGTGCCGCGGGTGGCGGCGCGCTGCTCGCCGCCAGCGGCTACCGCTGGTTGCCAGCGGCGGGCGCGATGTGGATGCTGGCGGCGATCGGCTTGAGCCTTTGGATCGGCACCCAGCGCAGGGGGCTGCACCGTGCGTGAAACCGAAAGCGACACCCACTGCGAACCCGAAAGCCAAACGGACACCCGGCCTTGCGCGTCGGGCACCACGCGCCCGCGTTCGCCAGCGGATTTGTTCTTTGCTTTCAACCGCCTCGCGCTGCAAGGTTTTGGCGGTGTGTTGCCGGTCGCGCAGCGTGAACTTGTCGAACACCAGCGCTGGATGAGCCAGGCCGAATTTGTCGCCCTGCTCTCGCTCGGCCAGGTATTGCCCGGGCCGAATATCGTCAACATGGCGCTGATCTTTGGCGACCGCCACTTTGGCTGGCGCGGTGCGCTGGCGGCGTTGGCCGGGCTGATGCTCGCGCCGCTGGTGATCGTGCTCGTGCTCGCGGTGTTGGTGCGCCAGGGCGCCACTTCGCCGGCGGTCAACGGCGCGCTGCGTGGCATGGGCGTGGTCGCGGCCGGGCTCGTGCTGTCGACGGCTTTCAAGTTATCGGGCGCATTGCGCGGCAAAGCGATCGGCTGGGCCGCAGCAGCAATGGTCGTCGTCGCCACCGCGACGCTGGTCGCGGTGCTGCGCTGGCCGCTGGCTGGCGTGCTCTTGGTGGTCGGCCCGCTGGCTTGGGGCTGGGCGTGGTGGCGGCTGGCACGATGAGCGCAACGGCGGCCTTTTGGCTTGGCCCCCTGGGGCTGGACGCGGCCGGCTTCGGCCAACTGTTCATGCACTTCGCGATGCTCTCGTTGCTGGCGATCGGCGGCGCGATCGCCACCGTGCCCGACATGCACCGCGTCGTCGTCGGCGAGCATGGCTGGCTCAGCGACGCGCAGTTCAGCGCCTCGATCGCACTGGCCCAGGCCGCGCCCGGGCCGAACGTGCTCTTTGTCGCCGTCATCGGCTTCAACGTCGGCGGCATGGCGGGTGTTTTTGCCACCCTTGCCGGCAGCTTGCTGCCATCGGCAGCACTGGCGCTGACCGCTTCGCGCTGGGCCGACCAGCGCCGCGATCATCGTGGTGTGCGTGCGTTCACCGACGGCCTGGCGCCCGTGACGATCGGCCTGCTGCTGTCGACCAGCTGGGTGCTCACCGACCCGTCACGCGCGCAGCCTGCGAGCTGGCTGCTCGTCGGTGGCACCCTGCTCTTCATGACCAAGACCCGGCTAAGCCCGTTGTGGCCGATCAGCGCGGGCGCGATCGTCGGCGCACTGGGCTGGGTCTGAGAGTCTGAGAGTCTGAGCTCGCCGAACAAAACCGCCGCCGAAGCCTCAACCCATCTCAAGGGAACAACACCATGAAAGCTATTGCCTACACCGAAGTCGGCGCTGCTGCCGACGTGCTGCGTCTGCTCGATCTGCCGACCCCGCAGCCCGCTGCCGGCGAGCTGCGCGTGCGCTTGCAGTGGTCGGGAGTCAACCCATCGGACGTCAAGAGCCGGGCCGGCCGGCGCAGCGCGGTGCTGGCCTTCCCGCAGATCGTGCCGCACAGCGACGGCGCCGGTGTCGTCGACGCCGTCGGCGCGGGCGTCGACGCCTCACGCATTGGTGAGCGGGTCTGGGTCTGGAATGGCCAGTGGCGGCGCGCCCACGGTACCGCTGCGCAGTGGATCGTCTTGCCCGCAGCGCAGGCGGTGCGCCTGCCGGCAGCGGTGTCGGGCGAAGCCGGCGCCTGCCTGGGCATCCCGGCGCTGACTGCGCTGCATGCGGTGCTGATCGGCGGCGGTGTCGCCGGCAAGACGGTGCTCGTGGCCGCGGGCGCCGGTGCCGTCGGCCACTACGCGGTGCAGTTTGCGCGCGTGCTCGGCGCGGCGCGGGTGATCGCCACCGTCAGCAGCGCGTCCAAGGCGGCGATTGCGATTGCCGCCGGCGCTGACGAGACGATCAACTACAAAACCGAAGACCTCGCCGCACGGATGCTGTCGCTCACTGGTGGCAATGGCGGCAGCGGTGTGCAGCGGGTCATCGAAACCGATGCCGCGGCGAATATGGCGCACAACCTGGCCGGGCTGGCGCCGGAAGGTGATGTCGTGGTCTACGGTAGCGGTGCGGCTGATTTCGCGGTGCCGTTTTTCCCGGCGATCTCGAAGAACGTCACGCTGCGCTGCTTCATGGTCTACAACCTGTCGGCGCCCGACCGCGAGCGGGCCTTGGCGGTGCTGAGCACGTTGCTCGAGCGCGGCCAAATCCAGCACCAGATCGCGCAGCGGCTGCCGCTGGCGCAAGCCGCCCGGGCGCATGAACTCGTCGAATCCGGCGGCGTGGTTGGCAACGTGGTGCTCGATTGCAGCTGACGCCGGCGTAGCGCTTTGCGCTGGTCGTCCGCCGCAGCGGTGACTAATTTCTGGCTGCCGCTGC
>JANPDN010000054.1:0-20198 GCA_031431555.1 Rubrivivax sp.
CTTCAGCACCGTGCATGCGAACCATGTCTTCGACGTCATCGCACGTTTCATGCACATGGGGCTGGATTTGTACAACGTCGTCTCGGCACTGAATGCGGTTGTCGCGCAGCGGCTGTTGCGGCAGGTCTGCGCGCGCTGCGCGGAGGCCGCAGCGGCGACATCGGAAGAGGTCACGCTGCTGGCCGACGTGCCGCCCAGCCCGCCGACATTGCGACGCGGCGTCGGCTGCGCGCACTGCCGCGGCACCGGCTACCGCGGCCGCCATGCGGTGGCCGAGCTGCTGCTGCTCGACGACGGCTTGCGCGACCTCATCGCTTCGCGCGCGCCGATGTCGCAGATCAAACAAGCGGCCAAGGAGCGCGGCTTCAAGCCACTGCGCGAGGCCGCGCTGGCCGCCGCAGCGCGGGGCGAGACAACGCTAGAAGAGGTCGCCCGTGTCACCGCAGCCTGAGCTCGCCGCATCCGCCGCAGCGCCAGTCGCAGCGACCAGCGCGCCGAGCGGTTTGACGCAAGACGCGCGCGGCATCGTGCGGCGATTGGCGCCGTGGATCGTCGGGCTCAACCAGCGCCACGCGCTGCTGCTGCAAGACGGCGTGCTGTGGGATGGTGGCAGCGCACGCGGCGCCTTTGTACCGCCGCAGCGCCACGCCGACTTCGCGGCCTGGTGCGCGCAACACGCCAACGGCGTGTGCGATCTCTGGCTGTCCGGCGCGTTTGTGCACGAACTCGTCTGCGACCCGGCGCTGCCGCTGGCCGGCGACGCCGCGCTGGTCGAACATGCCCGCGCGGTCTTCGCGCACTACCACGGCGAGCCGTCGCTGGCCTGGCGCTTGGCGCCCTGGGCGGCGAAGGGCCAGCAAGGTGTCAGCGCCTTGCACGGCATCGACCTGCCCGCCCTGCTGACGGTTGCGCGCGAGCATGGCGTGCGGGTGCGCAGCCTGCGGCCCTGGTGGGTCTGGGTGCTGCGCCTGGCGCTGCAACGTCTGCCTGCGCTGCGCTCGCATCCCCATGTGCATCTGCTCGTCGTCGAAGGCCGCCATGTCGGCGCCTTGCGCCTGCACCGCGGCGCAGTAACCGCATTGCAATCGTTGTGGCTGCACGAAGCCACTGCGCTGTCCCTGGCGCAACTTGCGAACGAACTGCGCAGCAGCACCGCCACCGACAGCGACGGCGCAGCGGCGCCCTGCAGCGAGGCCGCCACCGCCGGGCCGCCGATGGCGATGGCGCTGTCGTCGCCAGTGTTGACGCCGATCTACGCCGTCGGGCATGGCCTGCGCAACCCCGCCGGGGCAGCGGCGGGCATTGAGGCTTTGAGTCCACTTGACGCCTCGACGCCGCCCACCGATTGGCTGCAACCGGCGCTTGCCCATCGATGAGCTTCGACCAGCCCGCCCGCATCAGCCTGGCGCGTATCGCCTCGCCGGAGCCGGACTTTTTGCGCCCGCTGCGCCGGCCGCATCGCCTGCTGTGGGCGATCTGTGCGGCGCTGTGGTTGGCGGCACTCGCTGCGGCGATGCCGGCAACGCAGGCCTGGTTTGAACGCGAGCGAATACGTGCGGCGCTGGCGGCCGAACCGGCCAGCGAACCCGCAGCCGCGCTGGCGCCATCGCGCCGCGCCATCGCCACCGCCGATGGCGGCGTGCCCGCATTGCTCGCCTTTGCCTGGCAAGACACCCTGCTCGACATCGAGCAGGCAACGCTGCCCGGCGTGCAGTGGCTGGCGATCGAACACGGCGTCGATGGCCGCCTGCATCTCGAAGGCCAGGCGCGCGATGTCGCCACCGCGGCGGCGGTGACGCAGCGCCTGGCTTCTGGCGCGGCCTGGCGGGATGTCAGCCTGCGCCGAATCGAGCCGGTGCGTGCAGCGTCCTCGGCGAGCGGCGGCTCGCGCTTCGAGGTCACCGGCCGCAGGCCGGCGGCGTTGCCGGAACCGCTGCGATGAAACGTTGGAGGTCCTGGCGCCGCACGGGCGGCGGCCTTGTGCTGCTGATGTTGATGTGCGCCGTCGGCGCGGCAGCGCTGGCCGGCGCGATGCTGCTCGCAACCCATTGGCAGGGGCAAGTGAGCACCGATTTGGCGGCGCTGAACGCGGCGGTCGAGGCCCGCACCATGCGCCAGGCCCAGGCCCGGCTCGACAAGCTCGCGGCCCAGGCCGCCACGGCGGCGGTCAACCCGCAAAGCACGCACCCGCATGCCGACGCGGCTGCGTCACGCATGGCCGATCTGATGGCGCTGGCGCTGCAGCACGGCATCGTCGTCGAGCGCACCCAGCGCCGCGATGGCGAGCGCAGCGCAGCGCAGGACCGGGTGGCGATCACGATGCCAGTCAGCGGCGCTTATGCCGAGCTGCGCCAGTTCATCGCCGAGGCGCTGCGCAGCGATGCCGCGCTGGTGCTCGAACGCCTGCGCCTGCGGCGTGCCGATGCCGGCGCGCCGCAGTTCGACGGCGAGTTGCATTGGCTGCTGCTGCAGCGCCCGGCGCAAGGCAGCACGCCATGAATCCCAGGCTGCTGTGGGCTGCGCTCGCGCTGTGTCTGCTGGCCAGCTTGTGGCTGGCCACGATCGACGACGAGCCGGTCGCCGCCGTTGTGCAAGCCACCACACGGCCCGCGCAGCGAACAGCCGCTGCAGCCGCTGCGCCGCGACCGCGCACCGATGCTGCGGCAAGTATCGCGGTCAGCACCGACAGCGCCTGGCGCTTGCAAGCCTGGCCCGACATCGCTGCTGCCGCGCGTGCCGGATTCGGGCTGACGCCGGCGGCTGCAACCGTGGTGGCGCGCGCCACCGCAGCCGACGCCGAACCCGCTGCCGCAGCACCCGCGCGGCCGGAGGCCCCGCCCTTCCCCTACCGCTGGATCGGTCGCCTCGACGACGGTGCCGCGCCGATCGCGCTGCTCGCCAGCAACGAGCGCAGCCTGGGCGCGCGTGCCGGTGATGTGCTCGATGCGCAGTGGCGTGTCGACAGCATCGCTGCGACCAGCCTGCAACTCACCTGGTTGCCGGGCGGTGACGTGATCGCGGTGCGGGACCGCTAGCGCAAGCGCCATGCAAAGCGCTGCTTCATGCTCCCTTTGCCGGCCGGCCGTCGCGCGCTGCGGGTTCGTGCGCTGCGCGTTCGTGCTTTGCACCTTGCTGGCGGGATGCGCCGCCACCAGCGTGCTCGACGAGGCCGACCGCCTGGTGCGCGCCGGTGCGCATGAAGCGGCGTACACGACCCTGCAACAGGCGGCGCGCGAACAGCCGGCCGACGCCGGGTTGCGCGCCGCGATGGTCCGCCAGCGCGAGCGGCTGGCGCTGCAAGGGCTGGCGCAGGCCGACCTCGCCCGCGCCAATGGCCGGCTTGACGACGCGACGCGGCTGCTCGCCCGCGTGCGCAGCCTCGACGCTGCCCACCCGCGGCTGGCGGCGCTGGCGCTGGCCATCGACGGCGCGGCCAGGCACGAGCGGCTGCTCGCCGACGCGCGACTGGAGCTGACGGCGTCGCGGCCGGCGCAGGCCGCCGCACTGGCGCACGAGGTGCTGGCCGAATCGCCGCAACACACCGGCGCGCGGGCGTTGCTGGCGCAGGCGTCGGCGCGCCAGGCGGTGGCAGCGGCGAGTGCGAGCCTCGTCCTCGGGCCGGCATTCCAAAAACCCGTGGCGCTGGAGTTTCGCGATGCCCCGCTGCGCCAGGTGTTTGAAGTCCTGGCGCGCACGACAAGCATCAACTTCGTCTTCGACAAGGACGTGCGTGCCGACGGCCGCATCACCGTCTTCTTGCGCAGCGTCACACTCGACGAAGCACTGCGCGTGATCCTGGCCACGCAGGGGCTCGATCGCAAGCTGCTCAACGACAGCACCGTGCTCGTCTTCAACAACACCGCAGCCAAGCAGCGTGAACACCAGGAGCTGGTCACGCGCAGCCTCTACCTCGTGAATGCCGATGTCAAACAGGCGCTGGCACTGGTGCGCACGATGGCCAAGACGCGCGACCTGTTTGCCGACGAACGCTTGAACGCGCTGGTCGTGCGCGACACCCCCGAGGTCGTGCGCCTGGTCGAACAACTGGTGGCGACGATCGACCTGCCCGAGCCCGAGGTGCTGCTCGAGGTCGAGGTGATGGAGGTCGCGAGCGACCGGCTTGACGAGCTCGGCCTGACCTGGCCAACAGAAATCCAATACGGCGTGCCCGGTGCCAGCGGCCAGGTGCCGATCCGCGGCAGCGGCTGGCGCGCCAGTATCGCGACGCCCGGCGTGGTCGCCACGCTGCGCGGCAATACCGGCGCCACCAATCTGCTCGCCAACCCGACGATCCGCGCCCGCAACCGCGAAAAAGCCAGGGTCCAGATCGGCGAAAAGCTGCCGGTCTTCACGACCACCTCGGCGGCCAATGTCGGCGTCTCGACCTCGGTCAGTTATCTCGATGTCGGCCTCAAGCTCGATGTCGAACCGACGGTGCAGCTCGACGGCGATGTGACGATCAAGATCGCGCTGGAGGTGAGCAACCTGCTGCGCGAAGTGCTGGGGCCTGGCGGCGCGCTGGCCTACCAGGTCGGCACGCGGCTGACGAGCACCTCGCTGCGCCTGCACGACGGCGAGACCCAGGTCATCGCCGGCCTCATCAACGACGAAGAGCGCAAGCGTGCCAATGGCGTGCCCGGCCTGGCCGAGCTGCCGGTGATCGGCCGCCTCTTCGGCGTGCACAGCGACGGCCGCACGAAGACCGAGATCGTGATGCTCATCACCCCGCGCATCGTGCGCAACCTGGTGCCCCCCGGGGTGCGCGAAACAACGCTGGCGGCGGGCACCGACAGCGCGCCCGGCGCGGCCACGCTGAGGCTGTCGGCGCAGGCGCGCGCCAGCGTCGCACTCGGCAGCGCGGCACCTGCAGCAGCGCGCGGTGGCGATGCGGCTGCGGTGGCCGCCGCGTCGCTGCTGCTGGCCGGCAGCGCCCAAGTCGCGGTTGGCGAGCCGGCGCCGGTGACGCTGGTCAACCGCTCGCCTTACCGGGTGCGTGGTGAGCTGCGTTTCGACGAGCGTTTGCTGCAAGCGGCAAGTGCGAATGCAAGTGCGAATGCAAGTGCGAATGCAAGCGCCAATGCCAGCGCAGGGGCATCGGCAACCGCAGGCGCGGCGGGCGGGCGCATCAGTTTCATGATCGAGCCACGCGGTGAGTTCGTGGCCGTACTGCGGGCGCTGGCCGCGGCCGCAGGGCAAACGGTTGAAGTCAGCGTCAGCGGGCTCGAAGCGACTTCGGCCGCTGGCGAGGTGATGGCGCTCGATGTCGAAGGCGACGCGCGTTTCGCGGTACGCGCCGCTGGTGCACCGGCATCGGTGACTTCACCGGCAGCGCCCGCATCAGCCCCCGAAGGCGCACGCCAATGACCGCGCGCAGGCTCGGGCGCCGGCGCGGATGCGGCTTCACGCTGATCGAGATGATCGCGGTGCTCGCCATTCTCGGCGCGCTGGCCGCCGCTGCCGTACCGGTGCTCGAGCTGACGATGCAGCGTGCCCGCGAGCAGACTTTGCGTGAGGCGCTGCGCACGCTGCGCGGGGCCATTGACGCCCACAAGGCTGCGTTCGACGCCGGGCGCATCGTGGGCGGCGTGGGTGGCGTCGGCGGCGGCGTGGCCGGCGAGGTCGCGGGCGGTGCGCCGGGCGGACAGAGCGGGCCCGGCGCTCAGCCTGGCCTGCCCGCCGGCACCAGCGGCTACCCAACAACGCTGGAGCTGCTGGTGCGCGGCTTGCCCGCGGCCGAAGATGGCGTCGCGCTGCAGCCCGCCCAGCGCATCTACTTCTTGCGCCGCCTGCCACGCGACCCCTTTGCCGACCCCGAACTGCCGGCCGCCGAGACCTGGGGCTTGCGTGCCAGCGACTCGCCGCCTGAGTCGCCGGTTGCCGGCAAGGATGTCTTCGACATCTTCTCGCGCAGCCCGCGCGCTGCGCTCGACGGCACCCGCCTGGCGGACTGGTGACCACGATGCTCCGACCCGCCCCCATCAACACCACCGCGGCCGCCCGCGTGCCACGCGGCTTCACGCTGATCGAGCTCATCGTCGTGATGGCCATCGTCGCGCTGTTGGTGGCGATCGCTGCGCCGCGTTACGTCGACAGTGTCGAGCGTGCCCGCGAGACCTCGCTGCGCACATCGCTGGGCGTGCTGCGCCAGGCGATCGACCAGTTTGCGGCCGACCGCGGGCGTTATCCGCAGTCGCTCGAAGAGCTCGTCGATGCACGTTATGTGCGCGCCGTTCCAGAAGACCCGATCACCGGCCGGCGCGACAGCTGGGTGCTGCTGACGCCGCCGCCAGACAGCATGCTGGCCGGCGACACCTGGGACCTGCGCAGCGGCGCCGCTGGACGCGCGCGCGACGGGAGGCTGTATGCAGAGTGGTGACCACGGCAGCCAACACGGCCAACACGACCAACGCAGCGAGGGCAGCGACGGCAGCCAAGTCAGGCAACGCACACCGAGCCGGCAACGCGGCTTCACCTACCTGCTGCTGCTGTGGCTGCTGGCCTTGGCCGGCGCCGGCCTGGCCGTGACCGGCGAGCGCTGGACGACCGCGGCGCAGCGCGAGCGCGAACGTGAGCTGGTCTTTCGCGGCGAGCAGATTCGCGCCGGCATCGAGTCTTATCGCCGCGCCAGCCCGGACGGCTCGGCGCTGCCCGCCGACTTGGCCGCTTTGCTCGCCGACCGCCGCGGCAGCGGCCTGCGCCAGCACCTGCGGCGGCGTTATGAAGACCCCTTCACCGGGCGTGCCGACTGGGTCGAGCTGCGCGACGCCAGTGGCGGGCTGCTTGGCGTGCACTCGCGCGCTGAAGTCTTGGCGCTGGGCCGCGGGCCGGGTGATCGCGGCGCACCCGGGCAGCGGGTGAGCAGCTGGCATTTTGTCGTGGCGGCCGATGCGGCCAGCCCGGCCGCTGGCGAGGCCGAGCAGTACCGGGGCGGGCAGCCGTTTTCATCAACGGCCCCCGGCACGCCCGACGCGCCACCGACGCCACCCACGACGCCCCCCTCACGTTCGCAGTCTGTGCCCGGTCAGGCGCCAGAACTCGCGACCAACGCCGACCGACCATGACCGACCGCACCGACATCGCGCCAGCGCCAACGTCTGCAGCCCCAACCAACTGGAACGCCGTGGGGCACCTGGCGCCGGGCGAAGCCGAGGCGCTGGTGCGCATGCTCGAGGGTTCGTTGCAAGTGCGGCGGCGTTACCAGTTTTTCGTCTGGACACAGAGCCATCTGCACGCGCTGATTCCGCACACCGCGCTGGCCTGCGGCAGCTATCAGCGCCAGCGCAAGGTGATCGGCTTCGAGGCTTTTTACAGTGTCGTGCTGTCGGCCGATGCGATCAATGCATTGACGCACAACGGCGGTGAGCTGGTGCGCGCTGCGGCGGCCGCGTGGATGCAGGGCCGAGGCAGCGCACTGGCCTTGGACTTCGCCGACCTGAGCAACGAAGCCGCCCAGCGCGAGGCCGCACTGCTGCGGCTGGAGACCGGCTGCAACGGCGTGCTCGTGCACGGTGTCGCCCGGCCACAGCGGCCGAGCGAGATCGAAAGCCTGTACCTGCTGCTGCGCCCGGGCGGCAGCGACGACGCCCGGGCGCTGATGCATCTGGAGCTCGTGCTGCCGACCCTGCAGATGGCCTGGCAGCGGGTGCTGGCCTCGGAGCGCGAGCTGCGCGCGCCGCCGTCGGCGCCAACGACCACCCGGCGCAGCCCGGCGCACGCGCCGCAGGCGATCACCGCGCGCGAGGTGCAGATCCTGTCGTGGGTGCGCCTGGGTTGCAACAACCAGCAGATCGGCGAGCAGCTCGCCATCAGCCCGCTGACGGTGAAGAACCACGTCCAGAAGATCCTGCGCAAGCTGGGCGCCGCCAATCGTGCGCAGGCCGTGGCGCTGGCCATGACCAGCAACCTGCTGGGCAACGACGGCGATGGTGCCGGCCGTTGAGCCGCGCACGCGCCGACGACCACCGGACGTAGTCCTTCCGGATCACCCACCGGGGCTTCGGCTGGGGTCTGTTTTTCACATCCCGTCGCCATCATCGCTTCAGTGGCTCGGACCAGGGCCAATGTTCTTCGAAGCGGGGTCGCCAGTGGCAACCCCGGTTGCCGACGGACGCCACGGCGCACGGCCCGAACCGGGATGCGACCGCAGCGTGTTTCCGCAGCATGTGCCTGCAAAAGGCCCCGGTCCATCTCAGCCGCTCACTGCTTTTTATCGACACTCAGGAGAGATCATGAAATTCAAGCAACTTGCCCTTGCCGCGGCAATGTCCGCGGTGATCGCGCCGGCCTTCGCCGTCGTGAACAACCTCAACACCGATGCCGCCGAGCTCTACATCGTTGTCTTCAACGACGACGTCGGCAGCTACACGCTGGATCTGGGCGTGACGCTGGGCGACTTCAAAGCCGGCGCCGTCACGGCCGGCTACTCGTTCAGCTGCACCGTCGGCGCCGCCTTCCCCGACTTCGGTGCCAACCCGGTCAGCTGGGGCCTGCAGGCCGACGCCGTGGACGGCGCCTTCTCGGGCAGCGAAGCGATGATGCTGACCAGCACCGTCGGTGGCGGTGCGCCGTCGAGCAACTTCGTCAACTGGGAACAGTCGGTCTTCGTGATGGGCCAGTTTGCCCAACAGATCAGCATCCTCGGCAGCCACTTCACGCAAGCCAACGGCGACCAGTTCAGCGCCAAGGGCGAAATCGGCCACTACACCGAGCAGGTCTACATCGGCAGCCTGGGTTTTGGCATCGGCAACGCAGCCGGCACGAGCTCGCCGCTGTACCTGCTGGCCGGCGCCGCGGACAACGCAACCCTGCTGTCGCAAAAGTTTGACGGCACCGCGAGCTTCGACGGCCGCACCTTCACCTACACCAGCAACATCGTTTCCCCGCCGATCCCCGAGCCCGGCACCTACGCGCTGATGCTCGCCGGCCTCGTCGGTGTGGCCGGTTTTGCCCGCCGCCGCGCTCGCCGCGACTGACCTGAATAGCGGCTTCGGGGGCCAACCTCGGGCCCCGAAGCCGCCTTGCCTTGCCAACCTTGCCGCCCTTGCCATGCCAACAGATTGGCAGGCCGGGCGGAGCTCAACCCTCAAAGGACTGACATGAAATTCAAGCTTGTCGCCGCTGCCGCGGCCCTGTGCGCACTGGCCCCGGCCCACGCGCTCACGACTGCCGAAATCGCCACCGCGCGTACCGCCGGCACCCTGAAAGAGATCTATGTCTCCGGCGCCTCGGCGCTGCGCCTGTCGTTTGCCGCCGCGATCCAGTCGCGCTGCGACGCCACGACCTTCGACGTCTTCTTCAACGACGCCGCCGGCGCCAACCACCGCGCGTACTCGTGCAATCTGGCTGCCGCCGTCGGCGCGCTGCCGGCCGGCACGCCGGTGCTCGTCTACAAGCGCGACCAGGGCGGTTCTGGCCAGGGCGTCAACCCGGTCGCGACCGCAACCGCGATCGCCCATATGGTCGTCGGTGCCACCTGCGTGCGCACCGCCGAGCCGCAACCGGCGTCGAGCATCGACCAGCCGACCTACACCTGCGGCACGACCGCCAACACGGTCTCCGACGCCGGCATCTCCGACGTCGAGCCGGCGCTGCTGCAAGCGGTTGTCAACCTGCCCACCGGCGCTGCAGCGCTGACCGGCACCCAGATCAGCAACCTGGATGTGGCGCCGCTCGCGCAAGGCATCTTCGCCGTCGCCGTGACCAAACAGGCCTACCTCGCGCTGCAACAGGCGCAAGGCATCGTGGCACCGGGCGGCGCCCTCATCGACGTGCCGGCCGACCAGTCGACCTGGGACGCTGCCGTGATCGCGACGATCCCGTCGCTGCCGACCGAGTGGGTGCGTTCGTTCCTGACCGCCGGTGGCCTGTCGGGCAACAACACCGTTGCCGGCAAGCGCGGCTGGAATATCGTCATCCCGACCACGGTCGACGCCAGCTCGGAAACCCGCAAGCTGCACATCTGCCGCCGTACCGAAGGCTCGGGCACGCAGGCCACGTCGAACGCGTTTTTTGCCTATAACCCGTGCAATGTGGGTGGTGGTGCACTGACGCCGCTGGGCGTGACCGGCAGCGCCGGCGGCAGCGCGGGCACCATCGCCCCGCTGACCGGCACCTTCGTCAACGAGGCCACCGGCGCCGGCGGCGTCGAGACCTGCATGAACAACGTCGAAGCCGTTGCCGGCGCCTACGGCCTGGCCGTGCTCGGCCGCGAAGTCAACCCGCGCCGCCTGAACGCGGGTGGTGTCGAAGTTGGCAACTACCGTTTCGTCAAGCTCGACGGCATCGCCCCGGTGCGCGCCGAAGCCCAGGCCGGCAACTACCCGTTTGTCTACGAAGCCACGATGCAGTGGAACAAGACGGTAGTCGCGCCGGGCTCGGACAAGGAGTCGTTCCTGAGCGCCCTGCGCTCCTCGATCGGTTCCCCGGCGGCTTTGAAGGTGGTCGACGGCAATACGCAGCAAGGTGTGATGTCGCCGGCAGCGTCGTACACCGGCCCGTGGGTCAGCCAGGTCGGCGACAACGCGCTGTTTGCGTCGCGTGCCGGCCGGGTCAGCAACAACAGCTGCGCCCCGATCCGCATCGTCAAGTGATCTCCCGCAGCGCCGGCGCGCGCTCTTGGCGCGCCGAGCTGCTGGGCAGGCGCAGGGGGCCTTGGCTGCAAGGCCCCCTTCGCCGTTTCAGCCGTCGCCTTTTTGACCTGTTTGTCCCGGTGCCGATCTGCGACACACCACCTGCACCCAAGCGCCACGAGGCCCCACCATGAACTGCTCGCGCCTGAATCCATCTTCACGCTGGTCACGACCCTCATTGCGCCGGCGCTTGCTGTCGACGCTGACCGCCATGTCGATGGCCGCCAGCGCGCAGGCGTCGATCGCCACCTACGGCGCCGGCGAGCTGCTGCTCGTCGTCTGGGACCCGGTCAGCGAAGCCTCCTACTCACTGGACCTGGGGCTCGATCTCGACAGCTTTTTTTCGCAGGCGCAGGTCGATGCCGGTTACCAGCAGTTCTTGCCGCGCTTGACCGGTGCTGCCGACCCGCGCTGGCAAAAATTTCTCAACCGCGTGGCACCAGCAGCGCAGCAGGCCAACCTCGGTGCGGTGCCGTTTGTGGCGACGTCGGACTTCGGGTTTGTGGTCAGCAGTTTGAAGGACCGTCTGCGCTGGGCGGTGATCGGTGTCGATCTCGAAGGTTTTGACCCGGTCGACTTTCGAGTCTTCCACACCCTTGAACAAGGGCCTGGCAATGGCGTTCTGAATCCGCGCTACAACAGCCTGACGCTGCTGAAGAACGACAACCTGGTGCAGACGATCAATCCGCTGGGTGAACAGCTGATCGGTGCGCTGAACACCGATGCCGCGAACCCGGACAGCAGCCACTCACCGGGTGGCGTCACCGACAACTACGCCCTCAACGGCAGCAGCCTCACGCCCAAGGGCACGGCCGGCTACTTCGACGCGCCGGGCACCGAGTTCTACCGCATGGGCTCGGCCGCGGGGATCTCGATCACCAACCCGGTCGGCAAATCGTCGTGGTTCTACTTCACCACTTCGAGCAGCAACGACGGCCTGGAAAAGGTGGTCATCGACGAGTTCGACAACCTCACTGCCGACGGTTACTGGGGCCTGGACCAGGACCCCGCCGACGGCGCCTTTGTGCTCAGCTTCACGCTCGAAGGCAGCGCCACCGCGGCGGCGCTGCGGCTGCGCGAATTTGCCGCCGGCATCGGCCGCACCGAAATCGGCGGCGGCTTCGTGGTGCGCAAGCTCGAAGGCGCGGCGGCGATCGGTCTGGAAAGCGGCGCTGGCTTCAACAGCCGCAAGCTCGGTGCCGTGGTCGACGCTGGCTTGAACGGCCAGCTCGCGATCACCACCGCGGTGCCCGAGCCGCAGAGCCTGCTGCTGTGGCTCGCCGGCCTGGCCGGGCTCGTCGCCTGGGCGCGGCGGCGGCACGGCGGCTGATCCTTTCGGCCCACCGCGATCGCGGTCGGCATGGTCCTTTCGGCCTATGCCGGTTCACCGCACGTTCATGCCGACTGACCAAACTCAAGCGATGTTCCACGCTCTCTTGCTCGGCTGCCTGGCCGGTGCCGCAAGCCTTGTGCAGGCGCCGGCGCGAGCGCAGGAGCCGCCACGCCAGGCGCCGGCGAATGTGCCGGCGAATGTGCCGGCCGTCGCATCGGTCAGCACATCGACCAACGAGGCCGATGCCGAGCCGCGTTTTGCGATCCACGAGTTCGAGGTCGAAGGCAACAGCGTGCTCAGCACGCTGGCGATCGAGGCCGCGGTGCTGCCCTTTCTGGGTGACGGCCGCGCGATGGGCGACGTCGAAGCGGCGCGTGCCGCGCTCGAAAAAGCCTACCAGGCCGCGGGCTACCTGACGGTTTTTGTCGACGTGCCCGAGCAGCGGCTGGACGACGCCGTGGTCCGCCTGCGTGTCACCGAAGGGCGGGTCGAGCGGCTGCGTGTCACCGGCTCGCGCTGGTACGACCAGGGTTTCATCCGCGACAAGCTGCCCGCGCTCACACCCGGCGGCGTGCCTGACTTCAACGCCGTGCAGACCGAAATCTCAGCAGTCACGCGCGACGAGCGGCGGGTGCAGCCGGTGCTGCGCCCGGGTGTCGCGCCGGGGACGGTCGAAGTCGAGTTGAAGGTCACCGACAAGCTGCCTCTCAGCGCCAGCATCGAGCTCAACAACCGCCACGCCGCCGATACCGACGCTTGGCGTGTGCAGGCCACGCTGCGTTACGACAATCTGTTCCAGCGCGATCACGGCATCGCGCTGACGGCCATCACTGCGCCGCGCGAACCCTCGCAGTCCAAGGTGCTGGTCGCCAACTACAGCATGCCGCTGCAAGGCGGCTGGGCCTTCGCCGCTTATGCAGTCGCCTCCGACAGCGTGGTCGAGCCGCTCGGCGCGGCGTTGGTCTTTGGCAAGGGAGCGACCCTGGGCGCACGCTGGCTGCGCAGCCACGCCGATGCGCAGTCGACACACACGGTGGGTTTTGGCTTCGACATCAAGAACTTGAAAGAGCGTGTCGTTGCCGGCAGCGACGCCTTGTCGACACCCCTTCGGTACGCGCCGCTGCAGGTCAGCTACACCGGCTCGTGGCCCGCGGCCGACAGCGGCTGGTCGCTGAACACGACCTTCGTCGCGGCGCTGCGCAGCCTGCTGCAAAGGCGCATCGCTTGCCCCGGCAATATCGGCATGGTCGACCAGTTTGCGTGCAAGCGCGAAGGTGCCGATGGCGGTTTTGCGTACCTGCGCGGCGACCTGCGCCATACCCGGCGCTTCGACAACATCCCCGGCGAATGGGCCGCGCGCCTGGGCTGGCAACTGGCCACGCAGCCGCTGGTATCGGCCGAACAATTTGCCGCCGGCGGCGCAGAAACGGTGCGTGGTTATCTCGAAGCCGAAGCCAGCGGCGACCATGCACTGCTCGGCTCGCTGGAATGGCGCAGCCCCGACTTCACGCCGAAAAAAGACTCGCCGCAGGGCTCACTGCTGAGCAAGCTGCAAGGCCTGGTCTTCATCGACGTCGCGCGCACCAACATCCAGCAGCCCGCGGCCGGCCAGCCCGGCCGCATACCGCTGCTGGGCGCCGGCTTCGGGCTGCGGGTTCGTGCCGGGCCGGGCTGGAGCGGCGAGGCCGATCTCGCCTGGCCGCACAAGCGCACCCGCACCACCGCCGCCGGTGATGCACGACTGCACTTGCGCGTGCTGGGGCAGTTCTGATGAAGGCCAACCGCGCCGCTGCAGGCCCGCGCGGCCTGCCCGGCCTGACGCCGCTGCTGGTGGCGCTGTCGGCGTGCTGGCCGCTGGTCTGTGTCGCCCAAGGCGTTGTGCGCCCGGCCACACCCGCGCCGCAGGTGGTGCCGCTGCCGGCTGCGGTCTGGCGCGTGCAGGGCAGTGGCGCCGCTGCGCCGGTGAATACGCCGGTGACCAGCGGTCCGCGCGCCGGCGGTGTCGACCAGGTCATCAACCAGACCAGCCCGCGCGCGATTTACCAGTGGCAGCGTTTTGACATCGGCGCCAGCAGCAGTGTCGATTTCAAGCTGCCCTCGACTGCCGCGAGTGCGCTCAACCGCGTCACCGGCAGCACCGACCCGAGTGCGATCTTCGGCTCGCTCAAGTCCAACGGGCAGCTCTATCTGATCAACCCGAACGGCATCCTGTTCGGGCCCAACGCGCGGGTCGACGTCGGCGCGCTGGTGGCGAGCACGCTGAATGTTTCGAACGACGATTTCCTGACCAGCCTGAACAACCGCGTGCTCGGCTCGGGGCCGGCGTTTGCTTTTGACGGCCCGGCGCAAGACCTGGTCGACAACCGTAACTTCGTGCGCGTGGACACCGGCGCAGAGATTCGCAGCGCCGCCGGTGGACGTGTATTTCTCTTTGCGCAGCGGGTCGAAAACGCCGGCCACATCGAATCCCCCGCCGGCCAGGTGGTGCTCGGCGCGGGCTCGACGGTGCAGCTGAAACTGCCGACTGCCGAGCCGCTGTATGCGTCCGAGGTCAACCCGAATGTGCCGGCCCTGCGTGGCCTGCTCGTCGAGATGGGCGGCAGCGCGGGCAGCGTCGCCAACCAGGCTGGCGGCACGATCAACACACCGCGTGGCAACACCACGCTCGTCGGGCTGGCGGTGAACCAGTCCGGCCGCATCAGTGCGACCACCAGCGTGTCTGAAAACGGCTCGGTGCTGCTGCTGGCGCAAGGCGGCACCCGCGACGGGCTGACACCGAGCAACCCGCTGTACAAACGCGCCGCACAAGCCGGCGCGCTGGTGCTGGGCAGCGGCAGCAGCATCGAGATCACACCCGACCGCGGCGCCGCTGCAGGCCAGCCAGCACAAACCGCTGACGACAACGCGACCTTCGTTGCATCGCGGGTCGAGTTGGCCGGCCAGCGCATCGACTTGCTCGCCGGCGCGACCATCACCGCGCCCGGCGCGCAGGTGCGTTTGCGCGCTGGCGGCTCGCCCGACTACCGCGCCGATGTACTGAGCCGCGAACGGTTCAACGCCAACGATGCGCAGGCCACGATCAACATCGCCGACGCCGCCAGCATCGACGTCGCCGGCAGCAACGGCGCCAGCGTCAGCGCGGCCCGCAACTTCGTCACGACCGAGCTGCTCGGCAGCAACGACCTCAAAGACGCGCCGCTGCAAAAAGACGGCCCGCTGGCGCGCAACCGGGTCACGCTCGATGTCCGCGAAGCCTCGCCGATCCTGGGCGACCTGGCCGGCTATCGCGCCGGTTTGCAGCGCAGCGCCGAAGAGCGGCTGGCCAGCGGCGGTTCGATCTCGCTGCGCGCCGAAGGTGCGGTCAGCGCCGCGCCGCTGTCGCGGCTGGACGTCTCTGGCGGCCAGGTGAGCTACACCGAATCGCAGGTGCGGCCAACACGCCTGGTCGGCAGCGACGGCGCTCTCTACACGCTGGGCAACGCGCCGAAGGACATCGAATACAGCAGCCTCATTGATGCCGGCACGCAAGCCGCGCGCAGCGACCGCTGGGGCCCAGTCGTCGGCCATGGCACGGCCTTGCCGGCAGTCACTGCAGCCGCTTATGTCGAAGGCCGCGCGGCAGGCGCGATCACGGTCGTGGCGCCATCGATCCGGCTCGATGGCGCGCTCGCCGGCGGCGTCAACGTCGGCGAGCGCCAGCGGCAGGGCCGCGATGCGCTGCCGGCGGCCAGCACGATGACGCTCGGCGCGCCGCAGCATGTCGGCGCCTTTGGCAACGTGAGTTATGCCGGCGCGGTGCTGCGCGAAGACTTCTGGATCGCCGCGCCGGGTACAGCGCCGGCCACCAGCTCGCGCATCGCGCCCGATGCCTTGCGCCAAGGTGGCATCGGCCACTTCACGGTGGCGACTGAAGGCGACATCGTGCTGCCGGCTGGCGCAGCGCTGACGATGCCCACGCGCGGCAGCGTGACCCTGCTCAGCAACCAGGGCCGGATTGCGATCGATACTGACCTGGCGGCGCGCAGCGGCAGCATCGTGGCGCGCTCGCGGTTGGCCGATATCGATATCGGCGCCGATGTGCAACTCGATGCCAGCGGCGAGATCGTCAACGAAGCGCTCGACGGCCCGCGCTCGCGCGCCGCGGTCAACGGCGGGCGGGTGACGCTCGATGCGTCGTCACGCCTGCGGCTGCAAGCCGGCAGTGAGATCGATGTCAGCGCCGGCGCGCGGGTCTCGGCCACTGGTGCAGTGAGCGGCGCCGATGCCGGCAGCGTGAGCCTGCAAGCCGGCCGCACCGCCGCTGAAGACGGCGGCCGGCGCCTGGTGCTGCAAGGCACGCTGCATGCGCAATCGCTGGCCAAGGGCGGCAGCATCACGCTGGCCACGCAGTCGGCGCGCATCGGTTCGGCGGCAGTCGAGTCGCCGGCTGCCGACCTGGTGCTCGAGCCGCAGTCGCTGGCCGCCGCCGGATTCAGCAACATCACACTCGACGGCCGCGAGCGGCTGCAAGTGACTGCGGGCACGGTCATCGACCTGGCGATCACGCCGCGGCTGGCCGCGCCGGGCTTGCGAACCGCAGCCACCGGCAGCCCCTTGCGCGGGCTAACTTTCGAAACCAGCGGCGACCTCGGTGGCGGCGCCGCAGCGCCAAAGGCCGTCAGCTTGAGCCTGGCTTCGAGCGGCCTGGGCGTTGACCGCCCCGAGGGTGTGCTCGATATCCACAGCGGCAGCCATATCCGGTTGCAGCCCGGCGCGCGGCTGCAATTGAGCGCCGCATCGAATGTCAATTTCGAAGGCAGTGCCGTGGTGCCCGGCGGCGCGGTCGAGCTGCGCCTGAGCAAAGGCGCGGCTGGTGCGAGCGACTACAACACCCCGAGCGCATTGCGCCTGGGGGCCAACAGCCTCATCGATGTCAGCGGCACTGCCGTCTTCACGCCCAGCACCAGCGGGCTGCGCGAGGGCAGCGTGCTGCCGGGCGGCAGCATCGTGCTCAACGCGGCGAGTGCGCTGCCGACCAGCCTGGAGGTCGCTGCCGGCGCGCGCCTGGTCGCCGACGGCGCGCGCGCCACGCTTGACGTCGGCCCGCAGCTCGAACGCCGCGAGCTGGCCAGCGCCGGCGGCAGCATCGATCTGCGCGCCAACCAACGCCTGCGCGTGGACGGCACGCTGTCACTGCAAGGTGGCAGCGCCAGCGCGGCAGGCGGCACGCTGGCTGTGAGCCTGAACAGCGTGCGCGACGGCGCCAGCACTGCGGTGCTGCCGGCCGAGCGCGAGCTGGTGCTGGCCGCAGAAGCAAACGACGCAAGCAACACCGCGCCCGCGCTGTTGCGTGCCGATGCGGTGGCTGCATCCGGCGCCGCCGAGCTGCGCCTGACCGCCCAAGAGCGCGTCCGCTTTGCCGGCAACGTGACGCTGAATCTGGCCCGCGGCCTGACGCTGGACAGCCAGGCGCTGGCCACCGATGCCGGCGCCAGCGTTGCGCTTGCCGCACCCTGGGTGCAACTCGCCGATGCGCGCGCGCTTACCAGCGCCGACACGCTCACCCGTGCCGCCCAACAGCCCAGCGGCGGCAGCGGCCAGTTGCGCGTCGACGCCGCGCGCATGCTCGTCGTCGACCGCGCACTGGTCACGCAAGGCGTCGACCAACTCGCCTTGCGTGGCGGTGAGGCGATCCGCCTGCAAGGGCCGGCCAACGCCGCCGGCATCGCCGAAGGCGCGATCAGCACCCGCGCAGATGTCGTGTTGTCGGCGGGCCAGTTGTTCCCGGCCACCGACACCCGCTTCGTCATCGACGCCGGCAACCGCAGTCTCCGCGTCGAGGGCGGTGACGCCGCGGCGCCGGCACCACTGTCGAGCCGCGGCGAACTGAGCTTGCGTGCAGGTGACATCGTGCAAGCCGGCGTGTTGCGCGCGCCGCTCGGGCGCATCGATCTGAACGCCGGCAACAGCCTGACGCTGCAAGCCGGCAGCGTGACCTCTGTGGCGGCGTCAGGATTGCTGGTGCCCGACGGCAATGGCCATGCGGCGCAGCCGCGCGACAAACAAATCGCGCTCAGCGCAGCGTCGGGTCGGGTTGTCGTGGCGCCGGGCGCGCGGGTCGATATGTCCGGTGGCGGTGAGGTCGAAAGTTATCTGTTTGTGCCTGGGCCGGGTGGCTCGAAGGATATCTTCGACGGCAGCGACGGCGCCTTTGCCATCGTGCCGGCTTACCGCGGCCCGCTGCCACACGATGCCGGCCTGGCCGCCACCGCGCCTGCAGCGGGCCGCCAGCTCACGATCGGCGAAGGCGCGCCGCTGCCCGCCGGCAGTTATGCGCTGCTGCCGGCCCGGTATGCGCTGCTCGAAGGCGCCTTTCTCGTGCGCCCCGATGCCGGTGTGGTCAGCCCCGCCACGGTGACCGCGCGGCCCGACGGCAGCGCGCGGGTTGCAGCGATCTCAGGCATCGCTGGCACCGGCATTGCCGATGCGCTACCGAGCGCCTGGGTCTTGACACCCTCGGCGGTGGCGCGGCGGTCTTCAGAGCTGCGCACGACCACGCTGTCGTCGCTGGTGGCTGCATCCAGCGCCCCCAGCGGTGCGGGCGGCACCACGACCGGCCTGCCCGCCGACGCCGGCGCGCTGGTCGTGACGGCCGGCTCAGCGTCACTCGGCGGTGCGGTCGGGCTCACTGGCGCAGCGGCCACCGGCAGTGCTGCCGCGGGGCGCAAGGGCAGCGCCTACTTTGCCGCTGACCGCATCGTGGTCGACGCCGCGGACGTGCCAACAACGAACCCGGCCGCAGCCGGCGATGCGCTGCGTTTGCAAGCCGCTGATTTGAGCCGGCTCGACGCCCGCCTGCTGGTGCTCGGCGCGGTGCCGGGCAGTGCGGCTGGCACGCTCGATGTGCGCGCCGCGCAGGTCAGCCTCAACGACACCACCGCGGCATTGGTCGCCGGTGATGTCGTGCTGGCGGCGCGACAACAGGTGCAGCTGAGTGACGGCGTGCAGATTCGTGCCGGCGCGCAAGACCGCAGCGCCATGCCGCTCGGCATCGTCGGCGACGGCGCCGCATTGCGTGTCAGCAGCAGCGTGCAGGGCAGCCTGGTGCGCAGCCAGACCAGCCGCGCTGCTGGCGACCTGCTGGTCGGCCAAGGCGTGCGGCTGGACGCCGGCGTCGGCAGCGTGGCGCTGGATGGCAGCCGCAATACGCAGATCGGCAGCGGCCTGGGCATCGAGGCCCAACAGATCGGCATCGCCGCCGCGCGCATCAGCAATCTCGAAGGCGCGGCTGACGCGGTGTTTGTCGGCGGCGCACTCGGTGCGCGTCTGGCGCGCGCCGACGCCGTGACGTTGACGGCCTACGAGTCGCTGCAGCTGACCGCTGGCTCGACGCTCGGCGCACCCGGCTTGCGGGAGCTGACGCTGGACGCGCCGGTACTGCGCGCGGCGGGCAACGCCGCAGCCGGGGCCGCTGCCGCGACAGTCGCAGCCCAACGGGTCGTGCTGACCAACAGCGGCGGCGCAGCGGCAGCACCAACGCCAACATCAGGCGACGCCGGCAGCGGCACCAGCATCAACATCCAGGCCGGCGACGAAGTCCGCATCGGCGCCGGTGGGGTGGCGGTGCGGAACACCAACGAGCTGCGCATCGACGCGGCCCGGCGCATCCAGGGCTCGGGCCTTGGTGCGGGTGGCCTGGACGTCGCTGGCGCGCTGACATTGACCGCGCCGGTGCTGGGCACTGAAGGCCGCGCCGACACCACGTTGCAAGCCGGTGGGGCCTTCAGCTTCAACAAGCCGGCGAGCGCCGCAGCGGCAAACGTTCCACCTGCGACCGAAGGCGGGCGCCTCGTGTTGCGCGGCGACTCGGTGCGCGTCGGAGGCCTGATCGATCTGCCCACCGGCCACCTCAGCGCGCAGGCGCAAGGCGCTGTTGGTGCAGTCGAGATCAACCCCGGCGCCACCCTGCGCGCGAGCGGGCTGACGCGCCGCATCGATGGCATCAGCGTCGATCTGCCCGCTGGCACGATCGACCTGCACAGCGCAGGCGGCGACGTTAAAGTCGCCGCCGGCGCGGTGCTCGATGTCAGCGCCACCGGCCGGGGCGACGCCGGCCTGATCGCGCTGCGCGCGCCGCAAGGCGCTGTCGTTCTCGACGGCGCGCTGCGTGGCAACGGCGGCAATCCGCAGGCACTCGGCCGGCTCGTGATCGATGCTGCTGCGCCCTTGCCGCTGGCGGCAGTGGCGCGTGAGATCGC
>JANPDN010000055.1:0-15169 GCA_031431555.1 Rubrivivax sp.
AGCCAGCAAAAATGCAGGAGACCAGGTCGATGGGCAAGAACCGATTCGAGGCTTTCAGCGATGGTGTGATCGCGATCATCATCACGATCATGGTGCTGGAGTTGAAGGTGCCGCATGGCGACACGCTGGCCACGCTGGCACCGCTGGTGCCGGTGTTCTTCAGCTATGTGCTGAGCTTCGTCTATGTCGGCATCTACTGGAACAACCACCACCACCTGGTGCATGCGGTGCAACGGGTCAACGGCGCGATGTTGTGGGCCAACCTGCACTTGCTGTTCTGGCTCTCGCTGGTGCCCTTTGTCACCGGCTGGATGGGCGAGAACCACTTTGCCGCGGCACCGACCGCGCTTTATGGCGTGGTGCTGCTGATGGCGGCAGTGTCCTACTACATATTGCAGTTGCAGATCGTTGCCGGGCATGGGCCGGACGCCGTGCTCAAGCAAGCGCTTGGCTCGGATTTCAAGGGCAAGGCCTCGCTGGTGATCTATGCGCTGGCGGTCTTGCTGGCGTTCTGGATGCACTGGGTGTCGATGGCCCTGTACGTGCTCGTCGCCGTGATGTGGCTGGTGCCCGACCGGCGCATCGAACGCGCGTTGGGATCCAGCGCACACTGAGCCCCCGTCCAGCCCCCCTTCGGAGGGGCCGTGTGGCCGCAGGCCGCGGGCCACAATGCCGGTCCCAGGGGAGACAAGCAAGATGGTCCGATCCGGCAAGGCGTCCAAGCGCGCCTTTGACGTGGTGTTGTACGGCGCAACCGGCTTTGTCGGGCGCCAGACGGTGCGCTACTTTGCCGAGCACGCCAGCGGGCTGCGATGGGCGATAGCCGGGCGCTCGGCAACGGGTCTGCAGGCGCTGCGCGAGTCCTTGAAACCAGCGCGGTCGTCGGCCGGCATTCTTGCGCCGGAGATCATCGTTGCCGATGCCGCCGATGCGGCGGCCTTGAACCAACTCGCGGCCCAGACCCGCGTCGTGCTCAGCACCGCGGGGCCTTACGCGCGCCACGGCAGCCTGTTGGTCGCCGCCTGCGTCAGCCACGGCACGCACTATGTCGACATCACCGGCGAGACACCCTGGGTGCGCACGATGATCGACCGCCACCACGCCAAGGCGGCCAGCGACGGCACGCGTATCGTGCCCGGCTGTGGTTTTGACTCGGTGCCGTCGGACCTGGGCGCCTGGCTTGTTGCGCAATCGCTGCTGCGTCGCCACGGCCAGCGCTGTGTCAGCGTCAAGGCTTGTTTCACGATCAGCGGCGGGCTCAACGGCGGCACTTTCGCGTCGATGGTGAACATGCTCGACACCGGCGAGAAGCGCCGCGTCGACGACCCGTTTCTGCTCAACCCGCGGGGCACGGTGCCGGCCGACAAGGCGCCGCACGCCGACCCCACGACACCCAGCCGCGACCCCGACTTCGATGCCTGGGTCGGGCCTTTTGTGATGGGCCCGATCAATACCCGCGTGGTGCGTCGCAGCGCCGCGCTGCTCGTTGGCGACAGTGTTTTTGCGCCCAACTTCAGCTACCAGGAGTACATGCACTTTGGCCGCGGTGCGAAGGCCGCTATCACCGCCGCCGGGGTCAGCGCCGGCATGCTCTTCGGGCAATCGGCGATGGCCTTCAAGCCGGTGCGGCGTGCGATCGGGCTGATGGCGCCGGCGCCCGGCGAGGGCCCCAGTGAAGTCAAGATGGACCGCGGCTCGTTTCGCTGCGATCTGTTTGGTGTCGGCGAAAAAGGCAGCATCGTGCGCGGCCGGATTTCTGGCCGTGGCGACCCCGGCAACCGCGCGACCACGATCTTCGTCTGTGAAGCCGCGCTGGCCTTGGCGCTCGATGCCGAGCGCCTGCCCGGTGCCCACCAACTCGGCGGTGTGCTGACGCCGTCGACCGCTTTTGGCGAAGTGCTGGCGCAGCGTCTGCGCATCGCGGGCATGACAGTAGACGCTTGATACCGATCGGCGTTGAATCGCACCCGATCGCACCCGATCGCACCCGATCGCGCCATCGGCGCTGAGCAACGTGGTCCGTGCGGCCCGTGCGTCCGCTGGGGCCGTTGGCGCCCGTTTGCAATGTTGGTCAAGGTCGACATCGCGCGCGGCACGCGGCCCGGGCATGCGTTCTCCGGCCCACGCTCGCGGGGGACCGCCCGATGTGCCCGAGGATCACCTCATCAACGCTGCCGTGCCGCCCATATCGTGTGGCGACCGCGAATGGGGCCTGCGCCCGCACACCCAGACCGCCTGCCCCAAGTGATCGGTGGTTCCTGGACGAAAGCCACCGTGGTCGCCGCAGGGTGGTGGTGGTGTCTGCGGGCGCAGGCCCCATTCGCGGTCGCCACGCCGGCGGGTCACCGACGACGGTGTTGACGGCACGGCGCACCAGTACCAAAGGCGTATCCCCGCGAGCGTGGGCCGGAGAACGCAGGCGCCGCCGCCGCCCTGCCGCGCGGGCTCTCTCGAAAGGTCTCAGCAACGCGAAGAGCTGCGACCAGACCGAGAACGCCAGTTCGACATCCCTGCCGTCCTGGGCCAGTCATCGCAGCCTGGAATGAGCCGTCGGGCTCAACCCGAATTCGGGCGCGACGGTGGCAGCGGCTGGACGGCCGGCGTGACCGGCGCCCGCGCATGCCAAGCCAGGATCACCAACACCGCGGTGATCCCGATCGTCGAGACCAGCGGGTTGGCGAAGACCAGCGCCAGCGACAGCACGTTCAGCGCGATGAACGCCGGCCAGCGAATGCGCCTGCGCATCTGGCCGGTATAGGCGGCACCCAAGCCGAGGATCGCGACCACCGTCGACACCAGGGCGATCAGGAATTCGACCCACGTGAAATTGATGAACAGCAGCGCTGGGGTGTAGACAAAAGCAAAGGGCACCAGCGCCTTGCCCATCGACAGCCTGAAGGCGGTGTTTCCCGTGGCCATCGGCTCGCTGCGCGCGATGCCGGCGGCAGCAAATGCAGCCAGCGCCACCGGCGGCGTGACATCGGCGAGCACGCCGTAATAAAAGACGAAGAAGTGGGTTGCCAATTGCGGCACCCCAAGCTGCGCCAGCGCGGGCGCCACGATCGCGGCCAGGATGATGTAGGTCGGCGTGGTCGGCACGCCGGTGCCCATGATGATGCAGGCGATCGCGGTGAAGAGCAGGCCGAACAGGATCGTCACCTGCTTGAGCTCGAACCAGCCGAAGACATCAAACGCGTGCACCACCTGCGCCGCGGTGCCTGACAGGTCGACGACAAAGGCCGAGAACTTGAAGCCCATGCCGGTCAGCGTGAGGATGCCGAGCACAAAGCCGACACAGGCGCATGAAGCGCCGATGCTCAAAGCCGATTTGGCGCCCATCTCGAAGCCACGCACCAGGCCGCGTGGCGTGATCGCCATGCCGTTCATGCCACGCCCGGCGCGGCCCATCAATTTGGGGATCCACGAGCAGACGATGGTCAGCGTGATGCCCCAGAACGCGGCGAGGAAGGGTGTGTACTGCATCAGCAGCAGCGTGACCATCGTGATCAACGGGATGAACAGGTGCCAGCTGCTGCGCAGCACGCGCCACAGCGACGGGATTTCGTGCGCCGGCATGCCGGTCAGCTTGAGGCGTTTGGCTTCGAGATGCACCATCCACAGGATCGCCAGATAGTGCAGCGCGGCGGGCACGATGGCGACCAGGATCAGCTCGTTGTACGGGATGCCCAGGGTCTCGGCCATGATGAACGCGGCCGCGCCCATGATCGGCGGAGTGACCTGCCCACCGCAGGCGGCAGAGGCTTCCACCGCGCCGGCAAAACGCGCCGAGAAGCCGACCTTCTTCATCAGCGGAATGGTCATCACGCCGGTCGTCACAGTGTTGGCGATGGCCGAGCCGGAAATCATGCCGAAGAGGCCCGACGAGACGACACAGACCTTGGCCGGACCGCCAGAAAAACGCCCGGCAGCGATCGTCGCCAGGTCGACGAACAACTGCGCCAACCCGGTGAGCTGGGCCATCACGCCAAAGAGCACATAGTGGAAGACGAAGGTCGCGACAACACCCACGGCGATGCCGTAGATGCCTTCGGTGCCCTTGTACAAATAGGCCACGATGCGCGGCACGCTGTAGCCGCGGTGCGCCAGGTCACCCGGCAGGTAAGGGCCGAAGATGCCGTAGAGCACTGTCGCCACCGCGAGCAGCGGCAAGAAGATGCCCATCGTGCGGCGCGTCGCTTCGATGACCATCGCCACCGCGATGACGCCGAACATCAAGTCCAGCGGCGAATGGTGGCCTGGCCGCTGGATGAATATATCGTCGAAGAAGAGCAGCAGGTAGAGCGAAAAACTAGCCGCCAAGAAGGCAAAGATCCAGTCGCGCCAGGGGATGTGCTGGTGGCTGCCGTCATAAGCCGCCAGCGGCAGCGACAGCGCCGCAATCGCCAGCAGCACAACGCCGAAGGCCAGCTTGGCAGTCATCGGCGCGCTGTCGCCAAACGACTGCACGAGGCTCCAGCCGAGGACCAGATAAAAGGCGGCCAGCCCGACCGAGACCGTCCATTCCCAATGCCCTGGCAGGCGCTTCTGGCGCGGAAAGACCAGGAAACACAAGCCCAGCACGACGCTCAAATGGATCGCCCGGTGGGCGATCTCGTTTTGCAGCCCGAAGCCGGCGGTGTAGTAGTGCCAGGTCGACAGACCGACCGCGATCACGGTCACGATGAATGCCGAGATGCCGGCGAGCCGGCGGAAGCTCGACTCGGGGTCGAACTGCTCGATCAGGCGATCGACTTCGTCCTGCGAAACCTCGCTGCGCATCAGATCGCGGGCACTTCGACAGCTGGCACTTCGACCGCGGGCACTTCAACAGTTTCGAAGCCCGCCGGCATCACGACTTCGAGCATCTCGATATCGGCGCTGTGGCCGACCTCGCGGTGGCGGATGCCCGGTGGCTGGTGCACACACGAGCCGGCTTGCAAGCGCACGGTGCCCTGGCCTTCGTACTCAAACTCGATCCAGCCCTTGAGCACGTAGACGAGCTGGAAGGTGGTGTCGTGCAGGTGCGGCTGGCTCGAAAAATCGGTGCCCGCCGCAGCGCGGATGACATGCGCGTCGACGCGCCCGGCGGTGGCGCTTTTCAGCCCCAGATCGCGGTACTCATAAAACGAACGCAGGCCGCGGTCGAACGGCGCATCGCCGGCGTGGCTGACAACAAAACCCTGCGTCGTCATATCGGTTCCTTGAAATTGCAGCCCAGCGCGCGCAGCTCGATCGCGTTGCGGCTCAGATCGCCCAGCAGCAGCGCCGGGCCATCGATCAACAAGCGCATACGCTGCGCCGGCAGCGGCCGCACGACCAGCGGATCGACGCGGCGTTGCAGCGTCAGCCGCCAGCCGCTGAGGTCACGGGTTAGCTGTTCACCCGGGCCGGCAGCATGCGGCAGGCCGTAACCCTGGCCGTCGAAGCGCTCTTCGACAAGCACCGCGTGCGGCCGAAAGGCATAGCGGTCGGTCACCGTCGTGCCGAGCACCGAATGTTCAAAAGCGATGCTGATGGCGGGTGCGCCGGCGGCCAGGGGCAGGCGCTGCAGTTCACGCCCGCTGCGGTGTTCGCTGAGCACGAGTTCGCAGGCCAGCGCCGGCGCACCTCCGAGCAACGACATCACCATCGCCACCACCAACGCCACTGTCAACGCCGGCATGGCCACGCCGGCCCGCGCCGGCCGCACGCCGATCACTTGACGACGCCCTTTTCCTTGAAGTATTTCAGCGATCCCGGATGCATCGGCGCGGTGCCGACCGCCGTCGCCGTGGTGAGGCTGATATTTTTGCCCTGCACATGCACCTGGCCCATGATGGCGGTGTTTTCGTACAGCGCCTTGGTCACCTCGTAGGCGACGCTGTCGCTGATGCCGTCGTGCGCGGCCCAGACGGCCATCACGGCCAGCGTTTCGACCGCTGCGGTCTGGCCCTTGTAGGTGTTGGCCGGCAGCGGCACCTTGGCGTAATACGGCTGCTGGCGCTGCAGCTCGGCGATCTCGGGGCCGGCCAGCGGGATCACCTTGAGTGCGTGGCTTT
Organism: Rubrivivax sp.; assembly: GCA_031431555.1. Classification (GTDB taxonomy): domain Bacteria; phylum Pseudomonadota; class Gammaproteobacteria; order Burkholderiales; family Burkholderiaceae_C; genus Rubrivivax. The sequence goes on from JANPDN010000055.1 coordinate 6,039, forward strand.
GCGCAAAGTCGGTCACGGCGGAAGTCGGCACGCCGGCGGTGATCAGCGTGGCGTGCAGGTTGCCGTCCTTGATCTTGTCGACCGCCTGCGTGAACGACGACAGGTCTTCCTTGATATCGGCGCGGGTCATGCCGTGCACCGCGAGCAGGTCGGTCAGCAACTGGTACTGGCCCGAGCCCGGCGCGCCCGACGAGATCGACTTGCCCTTCAAGTCGCGCACGCTGTTAATGTTGAAGTCGGCGCGGGTGACAAGCTGCACCGTCTCGGGGTACAGCGCCCCGAGCGCGCGCAGGTTCTTGATCGCCGCGCCGGCAAACTGGCCCTTGCCGTTGTAGGCCGCGTCGAGGATATCGGCGGCAACGAAGGCCGACTCGATCTCCTTGTTGCCGAGCAGCTTGGCATTGCCCACCGACGCGCCGGCGGCTTCGGCGGTGGCGCTGACCTTCTTGCCATCCACGACCGCCTTGTTCGAGATCAGCTGCGCGAGCATGCCGCCGAGCGGATAGTAGGTGCCGCCCGTGCCGCCGGTGGCGATGCCGAAGAACAGGCGCTGCTGTGCCAGCGCGGCGGTGGTGCTCAGGGCCACGACGGCAATCGCTGCGGCGGCAAATTTCCAGCTGGATTTCATTCGATGGCTCCGGTGGGATGGTGATGGGGTGGTGATGGGGCGGTGCTGTGTCGCTGAGGTTTTGACGAGGAGGTCGCGCAGCGCTGGCGCGGGCCGCGTCAGCCGAGGTGCCGGCCAAAAAAGCGCAAGCTGCGGTCCCAGGCGATCTGCGCCCAGGCGGCGTCGTACTGGGTGATCGGCAGCCGCTTCGGCCCTTGCGCGGTTTCGTTGGCAAAACCATGCTGGGCCAGGTAGCGGTGGCCGGTGTAGTCAACACCCGCTGCGCGCAGCCTGGCTTCGAGCGGCTCGACGGTGGCGATCGGGAACGGGTTGTCCTGCTCGGCCCAATGCGCCAGCACCGGCGCAGTGATCTTGCTGGCGTCGACAAAGTCCAGCGGCGGCAGGCCGTACCAGACGACCCCGGCATCGGCCTCGGGCACCATCGTCAGCGCCAGCACCGTCAGCGCGCCGCCCATGCAAAAGCCGGTGATACCGACCTTGCTGGCCGCGCCAACGGCACCGCCAGCGCCGGCCCTGAGGTATTGCACCGCGCCGCGCACATCCTGCGCCGCGGCATCGGCAAAATTCAGCGCGTTCATCAAGTGGCTGGCCTCTTCAGCGGCTACCGTTGATTTGCCGCGGTAGAGGTCGGGTACCAGTGCGGTGTAGCCGGCCGCCGCGAGCCGGTCGGCGACACCGCGGATCTGGTCGTTCAGCCCCCACCATTCCTGGATCACGACGACGGCCGGCGATCCCGCAGCCGCGCCTGAGTTGGCAAGGTAACCCTGAACATCCTGCCCGTCAGGGCGCTTGAAGCTGATCATCTTGCCCATCGTCGGGACTCCCTGTGCTGCGGCGCAAGCCACCTTGCAAACCACTTTCGAGTAGAGGTCAGCCGGCGGGCAGCGTCAACCCGGGCATGCACCCGGGCATGCGCCTGGGCATGCGCGGCGCTGCGCTCGCCAGCCGCCATGCGCAGCCCGCCACGTCAAGGCAGCGCTTGGACATCATCGTCATCGGCGCTTCGGTGGTTTACCACCGCGCCGCGCTCGGCGCCGGCACCACCGCGCAGAGCAGCGGCATCCTGCGCACGCATTGTTCGTTGCCGCAGAACGTCGATCTTGGGCGCCGCTCGTGGGCCGTCTTCGAGCGCTTTGCCGAGTATCGTGGCGACAACGAAGCTTCGGCGGGCCTCGTCCGCTGTGGTTATCTGATCGCGACACCGGCGGGGCGCAAACGGCGACCGGTTTTGCGCGCGCCGCGCGCCGACGTGGTGTGAGGATCATCGAAGGTCTCGAGGTCGAGCAGTTGCTCGTGCACGACGGCCGGGTCAGCGGTGTCGAGACATCACAGGGCGGCTTCGGCGCGCCGCTGGTCATCAGCGCGCAAAACATCTGGGCCGGTGATATCGATCGCTGGACCGGCATCACGCCCGGTGGTCGCCGAGCGCCACCGCGTCTTGGCGCTGCATGGGCCGCACGACTGCGCCTATTCGATGCTGGTGTGCTGGCATCTGGGTTCCGTGGCATGCTCTATTGCCGCAGTTATGGCGGCCGCCAGATGCTGGTCAGCGAAGGCACCGCGGGTGAGCGACTCGATGCGCCTGACAACACACCAGCCGAGATCCCGATCGATGCCATCGCCGATATCGGCGCGCAGGTCGCCGAGCGGTTCCCATCGTTCGAAACGGCCGGCGTCGCGTCATCGTGGACCGGCGTCTACGACGTCACACCCGACTGGAACCCGGTGCTCGGCCGCCTGCCCGACCTGCCTAGCCTGATCGTCGCCTACGGCTTTTCAGGCCATGGCTTCAAGCTGTCGCCGGCGGGCGGGCGGGTGCTCAGCGGGCGTTGTGGCAGCGGGGCGGTGTCTTGACGCGGCGGTGGTGTCGCCGCGCCTGATATGGCGAGCGTTCAGCGCTACGAAACGGGCCCGGCCGAGCAAAAGTGCGGGGCATCCACGCAACTGTCGCCCGAGCGCGGAGCGGTTTGCCAGGCGCGGTCGACGGTTGTGCCCTGCTCAGGCGGCGGCCCTCAATGCGCCGGCGGATCCAACTTCGCCAGCCGCCCGAGCTCGGGCTTGGCGAGCTTGCGCACCTCGGCGATGCGCGCTGCGAGCCAACCGAGCGCGAACCACGCCGCGGGGTCCGACTCGACGAGCGACTGGTACTGCGCCCGGGCGACAAAAAGGTCGTTGAGTTCGCCCATCCGGTCCTGGATCGCGGCCACGGCGGTCAGGTAGCGCTCGACCTTGCGACGCTGCAGCACGGGCGCGAAGAACTCGACCGCATAACGTTGCCGCTTGATGCGTTTGCGCAGCGCATGCAGGCTGACCTCGTCGAGTTCGTCGAACGCTTTCCAGTCGGCCACAAAGCGTCGATGCCATCGACGCAGCCGGCGCTCGACATCGCGGTGAAATGCCGGAGCATCGTCGCGCGCTTGTTCGTCCTGCGGTCTGGCGACAAGAGCATCGACGCCTGCGTCGGGTGGCTCGCCCAAGGCTGCCCGCCAGGCGATCCAGGCGAGAAAGGTTTGCTGGGTGCCGGCAGCCCTGACCGCTTCGACCGGGTCGGGGCCAGCCGCACCAGCGGGCAGCGTCAGCGCTGGTGCGCCCACCTTGGCGAGCTCGGTCGCCACGCCGCTGTCCAGCACATCACTGTCGCGGGACAAGCCCAGCGTGGCAAACAAGCCACGCAGACCTTCGACCAGATCGGCCGGCGGCGACGGCGCCCAACCGCGGAAACTGCGCAGCGCGCTGCGCATCCGGCGAATGCCCACGCGCAGTTGGTGCACATGCTCCACGCGCAGGCTCGGGTCACCTTCGATCAGGCCGATGGCGTTGCGCGTGATTTGCGCCAGGCATTCGTCGACGACGGCAGCAAACGCTGCGGCCGCGTTCGCAGCGTCGGCATAGCTCGGCTGGGCGGCCTTGCGCAGTGGCGGGAAGGGCGAGCCTTCGGCGAGCCGGTCACCGCGCTCGGACTTGCTGCGCGGGTCGTAGACCAGGCCGAAGCGCCTGCGCCAGCGCTCGGCGAGCGCCAGCATCGCAGCGCTGTCGCCCGCGATCAACTCGAACTCGATCTCGCGGATGCGCACGCTTGAGCCGGCCGCCAGCAGCCGCCCCTCGTCGAAGGCAATCTCGACGACGGCGCCGCGCGTGCGGACTTTTCGGGTGATACGCCGGACTTCAGTCTGAAAGCGCACGACGGGCTCGACACCATCGGCACGCGCGCGGCGCAGGATCGAGATCAGCCGGTCGCCGACCGGCGTACCGGCATGCAACGAAGCGTCGTGGCTGGCATCGGGCCGCACGACCTCATGCTCGAATCGCTCCAGCGCATTCGTGCCGCCCGCCTTCAAGGTCTGCACCCAGCGCCGGCCTTCGCGTCGCAGCCGCCAGGCGATTCCTTCCTGGGCCAATCGGCGGTCAGCGGTGTCGAGGTACTTCGCTGCAAGCGACAGGCGCCCGAGCGTGGCCGAAGCACGCGCCATTTCTGTCGCAAGACCCGCTCGCGACGCCGAGGGAACGAGAAATTTCAGCTCGATTTCAGTCTGGCTTGTCACGGTAGCTACGGCCCACTCTGCGAGGATCAGCGCACAGCCGCAGTCGCCCCGGTCGGGATCGCGATGCTGACGCTGACATCGGCGCCGATGCTACCTGCGTCGCCCGGTGATTTTCGCAGTGATTGACCGCGCCCCGACCTGTCAAACCCGCTCGCGCAGCCGCATCGTCAACCCCACCGGCAACATCGTGAACGACAGCGGTTCAAGCGCCTCGCGGCCAGCACTCGCTGACCGCCTGCCGCGGCGCCTTGGTCGGGCGGTGGCGGGAGAACGTCGGAAAGCAGGGTGTGAGTTGTCTTTCGGTGACGCTAGGCGGTTGGCGATACCCGACCGCTATGCGCAGCGACCTTCGAAAGATCGAGTTCGTGGGCGTACAGCTGTCATTCAACAGTCTCACCGGCGATCAACTTCAGCAAACCCAATACCAAGCTCGGGCTGCTTCGGGGCGGCGACCGGTGCCCGGGGTTGACAACGCGGCAAGGCCAGGGCGATGACTGCCGGCGGCTATGCGCCCAGTAGCGACAGGAGGTGCTTCCCGAACTTTCCCTTTTGAGTGGCGCTGGCCATCACGATCGCATACGCGAAGACCACGCCCGCAGCGCCGAACGCGGCCGCCGCCGGCCACTTCCAGCGGCTAGGCAAGACAGGCCGCCGGTGCATGTTACGGATGAAGAACTCGGCAACCAGCAGGTTGGGAGCGAAGAACAAATAGAGCATGGCAAGGTCGAACGGTCCGCTTGCGCCGTCTGCGTTCATGCCAATGCCGCCGGTCATGTCCTTCCATGCCTGTATTTCAATATCAAACAGCCATGAACCCAGCACCATCGCGAACAGGCGGATCGCCCACGCGCGATGTCGGTCGAATCTCTTGGCGCGTGCGTGTACATACGCCATGACTGAACTGAGCATCATCACCGCGCCCCAAAGGCTGAATGCGATGGCGGCGGCCCGGCTGAAGGTGCCGTGGGTGAGGATGAACGACATGCCACCAGCGCCCGCCAGAAACCCTGCGGCGACATAGATCCGGCCCGTCCAGCGATGAACGCCGCGGTGGTTGGTGCGGATCCGGGCCGATAGCAGGATCGGCCAGGCCAGCACGAGCACGGTTCCCATCAGAAAGTGCAGCCCGATGCCGAGGTTGGCGATCCAGTCCGATGCCGTCGCCATCGGAAGGCCTGCAACCAGGGGCTTCCACTGGTCGAAATTCCCAGGCGTGGCGCCGATCGCCCGCAAGGCGATATAGCTGCCGAACATCCCCAGGCCCACCAAGCCACTGATACCGACGACGCGCCCAATCCAGGCCAGCATGCGGTCGTCAATCAGTCTCAGCCGTGGCCTGCTGGCACCCAGGACAGCTTGGTCTTGTTCGTTCATTGCGATCCCTCCATTCGCAACCCGAGGCGCTGCGTGATTCTTGTGCCCGCCCAACTTCAGCGTTGGGGTGTCCGGCTCAGCAACATCATCAAAGCATGACCGCCGAAACCGCCGCCCTAGGCGGCCCGCAGCGGCGGCTGGGGGCGCATCGAGGCATGCCGATCATTCGGGCTGAATGTTTTGATTGAACCGAAACACATTGCCGGGGTCGTAGCGCTTCTTGATTTTCGCGAGCCGGCCGTAGTTCTTTCCGAATGCACAGCGGGTCAGTTCATCGCTGTCTGCGTCCTGCCCTGCAAAGTTGAGGTACGAGCGTCCCTCGTGCGAGTGTCTTCTCGCGCGATGCCAAGCCGCACGGGTCCAAGCCATGACCGTTTCGTCATCCGCCGCTTCACGCCAGACGGAATCGAGCGAGTACATCCACCCGAATGAGCGGTCGCCGAATGCCGTGGCTTCGGCTGGAACCGTCGCCGTGGCGCCGCCAAAGTTCCAGAGTGAACTGATGGATTTGTCAGAAGGCGACGAGGCGGCGTTTTCGATGGCTTCGGAGATGGCTTGGTCTGTCAATTGCGACAGCAGGTGACTCTTCCAATAGCACCGGAATTCACCCGATGGAAACAGTGGGTCGAAGAGCTTCTGGACATCGCAGTACGGCATCTGCGCCGAGAAGTCGGCAACCATCGGGCCTAACTCCCGGAGCGGTTGCAGCAGGCGCTCCCCGTCCGCCGCATCGCCGGCATAGACGGCAGCCAGCGTGTAGCACACGGTGCCCCAGAACTCCTTTGGATAGTCTGCACTGGCGGCGACGGTGGAGAACTCGCAGAGCGACCCGACGACATGGCTCTTGTCGGCAAGAAAGTCTCGCCAGAACTGGATCGGCCCGGCGCCCGCTGACAACGGGTAGATCGGTGCGGCAAACATCACCGTCGGTCCGACGGGATGCAGCTTGAATTCAAAGTTCACGACCACGCCGAAGTTGCCGCCACCGCCCCGGATGGCCCAGAACAGATCGGCATGTTCCGTCGGACTCGCCCGGGTCAGCGTGCCATCCGCCGTGACGATGTCGACGGCCAGAAGGTTGTCGATGGAAAGCCCATGCGCGCTGCGCAGCCAGCCGACGCCACCGCTGAGGGTCAGGCCCGCCACACCGGTCTCAGAGATCAGACCTCCCGGGGTTGCCAGCCCATGCGCCTGGGTGGCAGCGTCGACATCGGCCCAGAGGGCTCCCCCCTGAACAGACGCTGACCGCATGTCCGGGCTGACACGGACGCCCCGCATCGGCGACAAGTCGATCATGAGCCCGCCGTCGCAGACGGCGTGGCCGGCCACGTTGTGACCGCCACCGCGGATCGACGCCGGCAACCCATGTTGGCCGGCGAAGCGAACCGACGCGATGACGTCCTCCACCGACTTGCAGCGACTGATGGCCAAAGGGCGACGATCGATCATGCCGTTCCAGACCGATCGGGCAGTGTCGTAACCATCGTCTCCCGGCGCGAGCAGCTCACCTGACAGCTGGGACCTGAGGGTCGCGAGTCTCTCGACCGTGATCATCGATCGTCTTCCGTGTCCGGCCGGGTTGCGGCGTCACGCGGCAGCTCGATGCGCAGGACGCTGCCATCCCCAGGCGTCGCGCTGAGGGTGACGTTCGATGTGTAGAGCGCCCCATCGGGCCCGACCACCAGTCCGTTGGGGAGGCTGGCGAAATTCACGGCCAGTTCCTTGCGCTTGCCCGTCACCGGATTGAACGACACCAGATTCGCGTTGTCCGGCGTCCACGCCTCGTCGTGCGGGAAGATCTCGACGGCGTACAGGCTGTCGCGTCGCCACGCCAGCCCGACGATCGGGTTGCGTGACTTGAAGGGCAGCGTGTCGCCCGCAAAGCCTGCCTTGAACACCGCCAGCTCGGACGGTCCACCGTCTTCGCCAAAGGTGCCGACATAGAACCTGCCGCGATGCTGCGTCATCACGATCGGGTTGTGTTCGGCGTTGTCGCTCGACATGTCGTAGGCCAAGCCGATGGCGCCGGTCGCCGGGTTGACCTTCACCAACATGCCGCGGTTCGTTTCGACCACGTACAGCTCGTTGCGGTGGTTGATCATCGAGTGGAACACGCCGCCGGGCTCAAGGTCTGTGGTGGCCGGGTTCCTGTCCTTGATGAAGTGCGGTGGGTTGGCCGCGAGCCAGGCGCTGAGGTTCGCGACCTGGGTCGTGGAGCCGTCCGGGTTGATGCGAAGGATCGCTGCATCGCTGCCGGGCAGGCCGTGTGAGCAGCCGCCCATTTCGATCAACACGTACAGCGTGCCGTTGACGAAGGCCAGATCGGTGGGGCCATAGTTGCCACCATAGGCGTCGGTCATGCTGGGCAGGCGGTCAGCGACCGTCAGCTTGCTGCCGTCAGGCCTGATCCGCAGCACGCGGCCGCTGTAGCCGGCGGTGTAGGGGCTGTAGATGTTGATGTTCGTCGGGCAGTCGGCCGTGCCCAGCGGGGCCAGTGGGCCACCCGTACCGGCTTCGGCCACATAGAGATCGCCGTCCGGACCGAAGGCCAGACCGCGCGGGCTGGTGAGGCCGGTCGCGTAGGTCGTGACGACGACGGAGCCCTGGGGCTTCTTGCCTGGGCTGCGCGCAGCGCTCAGCGCAGTTGCACGGGTGCCAGCGGTCGATGCGCGGCCATCGTCGCCACCGCCGCCGCAGGCGGTGACAAGAATAAGGGCAGCGATCGCAGTGGCGAAGAAGCGGCAGTTCCTGTTCAAGGGGGTGTTCATCGAGCGTCTCCCTGTGGTGGCCGGCGAAGTTGCCGTGTGCTGAACCGTAGCCTTGGCCAAGGGTGACGAGAAGAGCCGATTGGTACAAGATCGGGTCAAATACGACATCACCCGACAGGCACGCTGAACCCATGACGCTGAACATCAAGCCGCAGATCGCCCTGCTCGCCGCGCCGGAGACGACGCCTTCCGTGCTCTTCGGTCTCTACGACGTGCTGGCTTCCGTCGGTGCGGGGTACGCCGACATGACGGGCCGCCAAGTGGGCGAGCCGTTGCTCGACATCCGGATCGTGGCGGCCGACGCCCAGCCCTTCCGCTGCTTCGGCAACATCCTGATCGAGCCCCACGCGGCGATCAGCGACCTCGACCGCGTCGACGCTGCGGTGGTCTGCGACATGTACACGCCGATCGACACCGCGCCGCGCGGGCGCTACGGCGCGGAGATCGCCTGGTTGCGGCGCATGCACGCCCATGGCGCGCTGATCGGGTCGGTCTGTTCGGGCTCGCTCGTGCTGGCCGAGGCGGGCCTGCTCGATGGGCGCCAGTGCGCCGGGCACTGGGCCTATCGCGAGCTGTTCCGCCGGCAGTACCCCAAGGTGAACTACTGCGCCGACTCGATCCTGCGCCTGGACAGCGAGGCCGAGGGCGTGATCACTGCGGGCGGCGTCACGGCGTGGCAGGAGCTGGCGCTGCGGCTGATCAGCCGCTATTGCAGCCCGGAGCATGCGCTGCAGACGGCCCAGGTATACCTGCTCTCGGGCCATGAAGACGGCCAGCTGCCCTTCGCCCAAATGGGGATTAAGATACAGGGGGTAGACC
>JANPDN010000056.1:0-24812 GCA_031431555.1 Rubrivivax sp.
TTTGCGGCCGGCACACCGAGGTGCGTGCAGGCCCAAAGCAGTGGTTGCGGGTCGGGTTTGCGGCGTGCACAGGTGTCGCCACCGACGATGAACCCGAAGTGCCGAGCCAGACCCAACCGCGCCAACAGCCCCTGCGCAAAACGCTGCTGCTTGTTCGTCACGACCGCCATCGGCAAGCCGGCTTGGCTCAGGCGCTGCAGCCCTTGCAGGACGCCGGGATAAGGCAACGCGGCACATTCGTCTGTGTTTTGCAGATCGCCGTAGTGCGTGAAAAATCCTTCGACGATGGCCGCCTGCGCTGCGGCGCCAAGCGTCAGTCCAAGTGCTGCCAGCGCGCGCTCGACAAGCATGGGCGCGCCGCGGCCGATCATGCGGCGCACCGCAGCATCGTCTGGCGCAGGCAATTGCTGGTCAGCCAGCGCACGCCGCAGCGCTAGCGCGATATCGCCGGCGGTATCGAGCAAGGTGCCGTCAAGATCGAACAGCACCGCGTGCAGCGGACGGCCTTGAAATTCAGGCGCGGCGGCGAGCATCAAGTGGCGGGCCGCAACGTCCATCGTCGCCGCGGGCTCAGCTTGCCACCGCCTGCCGCACCGCACGCTCCCAATCCGCCATGCGCTGGCCGGCCTGGTCGCGTGACATCGTCGGGTGGAATCGGCGGTCGACCTGCCACTGCGCCGCGAGTTCGTCGGTGCCCTGCCAGACACCCACCGCCAGCCCCGCGAGGTAGGCCGCACCGAGCGCCGTGGTCTCGACCACCGTCGGCCGCACGACCGGGATGCCGAGCAGATCGGCCTGGGTCTGCATCAGCAGGTCGTTGACACAGGCGCCGCCGTCGACCCGCAGCTCGGTCACCGGCGCAGCACCGGCGGCGGCGGCGTCGCGGCTCATTGCGGTGAGCAGCGCAGCGCTCTGGAAGGCGATGCTTTCCAACGCCGCGCGTGCGATATGCGCGACCGTGCTGCCGCGCGTCAGGCCGACGATCGCACCCCGCGCATTCGCGTTCCAGTAAGGCGCCCCCAGGCCGGTGAAGGCCGGCACGAAGCTCACGCCGCCGGCGTCGGGCACGCTTTCGGCCAGGCCTTGCACGTCGCCGCTGGAGCGGATCGCCTGCAGGCCGTCACGCAGCCACTGCACCACCGCGCCGCCGATGAAGACACTGCCTTCGAGCGCGTATTGCGGCGTCGCCAACGAGCCGGCCTGCGCCGCGGCGGTGGTGATCAAGCCGTTCTTCGATTCAAGGAATCGCGCGCCGGTGTGCATCAACATGAAGCAGCCGGTGCCGTACGTATTCTTGGCCAGCCCGGCCTTGAAACACGCCTGGCCGAAAAGCGCACTCTGCTGGTCGCCGGCAACACCGGCGATCGGGATCTCGGCACCGAACAGTGCCGCATCGGCATGGCCAAAGACATGGCTCGACGGGTGCACCTGCGGCAGCACGCTGTCGGGCACATGCAGGGCCTTGAGCAGTTCGTGGTCCCAGACGTTGTGGCGGATATCAAAGAGCATCGTGCGCGACGCATTCGTGACGTCGGTGGCGTGCACCTGGCCGCGGGTGAGCTTCCACATCAGCCAGCTGTCGATGGTGCCAAACGCAAGCTCACCCTGCGCCGCCAGCAGGTGCGCGCCGCTGACATGGTCGAGCAGCCAGCGGATCTTGGTCGCCGAAAAGTAGGCGTCGATGATCAGGCCGGTGCTGTGCCGCACCGCGGGTTCCAGCCCGGCTTCACGCAATTGCGCGCACAGCGGCTCGCCGCGGCGGTCTTGCCAGACGATGGCGTGGTGGATCGGCTCGCCGGTGCGCCGGTTCCACATCACCGTGGTCTCGCGCTGGTTGGTGATGCCGATCGCGCTGATGTCACGGCCGGTCAGGCCGGCCTGCTTGAGGGCGTCATGCGCGGTGGCCAGCTGGGTCGTCCAGATCTCGTTGGCGTCGTGCTCGACGCGGCCCGGCTCGGGGTAGATCTGACGGAACTCCCGCTGCGCCATCGCCACGATGCGCCCGGCGCCGTCGAAGACGATGCTGCGCGAGCTGGACGTGCCCTGGTCGAGGGCGAGGATATGGGTCATGCGGGGGCGCTCCTGCGGCGGCACGATGGCGACGCCCGATTGTGGCCATCGCCGCGGGGCTTGTCGCTTGGCAGTTCTGCGTAGGGGCCAATGCTGCGAAAGACCACGCGCGACTGCGGGGCTGCTGCGGCGCCGTCGGCGCTCTCAGTCTCTTAGCCCGGCACGCCGAGCGCTGCGAAGTGCACGATCCATTCACGCTGCGGGTCCAGCGCCACCAGCCGCGCGGCTTCGTCATCGTAGAACGCACCCACGGCGCACACGCCCAGGCCCCGCGCGCCGGCTTCGAGGTAAAGACGTTCACCGACCATGCCGGCTTCAAGAAATGCATGCCGATAACCGCGTGCCGCACCGGCCGGGTCGGCCGCCAGATCGGCCAGCGAAATCGCCAGCACGAACACCGCGGCGGCGTCGCCGATGACGTCCTGGTCCAGCGCGCTGCGGCGCGCTTCGTGGCGCAGGTCGTGGCCGGCACGGCGCGGCTGCAGGCGGTGGCCGGCGGGTTCGTAACGCCAACTGCCCGGCGGCAGGCCTTGCACCGCGTGCGCCACCAGGTCCAGCCGGACGGCGCGCGACAAGCGTGGGCCCTGGCGGCGCAACATCGGGTCGAGCACCGCCGACAGGTCGGCCAGCGCCAGCGGCGCGGCGGCGTAACGGCGCACCGACGCCCGCCCGGCGATCACCCGCAGCGGGTCGGCCGCCACCAGCCGCGGCGCTGGCAGCACAAAGTCCAGCTCAAAATCACGCGTGGGCCCGAGGGCCGCGGCTGCAGCAGCGGCCTGCGGCGTGCCGGCCATGGCTGCGCGCAGCGACGTGGCGCGGTGGATGGCGTCGGTCACTGCCAGTGGGGTGTCGGGCTGAGGGGCCAGCGGCGGCGCCTGCCACTGCGGCGCCGCCGTCGCCGCGGCAGTTGTCTGCCCCGCCAGCAACGGCGCAGACGGGCTGCCCGATCGCGCCACCGGGCCCGCAGCAGCCAGCGCGCTGGCACCCGCACCCGCACCCGCACCTGCACCCGCATCCGCACCCGGCCCGATCGACAGCAGCGCCAGCACACCTTCTTCAGCCTCGTTCAGACCGAGCTGGCTCGCGATGCGGGCTTCGTCAAACGCGGGCTCGAGCTGCATCGACCAGCCCAACGTGGTGGCGGCCACCAACAGGTTTTCCAGCGTGTGGCCCAGGTCGGCCAGCACATAGCGGTAGGCGCGGTCGCCGTACTTCTGGCCGCTGCGCCCGAACCGCGCGCTGGCCACCAGCTGCAGCGCCGGCGGGTTGGCGTCGCGCCGGAGCTCGCTGCCCGCCGCCGACAGCAGGTTGCCCGCTGGCGCGGCCGTCAATCGGTGCAGCGCATGGGCTTGTGGGGCGTAGTGCCACAGGCCCGGCTCCAGCCCCGGCAGGCCGTTCACCACCAGGTACAACTCGGTGGAAAACAGCGCGCCCGACGAAGGCGAGGTCCTGAAGTGGATGCCGCCGCGCAAATCGCGCACCCCGGCCGCGTGCCACAGCAGGATCGACAGCGCCTGCAGCGCCGCCGCAGAACCGCTGTGCGCAGGCCCGGCCACTGGACGCGGCGCTGGCAGGCGCAGCCGCGGCAGCCCGGGGTAGGCCTTGAACGGCGGCGGCGGATCGCCCCAACCGGGGCTGGGTGCACGCCGAAAGACCCCCGCCCGGCTGTGCGCTGAAAACCCGTGGAACTGCTTGACCACGTGCCAGGCGCTGTCGTTGGCCGTGGCAGCAGCGCTGGCAGCGGCGCCGGCAGCAGCGGGGCGCGCAAGCGGCGCGCCGCCTTCGGCGACATGGAGCACGGTTCGCCCCTGCCGCAGGCCGAGCCAGAACGTGGCGCCGGTTGCCGTGACCAGGCCCAGCAGGCCGAGCACAGCGCGCGACCATTGGCGACGCGACAAGGCTGCGCTCGCCGATGGCGGCCGCCGCCACGATCGCGGCCCCGGCGGCCTTGTGCCGTCGGCCTCGACCTCCGGCGGCCCTGTGCCGTCGGCCTCGACGTCTGCCAGCCCTGGCCTGTCGTCAGACCTGCGCTTGAGCAGCCAGCGCCAGACCACCGAGAAGTTGAACGCCAGGTGCAGGGTCAGCAGAAATACCGTCGCGTAGCCAAACAGGTAATGCCAGTCGAATATGGGCAGATGCTGGTTGGCGACCCAGAAGATGCCCAGGCCGGCGGTGGTCAACACGTAGGCGAGCAGCAGCAGGCTGGACACCATGTTCAGCGTCAGGCGCGCCGGCCGGCGGCCGCGCAGCACCAGCCCCGCCAGCAGCGCAGCGAATAAGAGCAGCGGCAACAGGACCCAGGTCAGCTTGCTCATCGGGCACGAGCTTACGGCGGGCGTTCAACCCGCCACTGCCAGGGGATTTGGACCGCTGCGTAGGATGCCCACCATGCTCGCCATGCCCACCGCCAGCCGCCTTGCCCCGGCGCTGCTGGCCATCGCCGCCGGCACCAGCCTGGCCGACCAACGCAGGCTGGGGGACCAACTGAGCCTGGCCCTGCCGATCGGCACGGCGGCCGTCGAGTTGTGGCGCGGTGACACACAAGGCGCCTGGCAGCTGACCCAGACCTTTGCCCTGACGACTGGGGTGACCGAGCTGCTGAAGAGCACGACCGGCGTCACCCGGCCCGACGGCAGCGACGACAAGAGTTTCCCCAGCGGCCATGCAGCGCGCGCTTTTTCGGCCGCGGCCTATGTACACCGGCGCCATGGTCTCGATGCCGCCTGGCCGCTGTGGTTGGCCGCCACCTATGTCGGCCACACCCGGGTGCAGGCGCAACGCCACCGCTGGGGCGACGTCGCGGCAGCCGGCGCTTTGGCCTACGGCTTTGCGCGCTGGCGCGTCGATGCGCTGGCGCAGCACAAGACCCGGGCCTGGGTCGGCCCGGATGCCCAGGGCGGCTGGCAACTTGTGGTCTCGATCGCGCTCTAACCCGCGCACTCATCGGCAGCGGGCCGACCGCGCCGTGACGCAGCCGGCTGTGATCACGATCTGAAGCTCGGGCCCAGCGCGCAACAGTCTGCGGCCAGAGCCCACCTTGTCGCCCAAGCTCCTGCGCCAGACGCAGGGTAAGCACCACCCCCGATTTCGGGGTGGTTGGCCAATGCCAGCTGTCATTTACGTGCAACCTATCACGGTCTGGTGCCAATACGCAGCCATGCCGGCTGTGAATGCGCTCTCGACCAACCTGGATTTTTCTCATGTCGATCATTCATTGGCAACGCACTGTCCTGGCCCTGGCGGCCGCCTCGCTCGCCAGCACCGCGGCACAGGCGAACATCCAGATCAAGTACGAAGTAATCACCGGGCCGCCGATCAGCGGCCAGTCGGTGCTGAAGGAGTTCGTGGACACGATCGACGCCCACAGCTTCCAATGGGGCGTTGGTGTTGGTGTCGGCGCGCCCACCGGTGCCCCGGGCGGGGCTCGCGATGTCAGCGCCCCAAGCGTCTCGGAGGTCACCTGGACGTATTCATTCGACACCAGCTACAACCAGCTGTCCAAAGCCGCCTTGACGGGTGGCCGCTACAACACGGCCTACAGTTTTGTCGACCCCGATCCGAGCCGCACCAACGCCAGCTGGTTGACGATGCAGACCGGCACGTCTGCGATCAGCGGCCTGAGCATCTCTTCGGGTGGCGACCGTCCATCGGTGGCGGTCTCGCAGGCCTCGCGCAACTTCGAGCTGACCTACGACCCGAGCAAGCTCGGCTTGGCAGGCAGCGCCGTGACTGTCGGCTACGACAGCGTCACCGGCATCACCACCGGGTCGAACAGTCGCACCCTCCCGGCGCCCGCCGCTGGCAGCGGCAACGGCAACGGGATCTACATGCGCCTGGGCGACGGGCCCGGTGCCATCTTCGGCGACAGCACCACCCGCGGCTACGAGAACTGGATCAATCTCTCATCGTTTCAGATGGGTCTGGGCATCGGGCTGGCGCCTGACGGAGATGACTTCATGGCGTCAAGACCCTCGGTCTCCGAGGTGACGGTATCGCGCAGCTTCGACGGCGCCTCGCTGGCGATCCTGGCCAACTTGCTGCGCGGCCGGGTGGTCGGCCAGGCCACGGTGGAATTTGTGCGCGGTAGTCCGCTCGGGCCGGTCACCTACTTGCAATATGAACTCGACAACGTGATCTTCAGCGGCCTGTCCATCAGCAGCGGCGGCGACAGGCCCAGCGAAAGCGATTCGCTCAACTTCACCGGCTTCAGGCAAACGGCGTGGGAGATCAACGACGACGGTACTCGTGTCGAAGCCAGCTCTTTCCACTACGACATCGGCACCGGTGAGGTGACCGCCGCTGCGCTGCCTGCGGCCCGCAGTTTTGCCGGCTTCGGCCCGGGCCTGCTGTCGCCGGATCTGGCCGCGACGCCAGTCCCCGAGCCGCAGACCTGGGCGCTGATGGCCGGCGGGCTCGCCCTGTTGGCCTGGCGGCGCGGGCAGCGCAAATCCGTTTATCGGCGCGGCGGCCCCTTGGTGGCAGTCGGTCACGGCCGGGTGCCGCAGCGCAGCGATGTCGGCTGCGACTCTGTCGCCGACTGACCGGGACTGCGCTCATGTCGACCATGCATTCACCACACACGGCCTTGGCCCTGGCCATCGCCTTGCTCGCCAGCACCGCCGCGCAGGCGACGATCCAGCTCGCCTACGAAAAGATTTCTGGGCCAACGATTGCCGGCCAGTCGGTCTTGCCGGCGTTCGAGGGCACGATCGATGCCACCAGCTTCCAGTGGGGCGTTGGCGTTGGCATCTCCAGGGCCCCGAGCGGGCTGCCCAAAGTCAGCAAGCCCAGCGTCTCGGAGATCACCTGGACGTACCAATTCGACACCAACTACAACCAGCTGTCCCTGGCCACGCTGACCGGTGGCCGGTACAACACCACCGACAGTTTTGTCGAGCCAGACCCCAGCCGCAGCAACGCCAGCTGGCTGACGATGCAGACCGGCACGACCGCGATCAGCGGCCTGTCCATCTCATCGGGGGGCGACCGCCCATCGGTGTCGGTCTCGCAGGCTTTCCGCAGCTTCAACCTGACCCACGACCCGGCCAAGGCGGGACGCCGAGGCAGCACCGAGAGCGTCGGCTACGACAGCATCACCGAGATCACCACCGGGTCGAACAGCCGCACCCTGCCATTGCCCGCCGGCGCCGGCAATCCGGCCGACGGCATCTACATGCGCCTGGGTGCCGGGCCTGGCGCCATCTTCGGCGACAGCACCGCCCGCGGCTATGAGAACTGGATCAATCTCCAATCGTTTCAGATGGGGATCGGCATCGGGCTGATGCCGGACGGCAGTGGCTTGTTGGCGTCAAGGCCCTCGGTCTCCGAAGTGACGGTGTCGCGCAGCTTTGACGGCGCATCGCTGGCGATCCTGGCCAACTTGCTGCGCGGCCGTGAGGTCGGCCAGGCGACGGTGGAATTTGTGCGCTCTGGTCCGCTCGGGCCGGTCACTTATCTACAGTATGAACTCGACGACGTGATTTTCACCGGCATGTCGATCAGCAGCGGCGGCGAGCGGCCCAGCGAAAGCGATTCGCTCAACTTCAGCGGCTTCAGGAAAACAACTTGGGAGATCAAGCCGGACGGCACGAGTGACGAAGCCAGCTCGATTCACTTCGACCTCGTCACCGGTGAGGTGACCTCTGACCCTCTGCCCTCGGCCATCAGTTTCGCCGGCATCGGCCCGGGCCTGCTGGCGCCGACTCTGCCGCCGACGCCGATCCCCGAGCCGCAGACCTTGGCGCTGATGGTCGGCGGGCTGGCCTTGCTGGCCCTGCGGCGTCGGCATCGGCATCGCCAGGCCTGACGCGGCACGGCCGACGACCCGGCGGTCGGTTTTGTCGCCGCGGCCGCGGGCCTTGTTTGCAGTCGCCGAAGGCAGGTCGGCCTGGCGCGGAGGCAGCAGCAAGTTGTGGGCTTGGCGCAGCCAAAGCAAGCTGGCCTGCCAGAGCTGACCGGCCTGCGGCGCGAGCAGGGGTTGTCCGAGGCTACCCGGCACGCGCGCCAGCCGCGGGCGGCGCAGGTTCGATTCGCTCAGCCGCGCGCCCGACTTTTCGCGCTCTTTCATCCCACCAACACAAACGGCGCCACAAAGCGCCGTAGGTCATTGATTTCTTGGTGGGCGGTGCAGGGTTCGAACCTGCGACCCCTGCCGTGTGAAGGCAGTGCTCTACCGCTGAGCTAACCGCCCGGAATTGGGTGCTTCCGAGAGCGGCAGATTATGCCATCGCGGCGCGCCAGACCGTCTTGCCGCCACTGGCCTTGTCGAGATCGGCGAGCAGCGCGTCGTGGGCCTGCAGCTCGTCGGCGCTGGCGGCGATCACCGGCAGTTCGATCGTTGCCAGGTCGATGCGCTCGATGATGACGCCGTCTCCATCGCTGCCGGCATCGCCGCCGTCGATGACCAGGCAATCCTGGCCGCGCGTGAGGCGGATATAGACCTCGGCGAGGAGCCCGGCGTCGAGCAACGCGCCGTGCAGCGTTCGGTTGGTGTTGTCGACTTCGAGCCGGCGGCACAGCGCGTCAAGCGAGTTGCTCTTGCCGGGGAACATCTCGCGCGCCATCAGCAGCGTATCGCTGACCTTGGCCACCACCTGCGCCATCGGCGCGCGCTGCAGGCGCTTGAGTTCGTGGTTCAGAAATCCGATGTCGAAGGCGGCGTTGTGGATGATGACTTCGGCACCCGCCAGAAAGTCGACGATATCGTCGGCGAGCGCGGCAAAGAGCGGCTTGTCGGCGAGAAAGGCATCGGTGATGCCATGCACCTTGACGGCGTCGGGGTGGCTTGATCGCTCGGGGTTGATGTAGTGGTGCAGCGTGCGCCCTGTCAGGCGCCGGTTGACCATTTCGATGCAGCCGATTTCGATGATGCGGTCGCCGGTTTCGGCCGACAGGCCGGTGGTTTCGGTGTCGAGAAAAATCTGTCGCATGGCGGATCCTAAGCGCTGGCCTAAGCGCCGGCCTGAGGCTCGGCACGAAGCCACAGCCAGACCCCGACAGCGACCATCGGCAGGCACAGCCATTGACCCATGCTCATGCCCAGCGCGAGCAGGCCGAGAAAGCTGTCGGGCTCGCGGAAGTATTCGGCGATGAACCTGAAGATGCCGTAGCCGACAAGAAAAGCCCCCGACACTCGGCCCGCTGCGCGCGGCGAGCGGGCGTACCACCACAGCAGGCCGAACAGCAGCAGCCCCTCGAGGCCAAACTGGTAGAGCTGCGAAGGATGGCGAGCGACCGGCTCGACACCGATCGGCACCGACTGCGGGAAGATCATCGCCCAGGGCAAGGATGGGTCGGCCGGCCGGCCCCAGAGTTCGCCGTTGATAAAGTTGCCGATGCGCCCGGCGGCCAGGCCGGTCGGCACGCAGGGCGCGATCAGGTCGGTGACTTGCAGGAAATCGCGCCCGCGCGAGCGCGCAAAAACCGCCATCGCGGCGATGACACCGAGCATGCCGCCGTGGAAGGACATGCCGCCCTTCCATACCATCAGGATCTCCAGCGGGTTGGCCATGTAGTGGCCGGATTTGTAGAACAGTGCATAACCGATGCGCCCGCCGAGCACGACGCCGAGCACGCCGTAAAAAAGCAGGTCTTCGACATCACGCCGGGTCCACCCGGCCTGCGCAAAAGGCGCCATCTTTACCCGCTTGGCGGCGAGCAACAAGAACAACCCGAAGGCGGCCAGGTAGGTCAACCCGTACCAGTGGATCTGCACGATGCCCAGATCGAGAGCAACGGGGTTGAACTGCGGATGCACGAGCATCGGGGAACTCCAATCACGACGACAACACGAGCCTGGATTGTCGTCGGGCCGGGCCGGCCGGCTTGGGCGCGATCCGGCGCGACAATAGCCGAGACTTGCCCCCCAACCCCCGCCACGCGCTGAAAGAACTGCCATGTCCTCCAACCGCCGCTCCAAGAACATCACCGAGGGCGTCGCCCGCGCGCCGAACCGGTCGATGTACTACGGCATGGGCTACGAAGAAGCCGATTTCAAGAAGCCGATGATCGGCATCGCCAACGGCCACTCGACGATCACGCCTTGCAACTCTGGCTTGCAAAAGCTCGCCGACGCCGCCGTCCTGGCGCTGAAAACGCATGGCGCGAACCCGCAAGTCTTTGGCGTGCCGACGATCAGCGACGGCATGTCGATGGGCACCGAAGGCATGAAATACAGCCTTGTCTCGCGCGAGGTCATTGCCGATTGCATCGAGACCTGTGTCGGTGGCCAGTGGATGGACGGCGTGCTCGTCATCGGCGGCTGCGACAAGAATATGCCCGGCGGCATGATGGGCATCCTGCGCGCCAACGTGCCGGCGATCTATGTCTATGGCGGCACGATCCTGCCCGGCCACTACAAAGGCCGTGACATCAATATCGTCAGCGTCTTCGAGGCGGTCGGCCAGTTCAGCGCCGGCAAGCTGAGCGAAGAAGACTTTTGCCAGATCGAGCGCCGCGCGATCCCCGGCAGTGGCTCGTGCGGTGGCATGTACACCGCGAATACGATGTCATCGGCCTTCGAAGCCCTCGGCATGAGCCTGCCGTTTTCGTCGACGATGGCGAATGTCGAAGACCCGATCGTGGCCCACACCGCCGAGGCCGCCAGGGTGCTGGTCGAAGCCGTCAAGGCCGATCTGAAGCCCCGCGACATCGTGACCAAGCAGGCGATCGAAAACGCGGTGGCGGTGATCATGGCCACCGGCGGCTCGACCAACGCGGTGCTGCATTTCCTGGCCATCACACACGCCGCTGAAGTCGAGTGGACGATCGACGACTTCGAGCGCATCAGGCGCAAGGTGCCGGTGCTGTGCGACTTGAAGCCCAGCGGCAAATACCTGGCCATCGACCTGCACCGCGCCGGCGGCATCCCGCAGGTGATGAAGACCCTGCTTGCAGGCGGCTTGCTGCACGGCGACTGCATCACGATCACCGGCAAGACGGTGGCGGAAAACCTGGCCGCGCTGCCTGACGTGCCCCCGACGACCCAGGATGTGATCCGGCCGATTGGCAACCCGATGTACGCCCAGGGGCATCTGGCGATCCTGCGCGGCAACCTCAGCCCCGAAGGCTGCGTGGCCAAGATCACCGGCCTGAAAAACCCGGTCATCACCGGCCCGGCGCGGGTCTTCGAAGACGAGCAGACGGGGATGGCAGCGATCATGGCCGGGCAGATCAAACCGGGTGACGTGATGGTGCTGCGTTACCTCGGCCCCAAGGGCGGCCCCGGCATGCCCGAGATGCTGGCGCCGACGAGTGCGCTCATCGGCCAGGGCCTGGGCGAATCGGTCGGCCTGATCACCGACGGCCGCTTTTCCGGCGGCACCTGGGGCATGGTCGTCGGCCATGTCGCGCCCGAAGCCTTTGCCGGCGGCCTGATCGCGCTGGTGCATGAAGGCGATGCGATCACGATCGACGCGCACCAGCTGCTGCTGAACCTGAACGTGCCCGACGAAGAGATCGCACGCCGCCGCGCACTTTGGAAACAGCCGGCGCCGCGCTACACCCGCGGCGTGCTGGCCAAGTTTGCAAAAAACGCTTCGAGCGCGAGCAGCGGCGCGGTGCTGGACTGATGCCACCGGCGCGGCGCCGCGCCGGCGCGCCGGCTAAATACGCGGCTCGCGCCGCGGCTCGGCGTCACCCGGCTTGAGGTCGGGGGTCAGCTTCACCGGCGGCGGCGGCGGCGGGGTCGGGTTGTCGGCAGCCACGCGGCGCGCATCGTCGCGCGCACGGCGCACATGGCGGTCACGTTTGGCGTCGATGCCCAAGGCCTCCATCGCGCGTTCGCGGCGCTCGGTCTTGCGGTCTTCCATCTTCTGCATCGCGCGTTTTTGGGTGAGGCCGATGGCGTCGGCAAAGGCCCACCAGGCCAGCGCCAGGCCGAAGGGCAGCAAGAACTTCCAGAGGTCGCCAAAAACTTCGAAGTTCCAGCGCCCGGGCGGGCCGATGCCGGCGAAGTGCAGCAAGACGATAAAGAGGCCGAGTCCGACAAACCACATGATGTGCAGCCGCTTTGGCTGGCTCAGTTGGTCTCGGCCAACTGCTCCAGGATCGCGGGGTTTTCCAAGGTGCTCGTATCTTGGGTGATCGCTTCGCCCTTGGCAATCGAGCGCAACAGCCGGCGCATGATTTTCCCCGACCTGGTTTTGGGCAAGTTGTCACCAAAGCGGATATCTTTGGGTTTGGCGATCGGGCCGATCTCCTTGGCGACCCAGGCACGCAGCTGGTTGGCGATCTGCTTGGCCTCGTCGCCCGTGGGCCGCGACCGCTTGAGCACGACGAAGGCGCAGATCGCCTCGCCGGTGGTCTCGTCAGGGCGCCCGACGACAGCCGCTTCGGCGACCAGGTCGATGCAGCTCACCAGCGCTGACTCGATCTCCATCGTGCCCATGCGGTGGCCGCTGACGTTGAGCACATCGTCGATGCGCCCGGTGATCGTGAAGTAGCCGGTCGTCTTGTCGCGGATCGCGCCGTCACCGGCGAGGTAGTAGCCTTTCAGCTCCGGCGGGTAGTAACTTTTGATGAAGCGCTCGGGGTCGCCATAAATCGTGCGGATCATGCTCGGCCAAGGCTTCTTGATGACCAGGATGCCGCCCTGCCCGTTGGGCACATCGTGGCCGGCCTCATCCACCACTGCGGCGCTGATGCCGGGGAAAGGCAGCGTGCACGAACCCGGCACCATCGGCGTCGCACCCGGCAGCGGCGTGATGACATGGCCGCCGGTTTCGGTCTGCCAGAAGGTATCAACGATTGGGCAGCGGCCACCACCGATATGTTTGTAGTACCACTCCCAGGCGGCGGGGTTGATCGGCTCACCGACCGTGCCGAGGATGCGCAGGCTCGACAGGTCTGAGTTTTTCGGGTGCACCGCGGCGTTGCCTTCGGCCGCCTTGATCAGCGAGCGGATCGCGGTCGGTGCGGTGTAGAAGATCGTGACCTTGTGTTTTTCGATCGTCTTCCAGAAACGCGCTGCATCCGGGAAGGTCGGGATGCCTTCGAACACGATCTCGGTGCCGCCCAGCGCCAGCGGGCCGTAGGCGATGTAGGTGTGGCCGGTGACCCAGCCGATGTCCGCCGTGCACCAGAAGATGTCGTCGGGCTTGAGGTCGAAGGTCCACTTCGTCGTCAGTGCCGCGTGCAGCAAGTAGCCGCCCGTCGAATGCTGGACACCCTTGGGCTTGCCGGTCGAGCCCGAGGTGTAGAGCAAAAACAGCGGATGCTCCGCACCCACCCAAACGGGCTCGCAGACTGCGCTTTGCTGCTCGGTGAGCTCGTGCATCCAGCGGTCGCGCGCCGCGACCCAAGCGACTTTGCCGCCCGTGCGGCGGTAGACGACGACGTTTTTGATCGATTCGCAGCCGCCGAGCGCGAGCGCTTCGTCGACGATGCTCTTCAGCGCCAGCGCCTTGCCGCCGCGCATTTGCTCGTCGGCGGTGATGACCATCACCGCGCCGGCGTCTTCGATGCGGTCGCGCAAGGATTGCGCCGAGAAGCCGCCGAAGACCACCGAGTGGGTGGCGCCGATGCGCGCGCAGGCCTGCATCGCGACCACGCCTTCGACGCTCATCGGCATGTAGATCACGACGCGGTCGCCCTTGTTGACGCCGCTGGCCTTGAGCGCATTCGCCATGCGCGCGACCTTGGCCAGCAGCTCGCTGTACGTCACCTTGACCACAGCGCCGTCGTCGGCTTCGAAGATGATCGCCGTCTTGTCACCCAGGCCACGTTCAACGTTGCGGTCCAGGCAGTTGTACGACACGTTCAGCGTGCCGTCCTCGAACCATTTGAAAAACGGCGCGTTGCTGCTGTCCAGCGTCTTTGTGAACGGCGTTTTCCAGCTCAAGGTCTCGCGCGCCAGCCGGGCCCAGTAGCCTGCGTAGTCGGCGTCGGCTTCGGCGCACAGCGCGTCGTAGGCGGCCATGCCGGATACCGCCGCGGCCTGGACCAGGCTCGCGGGCGGCAGATGGGTGATCAGCGCGGTGGGTTGGTCGCTCGACATGCTCGTCTCCTGAAGACACTAAAGGCGTGGTTGTGGGGATCTGTGGGGTCTGGCGCAGCACGCTACCCTAAGCATGCGCTCTGACTGTGCCCTGACTCGGGCCGTCGATAGCGGCGGCACAGGCCTGTCATCGTTGCGCGCCTACAATTTCGCGCAAGCGGGCTGACCCCAAGCCCATCCCACGCCGACCACCGAATCCTGAAAGCCCCAAGCTGCCGCCATGAGCAAACCCGTGCCCGTCGAAGCTGCCCGCATGCGCGCGCTGCCAAATTTCATCTTTGCCAGCCGTTGGCTGCAGCTGCCGCTGTACCTGGGGCTGATCCTGGCCCAGGCGGTCTACGTCTTCCACTTCTGGGTCGAACTCACCCACTTGATCGAGGCCGCTTTTGGCAGCCAGGACGCGCTGGTCAAGTTGGTGCAGAGCATCGGCTACAAGGCCATCGCGATCAAGGATATTGCCGGCGAAGTCACCGGCTACGAGCCGATCAAGGCCCTCAACGAGACGATCATCATGCTCGTCGTGCTGGCGCTGATCGACGTCGTGATGATCAGCAACCTGCTGATCATGGTCATCGTCGGTGGCTACGAAACTTTTGTTTCGCGCATGAACCTGCAAGACCACCCTGACCAGCCCGAGTGGCTGAGCCACGTCAACGCCTCGGTGCTGAAGGTCAAGCTCGCCACGGCGATCATCGGCATCAGTTCGATCCACCTGCTAAAGACCTTCATCAACGCCGAGAACTACACCGAGAAGGTGCTGATGTGGCAGACCATCATCCACATCACTTTTTTGATGTCGGCACTGGCGATCGCCTACACCGACAAGCTGATGACACCGCCGGCGAAGGCGCATTGATAGGCGCGACGTCAGCGGCGACAATTGCGTCATGGACAAAGTTTTTACGCGCGTTCCGCCGCGAGGCCAGCCGGCCGCCGATTTGGTCTATTGGCTCGGGCGTCCGATGTTCGAGCGCATCGGCGGCGTGGAGCTATTGCGCCGCGATTTCCACTTGAGGGATGGCGGCGGAGAGGCTGCTGAACCGCGACTTCAAAAAGTTTGCGCAATCGCTCAACGCAGAGCGCGTTGAGTACCTGGTGGTCGGCGGCGAGTGGGTGGTTCTGCGCTGGCCGCGCATGGCCACCCGCGCTACACCGGTGACATCGATTTCTGGGTCGCCCCGCGCGCCGAGAATCTCGAACGGGTGGTCCGTGCCCTGCATCGATTTGGTTTCGGTTCGTTGGGGATCAAGGCCGAGGATTTCGCACCCGACTTCGTGGTCCAGCTCGGGCACCCGCCCAGGCGCATCGACCTGTTGACGACCGTCGATCGCGTCCACTTCGATGCCTGATTCGCGCGCTGTGAACGGGTTGGAATCGACGGCGTTGAACTGCCTAACGGCATCGACGATTTCAAGGCCAACAAACGGGCCAGCGGGGGGGGCGAAGGACGTCGCCGATCTCGAGAGCCTCGAGCCGCGATCAGGCATCGACGACGCGGTACCCGACTGAATCGCGACGCCTCGGCAGTCGCGCGGTTGGCGGCCGAGCCGCCGGCGCACCAGGCAACAACGCAACCCCTCGTTCAAGGGCGTTTTCGAGTTTACCCCCCCGCATCGAGGGAATTGGGTGATGCTGGATTTGCGTGGCGGCCTTGACCTTCACGGCACATTCAGCGGGGCTCGATACGGCGACTCAAGGATTCCGGACAGACGCGCACTGGCAACGTCGCCCGTCGACAGGCGTATCGATCCTTCGTTCCCCAACTTGGATCATTGGAGGACACATGAACTGCATGCCGAAATCAACGGGCACGATGGGCGGCCCCTTCACGGCGGTTGCAAAAGCATTGGCGGCGCTTGCGCTGTTTGTCGCGCTGCAACCGGCGACTGCCGCGACTGCCGTCTACGATGGGAACGGAATTAGCGCCTACGGGGCTTACAACTCCTTCGCCAGAGTCGCCCAACAATTTCAAACCGACGCCACGCTGACGCAACTCACCGAGTTGTCAATTCTGGGCTCTGATGTCGTGGCCGTGTACACCGACGTGTCCGACGCACCGGGCGCTGACCTCGGCGTCACGTTCTTGATCACCAGCGGCGTGGGCTTTCACAGCTACGTTCCGGCTGCAAGCACTCTGCTACAGGCGAACTCAAAGTACTGGATCGTCCAGTATGGTGGCTCGGCCGTAACCGACTTAGCCATCACGGGCTCAGGATTTCTGCCGCTGACTTTGACCAGCAGTGACTTCGGAACCGTCGATCCACCGACGTGGGTCTCGGACTTTGGCGGGTCCTTTTCGCTAACTTTGCGGATTTTCATGGACGCCCCTGCGAATGCGGTGCCCGAGCCCAGCACATGGCTTTCGTTGGCGCTCGGCCTCGTGCTGCTGACCGCCGGAACCCGTGGCATCCGTCGGCCTCGCATCCACTGAGTTGGCCCGCTGGTCTTGCCTTGACCGGACTGAAAACCGTGCCGGTAGCACCGGCGTCAGAGGAGTCATCATGCGCATCCGACAATTCATTCGGCAGGTGACGGTGGCGGCGGTGTTCGCCGCGGCGCTGTCGCCCGTATATGCCGCTGTCCGCACCCACGACGTGGGTACCGAGTGGCAGGACGGCAGCAACCCCTTCGGCAACTGGTCTGTGTACTACACGGACCCGCAGAACAACTACCAGCTTGTGTCCCTCGTCGGTCCGACGATACGGAACAGCGATCCGTGGACGACGCCGCAGCCCTCATACGGCGACCTTCCTGGCATCTTCAAGTCCAAAGGCACCGAGCAGTTCGCGCACGACTGGATCGCCAGCGACGTCATCGTTCACTCCGATTTCTCGCAGCCGATCGCGCTGGTGTGGACGGTGCCGTTTGCGACGCGCGTGACGGTCACGGTTGGCGGCTGGGCCGCACGAAAGCTGGATCGCGTTTCACACGGCATCTTCGTCATCGAGGATGAGAACGACGTGAATGTGTTCGGCATCGACCCGATCGGTTTCGGCGCCGATCGTGCGCATCCGAGTCAATACACCTTCACGACACAGAACCCGCTTGCAGCCGGTTCGCAGCTCATCTTCGGGATACGCAGCGACACCGGGGCCGGCGACTACCACGGGCTGCAGTTCACAGTCCAGGTACCGGAGCCGTCCACGCTACAACTCTTTGGCCTCGCGGCTCTATGCATCCTGCTCGGCCTCGCCAGGAAGCGCGGCCTCGGCCTCACCCGATTGGTGACTCACAAATCGGTCGGCTGAGGTCTCTCGCAGAGCGCTCTGGAGCCGGCGCAATCGACTGCTCGGTGCCCCGACCAGCGGGTGCGGCGTCATTTTGTGCGTGCTTGCCAGTAGCCCGGGTCTTTGGCATCGGGACGAACCGCGTAGACAACGATCTCGCTCGGTTCTTCCCGATATACCGCTGAGAACGGGAACCCCTTGATCCGAAGTCGTCTGCAGCCTTCCTCATCGGGCTTGCCGGCCTTTGGGGTTCGACGAATGTGGTCGAAGACTTCGGTCACGGCTTCTCGAAACCGGCGTCCCGTTCCCGGTCGCGTGGCCTCGTAGTAGCTCACCTCATGCAGCAGTTCGGCTCTCGCCGCGGAATCAAGTCGAAGCCGCTTCACGGCGCAAGGCGCTTGGCCTCGGCCAGCACCGCGTCGGCATCGTGGAGCACGGCCTCACCGAGTTCGTAAGCGGACACTCGACGTTTGATCTCGAGGCGCCAAGCCTCCTCAACCGCAGGGTCACGCGACTCGTCGAAGGAGTCCAGCAGCAAATCCACCAGCCGCTCCCGATCCTTGGGGTCCAAGGCGCGACCGCGTTGAGCGAGTTCAGCGACGATGTCTGGCATGGCGTTCTCCTCGTGGCTGTTGATACTACTGCGCCGACGAAGTCGTATCGGCGGGGTGTGGTCGGCCGGTGTCTCTGACTCGCTGCCGTCGCGCTGGCAACCGGCTGACCATCAGGCCAACGGTACGTTGTTTATGTCGTGGCCGCCTTCGAACGGCTACTGACCGGCCACAGGAACAACGCAACACCGATCAGCGCCGACAACAGCGAGCCGCCGAGCACGCCGATCTTGAGCTGGGTCTCGTACGCTGCGTCGAGGCCGTCGAAGGCCAGCGAGCCGATGAACAGGCTCATCGTGAAGCCGATGCCGCACAGCGTGCAGACCGCCAGGAACTGACGAATCGTGGCGCCGGTAGGCAGGCCGCCGCCGGTCAACTTGATCACGATCAGGCTGGCCAGCGACACACCGATCACCTTGCCCAGCACGAGGCCGAGGGCGATGCCCATCGGCACCGGGGCGGCCAATGACGCGAACGTCACGCCTTGCAGCGACACGCCGGCATTCACAAACGCAAACATCGGCAGCACCGCAAACGCGACCCAGGGCTGCAACGCGTGTTCGGCAGCGAGCAAGGGCGACTCGCCATCGGCGCGCCGCATCGGGATCGCCAGCGCGGTGATGACACCGGCCAGCGTGGCGTGCACGCGCGACTTGAGCACACACAGCCAGACGATCAGGCCGACCACGACATAGGGCCCGATCGACGCGACCCGACAGCGGTTCAGCGCAGCCAGAACGGCGATGCCGCCTGCGGCTGCGAGCAGCATCGGCGCCGACAGGTTGTCGGTATAAAAGACCGCGATGATGACGATCGCACCGAGGTCGTCGATGATCGCCACCGCGGTCAAGAAGACCTTCAGCGACGCCGGCACGCGCGAGCCGAGCAGCATCAGGATGCCGAGCGCAAAAGCGATATCGGTGGCGGTCGGGATCGCCCAGCCGCGCATCGCTGCCGCATCGCCCCAGTTGATCGCGCTGTAGATGAGTGCCGGCACAACCATGCCGCCGAGAGCGGCCACTGCCGGCAGCAGCGCCTGCTTGGCCGACGCGAGCTCGCCTTCGAGCGCTTCGCGTTTGATCTCCAGGCCGACGAGGAAAAAGAAGACCGCCATCCACAGGTCGTTGACCCAGACGCCGAGTGGTTTGACCAGCACCAGGGCATCACCGCCGATGCGCAACTCGCCCGGCCAGTGCACAAACCGGTGATAGCCCTCGGCCAGCGGCGAATTGCTCACCACCAGCGCCAGCAGCGCGGCTGCCGCAAGGACAATCCCGCCGATTGACTCGGATTGGATGAAACGGCGGATTCCGGTCAGCACTGCGGGGCCCGTGCCTCAGTAAACTCGACAGCAAACTCGACAGCAAACTCGATCAACCCAGCCACCCTCGCGAGCAGACCCCACATGACCACCACCATCCGTTATGCCGACCTCGTGGAAACCGTTGCCGCGGCGTTGCAATACATCAGCTACTACCACCCCGCAGACTATATCGCCCACCTCGCGCGGGCCTACGAACGCGAAGCCTCGCCGGCGGCCAAGGACGCGATCGCGCAGATCCTGACCAATTCCAAGATGTGCGCCGAAGGCCGGCGCCCGATCTGCCAGGACACCGGCATCGTCAACGTCTTTCTCGACGTTGGCATGGACCTGCGCTGGGAGGGTTTTGGCAGCGGCACCATCGACGACGCCGTCAACGAGGGTGTGCGCCGGGCCTATCTGAATGCCGACAACAAGCTGCGCGCCTCGGTCGTCGAAGACCCGCTGTTCAGCCGCCGCAATACCAAGGACAACACCCCGGCCGTCGTCGCGATGAAGGTCGTGCCCGGCGACAAACTCGGTGTTGGCGTCGCGGCCAAGGGCGGCGGCTCGGAAATGAAGAGCAATTTCAAGATGCTCAAGGCGAGTGACTCGCTGCTCGACTGGGTGTTGGAGACGGTGCCGACGATGGGCGCCGGCTGGTGCCCGCCGGGCATGCTCGGCATCGGCGTCGGCGGCACCGCGGAGAAAGCGATGTCGATGGCCAAAGAAGCGCTGATGGACGATATCGACATGTTCGACCTGCTGCAGCGCGGGCCAGCAACCGACTTGGAAAAGCTGCGCGTAGAGATCTACGAAAAAGTCAACGCGCTGGGCATCGGCGCGCAGGGCCTGGGCGGCCTGAGCACGGTGCTCGACGTCAAGATCAACACCTTCCCGACCCACGCCGTTGGCAAGGCGGTGGCGATGATCCCCAACTGCGCCGCGACGCGCCACGCGCATGTCGTGATGGACGGCTCGGGGCCCGCCTATCTGGAGCCGCCGGACCTGAGCCTGTGGCCCGACGTGCATTGGCAGCCCGACTACAACAAGAGCAAACGGGTCGACCTGAACCAACTCACCAAGGCCGAGGTCGCCAGCTGGCAGCCCGGCGACACGCTGCTGCTGTCCGGCAAGATGCTCACCGGCCGCGACGCTGCGCACAAGCGCATCCAGGACCTGCTGGCTTCAGGGCAGCCACTGCCGGTGGACTTCACGAACCGCGTCATCTACTACGTCGGCCCGGTCGACCCGGTGCGCGACGAGGTGGTCGGCCCAGCCGGCCCGACCACCGCGACGCGGATGGACAAGTTCACCGACATGATGCTCGGCCAGGCCGGCCTCATCGGCATGATCGGCAAGGCCGAACGTGGGCCGGCCGGTGTCGCGGCAATCAAGAAGCACAAGAGCGCGTATCTGATGGCGGTGGGTGGCGCGGCCTACCTGGTGTCGAAGGCCATCAAGGGCGCCCGGGTGGTCGGCTTTGCCGACCTCGGCATGGAAGCGATCTACGAGTTCGACGTCTCGGACATGCCGGTGACGGTGGCCGTCGACTGCAACGGCATCAGCGTGCACGAAACCGGCCCGAAGGAATGGCGCGCGCGGATCGGCCAGATCCCGGTCGTGGTGGCCTGATCAGCCGCCTGCGGCCGGTGCCGCCCCGCCCGCGGCATCTGAAGGTTTTGCGGGTTGTGCGGCTTCTGCGGGCTGTACGGCTTCTGTGAACTCGTCGGCCCACATCCTGACCTGGTTGCGCCCGCCGCGTTTGGCGACGTAAAGCGCCTGGTCGGCGCGGTCGATGAGCTGCTGCTCGGTGCCCAGTTCGGCCTGCATCGTCGCGACGCCGACACTCACCGTGACCTGCATGCCGACGACTTCGCGCACGCCGGCGCCACATTCGGCCTCGATGCGCGCGCGCACCCGCTCGGCAAAATTGGTCAGCGCGGTGGCTCCCAGGCCCGGCACGACGAGCACAAACTCTTCGCCGCCGTAACGGCAAACAAGGTCTGAAGCACGCGCGCAGTCGGTAAGCTTTTTGGCCACCTCCTGGATCACACGGTCGCCGACCGCATGGCCATGGGTGTCGTTGACCTTCTTGAAAAAGTCGATGTCGATCATCAGGCAACCCAGGTAGGCCTGGCTGACCTTGGCGCCAGTGAACAGACGCCGGAACATCTCGGTGAAAGCGCGGCGATTCAGGCAGCCGGTCATCGGGTCGCGCGTGGCCAGGCGGTGCAACTCGCCGTTCTGGCGTTCGATCTGCGTCTTCGAGTTGGCCAGCTCGGCCATCGCTTCACGCAGCGCCGCATTCGCCCGATGCAGCTCTGACATATCGCTGAAAGTGACCATGCATCCACGCACCTTGGTGCCGGCGTCAGTGATCGGCGCGCAGTTCACCACCACCTGCTGTGGCACGCCGCCGCCGGCGCAAACCTCGGCGGTGACACCTGACAGGCTCTGCTTTTCGTCGATCGCTCGCGACCAGGGATGGCTCGCCGTATTGCGGCCAAAGCCGTTGAGCACCCAGTCCTGCGCTGACAGTGCAGCGCCCACCGCCAGCGCCGCGGCGTCGGCATGCAGGCTGCGGAATGACTTGCTGGCCAGCAGCACGCGGCCACGCGCATCCAGCACGACCACCCCTTCGGCCATCGCATCAAATGCACCCTGCACCCGGTCGGGGATCACCGACGAAGGGTCCAGGTGCTGCAGCGCGCGGCGCACGTACAGGCTGAAACCCAGCGTGCCGAGCGCCGAGATGAAGAGCATCGTCAGCACCAGCGGCTCTTTGAAGAAACGCATCCAGGCGCCGCCCGGCGCGGGCGCAAACGCCAGCTCAAAACTGCCCCAGGGTTTGCCGCCGGCTACGAGCGGCACATAGATCGACTCGTGCGTCGACGCGCTGCCGGCCTCGTGCTGCCAGTGCCCGGCATGGCCGCCGGATTCTGCGACGATCGAGCCGTCGGCACGCCGCAGCGCCACCGATGCCAGGTCTGGCGTGCGCTTGGCGACGTCGTCGATGGTCTGCTGCATCAGGCGCCAGTCGCCGCTGCGCAGCAGGGTCGAGACTTGCACCGCGATCGCCTCGCCGATCTGCTTGCGCATCTGCAGGCTCTGCTCGGCCCGGCTTGGCATGACGCCAAAAAACAGGTCCGCCAGCACCACCAGCATGCCGCACAGGGCGACCAGGGCCGACGTGATCTGCATCATCGGGCTGATTCGAGCCTTCATCGCGCCTCCTCTTCCCAAGCGGCCTGCCAGCCGGGGCTTCGATCGAAGACCGCATCGAATTCCGATGCCGTCGCGTCACTGTCTGCCGTCACTTTCCTGCCCGTTTGATCGCTGCTGCCTTCGCCGTCGCCGTCTCGGTCTCCGTCGTCGTCATCGTCAGCACGACGCGCCAGGACTGGCAGCAAATCGACATGGCGCCACGCGGGCACGCCCATCAGCACGCCCGCCAGCAAGCCGCCGCCGCGGGTCAACCACCAAACAAAACCCACCGTCAGGCCGGCCGCGCTGACCCGGGTCGGGTCGGTCAGCACCTGCTCGATCGGCGACTGCACATCGCT
This sequence comes from Rubrivivax sp., assembly GCA_031431555.1. Taxonomy (GTDB): domain Bacteria; phylum Pseudomonadota; class Gammaproteobacteria; order Burkholderiales; family Burkholderiaceae_C; genus Rubrivivax. The sequence goes on from JANPDN010000056.1 coordinate 22,770, forward strand.
GTCGACGGCATCCAGCAGCGCTTTCGACCCGATGCCCTCGTCGCCGCGCAGCGCCAGCGACACCATGCGGCCGGGATCACCCAGACGCTCGTCTCGCGCGTCGGCCCAGTCGAGGTCGAAGCCGGTCTTGGCAACCATGCCGAAATCGGGTGTGATCGGCAGGTTCAGACCGAAGGACACGACCACACCCTGGAAGCCCCCCGCGGCGGGCATGGCGCTCGCGCTGATGCGCCGCTCAGGGTCGCCGCTGTCTGCAGGTGTCGACCGACGGCCATCGTCGGGCGCGGCCACCACGGGCGCCGTTGTCAAGCGGTCCAGCACCGGCGTCGCGCGCTCGCCGCTGCCTTTTTCGGATGGTGCGTCGGTGGTCGGCGCCGTCGGCTCGCCAGCGCCTGGGACGTCATTCGCTGGTGCTGGTTGCGCCTCATCGATCGGTGGCGGTGGTGCCGGTGTCGGCGCGGCCGTAGGCGCAGGAGCCAGCTCGGGCGGCGTCGGTGCTGGCGCAGGCGCTGGTGCAGGTGCTGGCACCGGTTCGGGCGCGGGTGCGGGTACGTCGTCGAGGTCGGCCACGCGCACAAAAAACGCCTGCTCGGCTTGGCCGCCAGCGCCGTCGGATACGGTCACCGTGACGTCGTAGATCTGGTCGGCATCGCTGTCTTGGGGTGCTTCGAAATCGGGCGCCGCAATAAACCGCAATGCCCCGCTCTGCGCGTCGACGCTGAAGCGTGCCGCGTCCGCGCCGGTGAGCACGGCGTAGGTCGGCGCGCCACCATCGACATCGGTGCTCGCGACAATCGCCACCGCCGCCATGTTCTCGTCGACGACCAGGTTGACGGCGGCGGCGCCGGCAAAACTCGTGACCACCGGCGCGTCATTCAGGTTGGCCACCGGCGCGGTCGGCAGGCTGCTCACCGACTCGGCCGTGCCCTGGCCGTCGAGATAGTCCACTCGCAGGCTGATGCGGCTGCCGACATCGACGTCCTCGAGCCGATACGCGGCTGCGCTGGCACCAGCGATCGGCGTGCCGTCCCGCAGCCACTGGTAGGCGAAAGTGGCGAGCCCATCAGCGTCGCTGAGGCCCAAAGTGTCAGCACTCAAGGTCTGGTCTTCGGTGGCGCTGCCGATGATCAGCGGCGCCCCAAGCGCCGGATCGTTGACCGCGGCGACGACGATCGGCAAGGCGCCTGTGGCGAGCCCGCCAGCGCCGTCCGTTGCGCGCAGGCTCAGCGTGTCGGCGCCGTTGAAATCCGGCGCGCCCAGATAGACCAGCGTCGCCAGCGCGGCATTGACTTGGGCGTGCGTGCCTGCCAGCGTGATCGAGGCACTGTCGTTGCTGCCACCCACGAGCAGGGCGCCGCCGGCGAGGTCGACGCTGATCACGCCCGAAGCCACGCCGAGCTGCACCGACGACAGGCCACCGCCGGCGTCTTGCACCGTCACGCCGCCGATCGGCAACGGCGTGTCTTCGAGTGCTTGCTGCGTACCCGGCACAACGATCAACGGTGCGTCGTTGTCGCTGTTCACGACCGCGACATCGGCGACCGACCGGCCGTTGTAGTTGCTATCGTCGCTGGCTGCCGCACCAGTGATGATGCTGAAGCCGACATCACCATCGTCCAGGCTGTCGTCGACGCCTATGACGGTGACGGTCTGCGGGGTGTTCCAGTTCGCGCTGGTGAACGTCAGCGATGCAGTGGAAGCGCTGCCCTCGGTCGCATCACCAGTCGCGACCGCGATCGTGACGTCAGCAGTCGGCTGTGCGTTGAGCACGACGGTGAAGGTCGCGGTGCCGCCCAGCTCGGTCGTGGAGCCGGAGATCAGTGAGACGCTGACGCCCGAGCTGTCGTTGTCGGTGTTGACTACGGCAACATCTGCAACGGCTAGGCCGTTGTAGTTGCCGTCCGCGCTGGCCGCCGCGCCGGTCACGATGACGAAGCCAATGTCCCCGTCGTCAAGGTTGTCGTCGACGCCAGTGACGGTGACCGTCTGTGCGCTGTTCCAGTTGGCTGCCGTGAAGGTCAGCGATGCAATGGAGACGCTGCC
>JANPDN010000057.1:0-9147 GCA_031431555.1 Rubrivivax sp.
GGCGGCGGGCTCGACGACCTGTCGCGCCCGCCCTACGACATCAAGCGTTTCCAGTCACGCTGGGTGCCCTATGCCTACCAGCAGGCGACCAACCGCCGGGGCGCGGTGGTCGCCGCGCCCACCGATATCGGGCCAGGCACGCTGCTCTACCGCATCGACGTGCTCGCCAAGGCCGGCGTGAGCGAAGCCGATCTGACGCGCTCTTGGGAAAGTTATGTCGCCAGCGGCGCCAAGATCAAGTCGACCACCGGCGCCTACCTGATGGCCCATGCGCGGGACATGAAGGATATCGTCATCCGCACCGGCATCCAGCCCGGCGAGGGCCTGTATTTCGACAACCAATCAAAAGTGCTCGTCACCTCGCCACGATTTGTGCGCGCCTTCGAGCTCGCGCGCCAGGTGCGCCAGCAAAAACTCGACGCCCGCGTCAGCGCCTGGTCCACCGAATGGTCCGAAGGCTTCAAGCGCGGCACCATCTCGACCCAGTTGACCGGCGCCTGGCTGGCCGGCCACCTGAGCAACTGGCTGGCCCCGGCGACCAAGGGCCAGTGGCGCGCCGCGCAACTGCCCGAGGGTGCCTTTGCGGCCTACGGCGGCACCTTCTTTGCGATCGCGCGCGGCGCACCCGCGGCGCATAAAACGCTGGCCTGGCAGTTCATCCAGCTGATGACGCTGAACCGCGACGTGCAGCTCGCGGCGTTCAAGTCGCAGGACGCGTTCCCGGCGCTGCTCGAGACCTATGGCGACGCCTTCTTCGAGCAGCCGATCGCCTTCCTGGGCGAACAGTCGGCGCGGGTGGGCTGGCGTGCCGCGGCCGCGCGCATCGGCGCCGTCGACGTGCACAAGCAGGACGCGTTTGCCGACGAGGTCATCAATACCGAACTCGACAAGGTGCTCGACCGCGGCAAGGACATCACGGTCGCGCTCGCTGATGCACAGCGCCTGCTGCAAAAACGCGCCCTGCGCTAATTCGCCGAGACCCGCCGCACCATGAAGCTGCCTGCCGCCCTGCGCCTGTCGCCGACCTGGACACCCTACGTGCTGCTGAGCCCGTTTGTGATCCTGTTCGGGATCTTCGGCATCTTCCCGCTGGTGTTTTCGCTGTACCTGGCGTTCCAGTCCTGGGAGCCTACGAGCGGCCTGAGCGCGATGCAATTTGTCGGCATCGACAACTTCGTCTTCTCGCTGCAGGACGAATGGTTCTGGAAGTCACTCAAGAACACCGCCTGGCTGGCGCTGGCATCGGGCGTGCCACAGCACCTGGTGGCGATACCGCTGGCGGTGTTCATCCACACCTCGTTCAAGCGTTTGCGCAACGGCGTCGTCGGGGCCTACTTCATGCCCTACATCACCTCGACCGTGGCGATCGCGATCCTCTTCAGCTCGCTGTTCTCGACCGACTACGGGTTGATCAATGTCGGCATCCAGATGATCAAGCAGATCCCGCTGCTGGGCAGCCTGATGCCGGCCGATCCGGTCGACTGGCTCAACGACCCCGACAACATCAAACCCGCGATCTCGATGATCGTCTTCTGGCGTTATGTCGGCTTCAACGTGGTGCTCTACCTGGCCGCGCTGCAAACCATCCCGGGGGACATCTACGAAGCCGCGACGATGGACGGCGCCGGGCGCTTTCAGCAGTTTTTCTACATCACGCTGCCGAGCCTCAAACCGATGATCTTCTTCGGCGTCACGCTGTCGATCATCGGCGGCCTGCAACTCTTCGAAGAGCCTTTCATCCTGACCGGCGGCCGCGGTGGCTCTGACCAGTCGGGCATGACGACGGCGATCTATCTCTACCGGATGGCCTTCGACTTCAACGACTTTGGCGCCGCCAGCGCGATGTCTTGGTTGCTCTTCATCCTGGTCGCCGTCTTGACCTGGGTCACCAACCGCGCATTCCGCCCGCGCGGCGCCGGAGGCTGACGATCATGGACAGCAAACGCCTGAGCCCCATCGCGGCCTACATCGTCGTCGGCGTTGGCGCGCTGATCATGCTGGCGCCGTTTTATTTCATGTTTGTCTTCGCCACCCATTCACGCACCGAGATCTTCAGCCTGCCGCCGCCGATGTTCTTCGGCGACGACTTTTTCAACAACCTGAAGATCCTCACCGAACGGCTGCCGTTCTGGCGCAACCTGGGCTGGAGCCTGTATGTGGCGATCTTGTCCACGGTGCTCACGCTGCTGTTCTGCTCGATGGGTGGTTATGCCTTCGCGCTGTTCGACTTCAAATTCAAGAACGTGCTCTTCGGGCTCGTGATGGGCACGATGCTGCTGCCGTCCTTCATGAACATGATCCCGACCTTCATGATCATGGATGTGCTGGGCTGGATCGACCAGCCCAAGGCGCTGTACATCCCCGGCGCGGCAAGTGCCTTCGGGATCTTCCTGATGCGCCAGTTCGTGAGCTCGTCGATCCCGAAAGACCTCGTCGAAGCCGCGCGCATGGACGGCTGCAGCGAGCTCGGCATTTACGCCCGCATCGTGCTGCCGCTGCTCAAGCCGGCGCTGGGCACGCTCGGGCTGATCACCTTCATCGCGTCGTGGAACAACTTCATCGGGCCTTTGATCGTGATGCGCAGCCCCGACATGTACACCCTGCCGCTGGCGCTGCGCAGCCTGCAAAGCCCGGTCGATACCGAGTGGGGCGCGTTGATGACCGGCTCGGCGATTGCCACGCTGCCGCTGGTGGTGCTGTTTGTGCTGTCCTCGCGGCAGTTGATCTCCGGGCTGACGGCCGGCGCCGTGAAGTGACCCGCCGATGACCTTCGCCGATGCCGGCGCGCCGATGCCGCCGTTCCCCGCCGATTTTGTGTGGGGCGTGGCCACCAGTTCGTTCCAGATCGAAGGCGCTGCCGCCGAAGACGGCAAGGGCGCGTCGATCTGGGACGAGTTTTGCCGCGTCCCCGGCACGATTGCCGACGGCAGCAACGGCGACATCGCCTGCGACCACTACCACCGCTGGGAGCAAGACCTCGACCTCATCGCCGGCCTGGGGGTCGACGCCTACCGCTTCTCGGTCTCTTGGCCGCGGGTGCGCCCGGGTGGCAGCGGGGCCTGGAATGAAAAGGGCCTGGCCTTCTACGAGAGGCTGGTCGACGGCCTGCTGGCGCGCGGCATCAAACCCTATCTGACGCTGAACCACTGGGACCTGCCGGCCGAGTTGCAGGCGCTCGGCGGCTGGCCCCACCGCGACACCGTGCATCGATTTGTCGAGTACGCCGTCGGCATGGCCGCGCGCTTCGGCGATCGTGTGGCGACCATCGCCACCCACAACGAGCCCTGGGTGATGGCCACGTTGGGTCACGAGCAAGGTGTCTTCGCACCCGGCATCAAGAACCGCGCGCTGGCGACGCAAGCCTCTCACCACCTGCTGCTCAGCCACGGCCTGGCGCTGCAGGCGATGCGTGCCGCGGGCTGCAAGTGCCGCTTGGGGCTGGTGCTCAACCTGTCACCGATGCACGCCGCTGCCGACACCGCGGCCGACCATGCCAAGACGCTGCTCGAAGACGGGCTGCTGGTGCGCTGGTACGCCGACCCGCTGTTCAAGGGCGCCTACCCGTCGGATGTGCTCGAACACCTCGGCGCCGATGCGCCGAAGGTCGAGCCCGGCGACATGCAGCACATCACCACGCCGATGGATTTTCTCGGCATCAACTACTACACCCGCGCAATGGTCAGCGCGGCCGCGCCCTGGGACGTGCACAGCAGCGGCCATGAAGTCACCGACATGGGCTGGGAGGTTTATCCAGAAGGCCTGACCGACCTGCTGCTGCGCATGCACCGCGACTACGCGGTGCCGCCGATGTACGTCAAGGAAAACGGCGCCGCTTTCATGGACACGCTGGTCGATGGCCAGGTCCACGACCACCAGCGCACACGCTATATCGCCAACCACATCGCTGCCGTGGGCGAAGCCATCGCGCATGGGGTGCGCATGGAGGGCTACATGGTCTGGAGCCTGCTCGACAACTTCGAGTGGGCCTCGGGTTATGAAAAGCGCTTCGGCATCGTGCATGTCGACTACGCCACCCAGCAGCGCACGCTCAAGAACAGCGCGCTGTGGTACCGGGATTTCCTGCAACGTCAGCAGGCGACACGCGCACTCCGTGCCGCTGCAGCAACCGCAGACGCCACCGCACACACAACCGCACACGCAACCGGAGTTTGAAATGGGTCAGGTCACACTGCGCGGCATCCGCAAGAGTTATGGCCAGGTCGACGTCATCAAGGGCGTCGACCTCGATGTTGCCGACGGCGAGTTAATCGTCTTCGTCGGGCCATCGGGTTGTGGCAAGTCGACCACGCTGCGCATGATCGCCGGCCTGGAAAGCATCACCGCGGGCGAGTTGCTGATCGACGGCGTGCGCGCGAATGACTTGCGCCCGGCCGATCGCGGCGCGGCGATGGTGTTCCAGAGTTATGCGCTGTACCCGCACATGACGGTCGCCGAAAACATGGGCTTTGCGCTCAAGATGGCAGGTGTCGCAAAGGCCGAACGCGAGGCCCAGGTCGGCCGCGCCGCCGAGATCCTGCGCATCACCGAGCTGCTCGGCCGTTTCCCCAAAGAGCTCTCGGGCGGGCAACGCCAGCGCGTGGCGATCGGGCGCGCGATCGTGCGCAAGCCCAAGGTATTTTTGTTCGACGAGCCGCTGTCCAACCTCGACGCCGCGCTGCGCGTGAACATGCGCATCGAGTTGTCGCGCCTGCACCAGGAGCTGGCCACGACGATGATCTACGTCACCCACGACCAGGTCGAGGCGATGACCCTGGGCGACCGTATCGCGGTCTTCAACAAGGGCATCGTCGAACAACTCGGCCCGCCGATGGAGTTGTACAACCGGCCGGCCAACGAGTTTGTCGCCGGCTTCATCGGCGCGCCGCGCATCAACCTGATCCCGCGGCCGCCGGCCAGCGGGGCGGCGCAATCGCACACCGCGCTGTGGGGCAGCCTGGCGGGCCAGGCGCCGGCCGGGGTGCAGCGCGCGGGCCTGCGGCCGGAGCACCTGCGCCTGGTGCCCGCCGGCCAAGGCATCGCCGCCAACGTGGCACTCGCCGAACACCTGGGGGACTCGTCGATCATCCACTTGAAGGTCGACGGCATCAACGAGTTGCTCACCGCCAAGGTCGGCACCGAACATGCCCGTGTCGATGGCGGGCAGGCGATCGGCCTGGCGCCCGATGCGGCCTGGGCGTTGGCCTTCGGCGCCGACGGCCGCTTGGTTGCTTGAAGCGCGCTTGAAGCACGCTTAAAAGCACCCGCGGAGCCCGCCATGACCAAGCCCAAACGCACCGAAGGGTGGACGCTCGTCTGGAGCGATGAATTCGAAGGCCACAGCGTCGACCGCAGCAAGTGGGACTTCGATATCGGCAACGGTTTTTTTGACTACAAAAACCACGCCTGGGTGGCCGGCTGGGGCAACGAAGAGTTGCAGTACTACACCGCCGATGCCGGCAACGTGTCGGTCAAGGACAGCTTGCTCACGATCCGCGCGCAGAAGGAATCGCTGCACGGCTGCGGCTACACCTCGGCGCGGCTGAAGACACGTCAGCGTGATGGCACGCCGCTGTATACCAAGCTCTATGGCCGGGTCGAGTTTCGCGCCAAGGTGCCCTGGGGCAAGGGCCTGTGGCCGGCGCTGTGGATGCTGCCGCAGGACGACCGCTATGGCGGCTGGGCGGCATCTGGCGAGATCGACCTGATGGAGATCGTCGGCGAGAAGCCGCACGAGGTGCTCAACAGCATCCACTTCGGCTCGACACACCCCAAACGCACGCTCATCACCACCGTGCACCCGCTGCCCGGTGGCAGCACGGTGTCCGACTGGCACACCTACAGCGTCGAGTGGGAGCCGGGCGAGATCCGCTTCTATGTCGACGGCATCCAGACCTGCACCTACGACCATTGGTGGAGTTGCAGCAAGACCAGAAAAGGCCTCGGTCAGCAAGCCCGTCGCGCCGAAGACCTGAACCCCTGGCCGGCGCCGTTTGACCAGCCCTTCTACCTGGTCATGAACGTCGCGGTGGGCGGCAACTTCCCCGGCGTGCCGAACGACGCAACGCGGTTTCCGGCGGAGCTGGTGGTCGACTATGTGCGGGTCTACGACCGAGTCGGCGGTTATGGCAAGACCAGGCCGGTGGGCAAGGGCAAGTTCCCTTGGCAAAAGAAATCCTGACTGGAACCTCTATGTCCAAACCCCAGATTCCCGAACAAGCCGCCGCACGCGGCGACTACCCCGCATCCGAGAAAGTGCACTCCGGCGCGATGCCGATGGTGGCCGGCCAGGGTGGCGCCTGGTCGCATGTCAAGCCCGAGGTCTGGACCGATGTCGAGCGCAAGTCGCTGCGCGACACCTTCGCGGCGGTGCTGCGGCGCGGCGTGCCTGGCCTGTGTTACAGCCCCTACCTGGAAGGCCAGTCACCCGGTGCACAGATCGGGCTTGAGCAGATCCGCGAGCGGCTGAAGATCATCCAGCCCTACACCCGCTGGATCCGCAGCTTCTCGTGCACCGACGGCCATGAACAGACGCCACGCATCGCACACGAGCTGGGCATCAAGACCCTGGTCGGCGCCTGGATCGGCACCGACGCCGAGATCAACGAGCGCGAGATCGCCGGTGTCATCGAGGTCGCGCGTGCCGGCCACGCCGACATCGTGGCCGTCGGCAACGAGGTGCTGCTGCGTGAGGACATGGACGAGGCCCAGTTGCTGGCCATCATCCAGCGCGTGAAGGACGCCCTGCGTGATGTGGCACCCGAGGTCCCGGTGGGTTATGTCGACGCCTACTACCTGTTCGAGCTGCACCCGAAGATCACCGCTGCGTGCGATGTCGTGATGACCAACTGCTATCCGTTCTGGGAAGGTTGCCCGCGCGAGGAGGCGCTGGCCTATATGCAGAACATGGTGCGGCGCACACGCGCCGCGGCGCCTGGCAAACGCATCGTCATCAGCGAGACCGGCTGGCCCGACCAGGGCAGTGCCTTCCACGGCTCGGTGCCTTCGACCGAGGGCGCGATGGCCTACTTCGTCGACACCATGCAATGGGCCGAGGCCGAGGGTCTCGAGGTCTTTTACTTTGCCGCCTTCGACGAAGCCTGGAAGGTCGGCGCCGAAGGTGATGTCGGCGCCTACTGGGGTTTGTGGGACAAGGACGGCGCACCGAAATTCACCTGACCAGCGCCTGACGACCACGATGCCGAAAGAACTGAACCTGCCGCAGGGCAACGCGATCTGCTATTCCGGCTACCGCCACGGCCAGAGCCCCGACAGCAAGATCTACCCGTCACTGGCCGAGATCCGCGAAGACCTGCAGATCCTGCAGAAAAACTGGCGCCTGCTGCGCCTGTACGACTGCAGCACCCACGCCGAGCGTGTGCTGCAGGCGATCAGCGAAGACAAGCTGCCGTTCCAGGTCATGCTCGGCGCCTACCTGGGCCCGGAGATGAACAACTTCGGCTGCCCCTGGGGCGGCACTTACAGCGAAGAGCAACTCGACGCCAGCCGGCGCGAGAACGACGCCGAGATCGAGCGCCTGATCACACTCGCCGGGCGCTACCCCGACACCGTGTTCTCGGTCGCGGTGGGCAACGAGGCCACCGTCGACTGGACCGACCACTTCGTGCCGGTGCCCAAGATGATCGAGTACGCGCGCCGCGTGAAGCAGGCGGTGGCGCAGCCGGTGACCTTCTGCGAGAACTACGTGCCCTGGCAGCACAAGCTGCGCGACCTGGTCCCCGAGCTGGACTTCATCTCGGTGCACACCTACCCGGTGTGGGAGTACCGGCACATCCACGAAGCCATCGACTACACCCGGGACAACGTCGAATCGGTGGCACGCCTGTATCCCGGCAAGCCGATCGTGATCACCGAAGCCGGCTGGGCCACCAGCAGCAACGGCCGCGGCATGAAGGCCGAGCACGCCTCGCAGGAACTGCAGGACATCTACTACCGTGACCTGATGTCGTGGACCGAGCAGGCCGGCGTGCTGTGCTTCGTGTTCGAAGCCTTCGACGAGCCGTGGAAAGGCTCGCCCGACCCGCTCGAACCCGAAAAACACTGGGGCCTGTTCACGGTCGACCGGCGGCCCAAGCTGGTGATGGAAACGCTCTATCCGGAATTGCTGGCGGATCTGCTGGCGGAACCGCTCGCGCCCGACAGCCCCCCCGACAGCGCGCCGGCCGCGTGACACCATGGCCGATTCGTTTTCGCCGATGCAGACCCACCGCACGCCCGATGTCGCGCTGTGGGACCACTGGCGCGCCCTGCGCGAGCAGTGGACCCACGAGGACAACCTCATCGCCCAGCGCATGGGCTGGCTGATCTGGTCCGAAGGCCTGATGTTCACCGCCTTTGGCGCCCACGCGCGCGACGGGGTGAGCTGGCTGGTGCTGGGCTTCCCGTTCTTCGGCATCCTGGTGGCCGTGCTGGTCGGCGTCGGCATCTATACCGCAATGGCGGCCACCGACAGCATCAGGCAGCAGTTCGACGAGGCCGGCCTGGCCGACCTGTGTCCGCTGGCGCCCGCCAGCCACCTTGCCAACCGCGGCCGCTGGGCTGCGAAGGCCATGCCCTTCGTCTTCGGCGCCATGTGGCTGCTGGTGCTGCTCGGTCGCCTGCGCGACTGACGGGCATACCCGTGGCAGGCCGCCCCACAGAAAGCACGGTATGACCGCATCCACCGCATCCACCGCAACCAAAGCCCGCAAGGTTCCGTTCGGTCAGAAGGTCGCATTCGGTCTGGGCATGCTGGCCAACCAGATGTTCCCCGCAGCCCTGGGCATCTTCATGGTCGTGCTGGTGCAGGACATGGGCTTCCCGACCTGGATGTGGGGCATCCTGTTCTTCCTGCCACGGGCCTATGACGCGATCATCGATCCGATCATGGGCTTCATCTCCGACAACACACGCTCGAAGTGGGGCCGGCGCCGGCAGTACGTGTTCATCGGCGCCATCATGCTGGGCGTCGGCTTCGTGGCGATGTGGCAGCTCCACCGCGCCGACGGCATCCCCTACAACTTCGCCTACTTCCTGTTCTGGTCGCTGGTGTTCTTCACCGGGCTGACCGTCTTCAGCATCCCCTACGTGGCCATGGGCTACGAGATGAGCGACGACTTCCACGAGCGCACCAGCATCATGGCCGTGGCG
>JANPDN010000058.1:0-36468 GCA_031431555.1 Rubrivivax sp.
TTTGACCCAGGTGGCCAAGGTGGGCTTCTCGTTCGAGCCCGGCGTGCTGTGGCGCGAAGGCCGCAGCTTTGCGGCCACGGTTCAGGGCGACCTGGTTGAAGGTGTGCAAGGCCCCACCGTGACGGCCCAGGTCTGGCCGGCAATGCAGGCGCTGGCAGCGAAAATGCCACCAGGCTATCGGATCGAGATCGCCGGTGCGGTCGAAGAAAGCAGCAAAGGGCAGGGTTCCTTGTTGGCCAATGTGCCTTTGATGGCGTTCATCATGCTCACACTGCTAATGCTGCAGCTGCAGAGCTTTTCGCGCGCGATGTTGGTCATGTTGACCGCGCCGCTGGGCATTGCCGGCGTTGCCGCGGCCTTGCTGCTGCTGAACCGGCCGTTTGGTTTTGTCGCGCTGCTCGGTTTTATCGCGCTGGTCGGCATGATCATGCGCAACTCGGTGATCCTGATCGACCAGATCGAGCAGGACCGCCGCCGCGGCGTGCCGGCCTGGGATGCGATCGTCGAGTCCGCCGTGCGCCGCTTCCGGCCGATCGTATTGACCGCTGCGGCCGCAGTGCTGGCCATGATCCCGCTGTCGCGCAGCGTTTTCTGGGGCCCGATGGCGGTGGCGATCATGGGCGGGCTGATCGTGGCCACCGCCTTGACGCTGCTGGCGCTGCCGGCGATGTACGCGGCGTGGTTTCGCGTGAAGCGCGAGACCACGTCGCCCGCCTGATGTACGCGGCGTGGTTTCGCGTGAAGCGCGAGACCACGTCGCCCGCCTGATGCCCGCGGCGTGGTTTCGCGTGAAGCGCGAGACCACGTCGCCCGCCTGATCGGCGACCGAGGTTTGCGGCGTGTTTTTGCGCCCTCGAGCGCAGCGCCACGCCCGGATAGAATTCGCAGTTCCGTCCGCGCGGGTGGCGAAATTGGTAGACGCACCAGGTTTAGGTCCTGACGCCTTCACCGGCGTGTCGGTTCGAGTCCGACCCCGCGCACCAGAACTCCGAAGCTTGTTTTTCCCCGTCACCAATCCAGTCACAGAGATTGCACCATGGCCGTCAACGTCGAATCCCTCGGTAACCTCGAACGCCGCATCACCCTGACCGTGGCCGCCGCCGATATCGGCAGTGAAATCGATTCGCGCCTGCGCCGCCTGTCTCGCACCTTCAAGGCCGACGGTTTCCGCCCCGGCAAGGTGCCAATGTCGGTGGTCGCCCAGCGCTATGGCTACACCGTTCAAAACGAGGTGGTCAACGACCGCATCGGCAAGGCCTTCAACGAAGCCGCTACCGAAGCCCGCCTGCGTGTCGCCGGCATGCCGCAGATCACGCAGAAAGACGCTGCGCCTGAAGGCCAGCTGGCTTTCGATGCCACCTTCGAGGTTTATCCTGAAGTCAAGATCAACGACCTTGCAGTGTTGAAGGTCGACCGCGTGAGCAGCGAAGTCACCGAAGCGGCGATCGACCGCACGGTCGAGATCCTGCGCAAGCAGCGCCGCACCTTTGCGCAGCGCCCGGCCGTCGAAGGCGCTGCCGAGACCGACCGCGTGACGATCGACTTCGAAGGCAAGCTCGACGGCGAGCCGTTTTCAGGCGGCAAGGCCGACGCGTTTCAGTTTGTCATCGGCGAAGGCCAGATGCTCGAGCAGTTCGACAAGGCCGTGCGGGGCATGAAGGTCGGTGAGAACAAGACCTTCCCGCTGCAGTTCCCGGCCGACTACCACGGCAAGGACGTCGCCGGCAAGGAAGCTGACTTCCTGGTCACGGTGAAGAAGATCGAGGCCGCCAACCTGCCGGCGGTTGACGAAAACTTTGCCAAGGCGCTGGGCATCAAGGAGGCCAGCGTTGAAGGCCTGCGTGCCGATGTGAAAAAAAATCTCGAGCGCGAAGTCAAGTTCCGCCTCCAGGCGCGCAACAAGGCCGCGGTGATGGACGCGCTCGTCGGTGCGGCCGAACTCGACGTGCCCAAGGCGCTGGTCGCCAACGAACTCGAGCGCATGGTGGCGTCGTTGCGCGACCGCCTCAAGCAGCAAGGCATGAAAGACGCCGAGACGATGCCGATCCCGAGCGAGGAGTTTTCACCGCAGGCCGAAAAACGCGTCCGCCTCGGTCTGGTCGTGGCCGAACTGGTGCGCTCGAATAACCTGCAGGCCAAACCCGACCAGCTGCAAAAGCACATCGAGGAAATCAGCCAAAGCTACGAGAAGCCGGCCGAGGTGGTGCGTTATTACTTGACCGACCGCCAGCGGATGGCCGAAGTAGAGGCTATCGTGATCGAGAACAACGTCACCGAGCATGTCCTTGGCAAGGTATCGGTGGTCGACACGGTGGTACCGTTCGACGAACTGATGGCCACGGCTTCCTGAAAGGACCGATCCGCATGAGCGCACTTGAGACCACCGGCCTGGGCATGGTGCCCATCGTCATCGAGCAGTCGGGCCGCGGCGAGCGCGCCTATGACATCTACAGCCGGCTGCTGCGCGAGCGCATCATCTTTTTGGTTGGGCCGGTCAACGACCAGACTGCGAACCTGGTCTGCGCGCAGATGTTGTTCCTGGAAAGCGAAAACCCCGACAAGGACATCTTCCTCTACATCAACTCGCCCGGCGGCAGCGTCAGCTCCGGGCTGGCGGTGTACGACACGATGAACTTCGTCAAGCCCGACGTGTCCACGCTGTGCATGGGCATGGCCGCGAGCATGGGCTCGTTCCTGCTGATGGCCGGCGCCAAGGGCAAGCGCCTGTCGCTGCCCAACGCCAAAGTGATGATCCACCAGCCCTCCGGCGGCGCGCAGGGGCAAGCCACCGATATCGAGATCCACGCCCGCGAAATCCTGAAGACCCGCGAGCAGTTGAACAAGATCTACGCTGATCGCACCGGCCAGACCGTCGAGCGCATTGCCGCCGACATGGAGCGCGACCTGTTCATGTCGCCGGTCGAGGCCAAGGACTACGGTCTGATCGACCAGGTCATCGAGCGCCGGCCCTGAACCGAATCCTGCGCCGATACCCGATCAGAGCCCGGACCCTAGCCGCGATGCGCTTGACGCAGATGCCGAAAACGCCCCTCATTTCCGAGGCAAAGGCTGCAGCGACCTTGCTCTATCATCTTCAGCCATCCAAACGGCGACAAGCTTCGTAGTACGCATATATATGGCCGACAAAAAAGGCGCTTCCGGCGAGAAGGTTCTGTACTGCTCGTTCTGCGGCAAGAGCCAGCACGAGGTCAAGAAGCTGATCGCCGGCCCGTCGGTGTTCATCTGCGACGAGTGCATCGAACTCTGCAACGACATCATTCGCGACGATGCGCCGGCCGAGACCGCCGGTGCGAAGACGCAGAAGTCCGATCTGCCGATCCCGACCGAGATCAAGGCCAGCCTCGACCAATACGTGATCGGGCAGGAGGTCGCCAAACGCACGCTCGCGGTGGCGGTCTACAACCACTACAAGCGCCTCAAGCATATGGGCGGCTCGAAGGACGAGATCGAGCTGACCAAGAGCAACATCCTGCTCATCGGCCCCACCGGCTCGGGCAAGACCTTGCTCGCGCAGACGCTGGCGCGGCTGCTCAACGTGCCCTTCGTGATTGCCGATGCGACGACGCTCACCGAAGCCGGCTATGTGGGCGAGGATGTCGAGAACATCATCCAGAAGCTCTTGCAGAACTGCAACTACGACGCCGAGCGTGCGCAGCGCGGCATCGTTTATATCGACGAGATCGACAAGATCAGCCGCAAGGCCGACAACCCGAGCATCACCCGCGATGTGTCTGGCGAAGGTGTCCAGCAGGCGCTGCTCAAGCTGGTCGACGGCACGTTGGCCAGCGTGCCACCGCAGGGCGGGCGCAAACATCCGAACCAGGACTTCTTGCAGATCGACACGACCAATATCCTGTTCATCTGCGGCGGCGCCTTCGACGGCCTGGAAAAAGTGATCCAGAACCGGACCGAAAAAACCGGCATCGGTTTTGCGGCGACGGTGCACAGCAAGACCGAAAAGCGCGCCTCCGAGCTGTTCCGCGAAGTCGAGCCCGAAGACCTGATCAAGTTTGGCCTGATCCCTGAGCTGGTCGGCCGGCTGCCGGTGGTCGCCACGCTGGGTGAGCTGACCGAAGAGGCGATGGTGCAGATCCTGACCGAGCCGAAAAACGCGCTGCTCAAGCAGTACCAGAAGCTGTTCATGATGGACGGCGTCGAGCTCGAGATCCGGCCCTCGGCGCTAGCCGCAATCGCGCGCAAGGCGCTGGCGCGCAAGACCGGCGCGCGCGGCCTGCGGTCGATCCTCGAACACTCGCTGATCGATACGATGTTCGAGCTGCCCACGCTCACCGGGGTGGTCAAGGTCGTCGTGGATGAACATATCGTAGAAGAGGGCGCCAAGCCTCTTCTCGTCTACAAGGAACAGGCCAAGGCCAGCGCCTGATGTCGTGGCGGTCAGCGGCTTCGACGCCGCGCCGCCACCCTGAAGCACCGACCCTTGTAATAGGCGTCCCGGGCCCCAAGTCGGCTCGTGAAAGCGAGGAATCTCAATGTCTGGTCATCCCGTTCTGCCCTCCGAACCGATCACGCTGCCGCTGTTGCCGCTGCGCGATGTGGTCGTCTTCCCGCACATGGTGATCCCGCTGTTTGTCGGGCGCCCAAAATCCATCAAGGCGCTTGAATCCGCGATGCAGGCCGGCCGCCAGATCATGCTGGTGGCGCAAAAGGCCGCCGGCAAGGACGAGCCGCGCCCCGACGACATGTTCGAAACCGGCTGCGTCTCAAGCATCCTGCAGATGCTCAAGCTGCCCGACGGCACCGTGAAGGTGCTGGTTGAAGGCCTGCAGCGCGCGAACACGCGTTCGATTTCCGACAACGGTGAATTTTTCGTCGGCGAAGTCGTGCCACTGGCGCCCGAGGTCGAGGCATCGCCCGAGATCGAAGCGATGCGCCGCGCGGTGACGCAGCAGTTCGACCAGTACGTCAAGCTGAACAAGAAGATCCCGCCGGAGATCCTGACATCGATCGCCGGCATCGACGACGCCGGCCGGCTGGCCGACACCATCGCTGCGCACCTGCCGCTCAAGCTCGACGCCAAACAATCGGTGCTCGACCTCTTCGGCGTCGCCAAGCGGATGGAAAAACTGCTCGAGCTGCTCGAGCATGAAGTCGACATCCTGCAAGTCGAAAAACGCATCCGCGGCCGCGTCAAGCGGCAGATGGAAAAGAGCCAGCGCGAGTACTACCTCAACGAGCAGGTCAAGGCGATCCAGAAGGAACTTGGCGACGGCGAAGAAGGTGCCGATCTCGAAGAGCTGGCGAAGAAGATCGCCGCTGCCAAGATGAGCAAAGAGGCGCGCAAGAAGGCCGAGAGCGAGTTGAAAAAACTGCGCCTGATGTCGCCGATGTCCGCCGAAGCGACGGTGGTGCGCAACTTCATCGACACCCTGGTGAATCTGCCCTGGGCCAAGAAGACGAAGATCAAACACGATTTGGGCCATGCCGAAGAAGTGCTCAACGAAGACCATTTCGGGCTCGAAAAGGTCAAGGACCGAATCCTTGAATACCTCGCGGTGCAGCAGCGCGTGGACAAGGTCAAGGCGCCGATCCTGTGCCTCGTCGGCCCGCCGGGGGTGGGCAAGACCTCGCTCGGCCAGAGCGTGGCGCGCGCCACCGGGCGCAAGTTTGTGCGCATGGCGTTGGGTGGCATGCGTGACGAAGCCGAGATCCGCGGCCACCGCAGCACCTACATCGGCAGCATGCCGGGCAAGGTGCTGCAGAGCCTGAGCAAGATCGGCGTGCGCAATCCGCTGTTCCTGCTGGACGAAATCGACAAGCTCGGCATGGACTTCCGCGGCGACCCGTCGTCGGCGCTGCTCGAGGTGCTTGACCCCGAGCAGAACCACACCTTCAGCGACCACTATGTCGAGGTCGACTTCGACTTGTCGGACGTGATGTTCGTGGCCACCAGCAACTCGATGAACATCCCGCCGGCGCTGCTCGACCGGATGGAAGTCATCCGCCTGGCGGGTTACACCGAAGACGAAAAACTCAATATCGCGCAGCGCTATCTGTTCCCCAAACAGATCAAGAACAACGGCGTCAAGGACGACGAGGTCGAGGTCACTGAAAGTGGCATCCGCGGCATCATCAGGTACTACACGCGTGAAGCCGGCGTGCGCTCGCTCGAGCGCGAGCTGTCCAAGATCTGCCGCAAGGTCGTCAAGCAGGTGCAGCTGAAAAAGGTCACCGGCAAGGTCATCGTCACCGAGGACAACCTCAACGATTACCTTGGCGTGCGCAAGTTCGACTACGGCCGCACCGAGAAGAAAAACCAGGTCGGGCAGGTGGTCGGCCTGGCCTGGACCGAAGTCGGCGGTGACCTGCTGACGATCGAAGCCGCGGTGATGCCGGGCAAGGGCAACATCATCCGCACTGGCTCGCTCGGCGACGTGATGAAGGAGTCGGTCGAAGCCGCACGTTCGGTGGTGCGTTCACGCGCCCGCCGGCTGGGCATCAAGGACGAGATGTTCGAGAAGCGCGACATCCACATTCATGTGCCCGACGGCGCGACGCCCAAGGACGGCCCGAGCGCGGGCGCGGCGATGACGACGGCGTTTGTCTCTGCACTGATCGGCGTGCCGGTACGCGCCGATGTGGCAATGACCGGCGAGATTACGCTGCGTGGCGAAGTGACCGGGATCGGCGGCTTGAAAGAAAAGCTGTTGGCCGCACTGCGCGGCGGCGTCAAGACGGTGCTCATCCCTGAAGAGAACGTCAAGGACTTGCAGGACATCCCCGAGAACGCAAAGAACAATCTCGAGATCATCCCGGTGCGCTGGATCGACCAGGTGCTCGAGATCGCGCTCGAAACCAAACCGCAGCCGCTGCCCGACGAAGAAGTCGTGCCCGTCAAAGCGGCCGAAGCCGCAGCGGCGGTGGCAGCGAGTGCGACTGTGGTGTCCGACACGTTGCCGCATTGAGCACGCTGGAAGTGTTAACGAATTTTTGGCTATACTTCGAGGCTCACGCGGGAGTAGCTCAGTTGGTAGAGCGCAACCTTGCCAAGGTTGAGGTCGAGAGTTCGAGACTCTTCTCCCGCTCCAAGAAAATCCAAGAAGGGAAGCGTTGAGCTTCCCTTCTTGCTTTGGGGCTTGAACAGCCCGCCCATGGCGCGATAGCAAAGCGGTTATGCAACGGATTGCAAATCCGTCTAGCCCGGTTCGACTCCGGGTCGCGCCTCCAAGAACACCCATCGGTATCAACGACCAGGAAGGGCCGCACGATGCGGCCCTTTGCAATTCTGCGGGTCTGCGCCGATTCAAAGCCTAGTCAGCGCGATGCACTTCGGGTGCTGATGTTGCACCTCGTTTGCGCAGCAGATGCAGGGCGGCCAAGCCCAGCCCAAGCAGGGCCCATGTCGCAGGCTCAGGCACTGGCGCCAGGAAGTTGTGGCCACTGACGCCCACGGTGTTCAAACCCTCCACCGACGGCGTCAGCGTGTAGATCGCCGAGTTGTAGAAATTGGCGACAACACTTCGGGCTGCGGTTGTGCCGGTACTGATGGCGGCCAGGACCTGCAATTCGCCCGAGATGCCCAGGGTGTGCCCCACCTGGGTGGCGACGGTCAGGGCATACACGCCAGTTTCCTGGTTCTTTGCCTGCCACACCAACCGCTTGCCGCCCAGGCCTTGCAGGTCGTACATCTCGACCTGCGCGACGGCGTCCGCTGAGGGCCCGCCCAGCAAAAATATCTCGGGCGACAAGCTGCCGCTGATGCTGAAGTTGATCGTGTAGTCGACCGGCGTGCCCAGAGCCAGGCCGGCGCCGCCGACCATCACGGTGTCGTAAAAACTGCCCCGGGCTTCTGCGTTGGCGCCACCGCTGAATACTGTCGTGGCGCCAGCGTCCACGCCATACGGCGATGCGGCAACGGCATACGCTTTCAGCGCGCCCACTCTGCCCAGAAACCGTGCCGTGGCTGCACCCCCATTGGCCATGCTGGCCGACACCTGCAGCGCATTGTCTTGAAGCGCCTCGGGGCGGTTCGCCCAGCTGACGTTGTCTGCTTTCTGATCCATCCGGGTTGGGGGCGGGAAGACTGTGCTGGCGTGGGCCCGGACGCTGCCGGTCAGCGAGTAGCTTTGTGCGCCCGCCGCCCACGGCAAGCCAGCCGCCAACACCAGCGTCAAGGCCTTGAAGTGCGCGGCCTTCATGCCCGCTGCTCCGAGCGGCGGGCCTGCAACAACACGGCCAGACCCAGCGCGCAGATCAGCCATGTAGCGGGCTCGGGCACGGGTTGGAAGACGCTGGTCATCTCGACCCGCAAACCAGTCGGGTTTTGTGTACTGCGGGTGTCGAATTCGAGTGTGTTGATGCCGTTCTGAAAGCCGCCGGTGATGCTGAAGTCAGTCCACAGGTCGTATTGCGCCACTGCGATGTCGGGCACGAGCACACCGTTCAAGCGCATCCGCAAACCCGTGTCGTCAGCGGCCCAGGCGCCGGTGATGCTGGCGTTGACCAACGAATACCCCGTCAGGTCAAAGGTGGTGCGGTAGCTGATGTCGTCGGTGACGCCGGGCACATCGACGAAGAAAAAATCCAAGTCGGGCACCAGCCACGACGAGCTTGGGCCGGCAGCGTCCAGCAGCCACGTGCCCAAGGTGATGGGCGGGCCATCGGCGCCGTGTTTGGCGTAAGCCGCCGGGCCGAAGACGCTTGAATTGACGATGCTGTAGTGCGGGTCGATGGCGTTGCTGGCCAGCGGCGCGCCCGCTGTGTCGACGCCAGTGTTGTACGGGCCCGGCCCGCCGGCGGCCGCAAAAGTGGCGCTGCTGGCGATGGCCAGCAAGGGCCACAACAGCGTGGCGGCGGTAGAACGAAACAGGTTGCGGTGCATGGCGACTCCTTCGAGTTGAGTTTTGGGTCGTGACGGCGGGACATACGCGGTCTCGTGGCCCTTCCGGCCACACGCCCCACGAATGGGGGCCGACGCTCAATGCAGGCCGATGAAGTGACCCGACCAAGGCTGGCCCAAGGCCTGCAGCCACAGCGCTGCGCCACGCGCTTGTTCGGCCCGCGCGTGCGCAGCGCGCCCAGCCCGGGCCAGCGTTTGTGCGCGCATCAACGCCACCTCGCCAGCGGCCAATGGGCCAGCGGCCGCCCACGCCGCAGCGCTGCTTTCGAAGGTGTCCCAAGCGGCCGCATCAGGCGCTGGCTTCAGCAGCGCCAACCACTGCAGGTGCAGCGTGGCGCGCCTGGCGGCCGTGCTATCGGCGCCCAGCTTGTCGGCGTAAACCGCCTGCGCGCGGCGCTGCAGCGCCAGCGCCTGCGTCAAGTCACCGGTCTCGCCGCGTTGCCCCAACGCCAGCGCCTGCGCCTGCAACACATCGGCATAGGCTGGGTTGTCGGCATGGCCCGCCAACCCGGTGCCGAGTTGGGCGGCTTGTGCCAGCGCTGCCAGCCCGGCATTCTGTTGGCCCAGGCCCAGCATCAGCTCGGCCATGATCCAGCGTCCGCGCACCCGAAACCAGGTCGGCTGGCTGAACTTGTTGTCCATGAAGGCCAGGCCAAGCCGGGCTTCGGGCAGCCCTTCAGCGTAGCGCCCGGCCAGCCGCAGCACCTTGGCCAAGGTCAGGCGCTGCAGGCTGCCGACTTCGTCGTCCATCGTGTTGCGCGCCAGCGCCAGGGCCAGGTTCTGGCGTTGCAGATTTACGGCGTCTGGGTAATGACCCACTTCCAGCGCAGCCTGGGCCCAGAGGCTGCGCGCCTTCACCGTGCGGTCGTGGCCGGGCCCGATGTGGCGTTCCATCTCCGGCACCAGCACGGCCAGGTCGTCGCTGACCAGTTTGTACTCACCCAACAAGTAACGCGAGCGTGCCAGGCTGTAGCGGTCTACCAGGCGGTCGGTGGTGTCGTGCTCGGGCACCTGGCTGGCGGCGGCCACAAGGGCCACAAAGGTGTCACGTGCGTCCTTCGCCCGACCCAGGTCGAGCTGGATGTTGCCCAAAGCGCCACGCATGCGCAGCAGCTGCACCGGGTTGCTGCCCACAGGTGCTTCGGCCAGGGCTTGCTGCAGCTGCCGTTCGGCGCCGCTGCCGTCGCCTTGTTGAGAGGCCATCCAAGCCAGGTTTTCAGCCAGGGCCAGCGCCCACCGGTGCGACGAGCCAAAGGCTTGGGTGGCGCGCGCTTGCACCAGCGCTGCGGCGTCTCGAGCGGCCTCGTACTGCTGCTCTTCTTTCAATAATTCAAGCTGCTGATATTGGGCTTCGATGGCGCGCTCGGTCAACAACTGCCCCAGCGCGGCATACAGTGCTAGCGCCTGATCGATATGCACCCGGGCCTGGGCGTTGTCGCCCAGCGCGTTGTAGATGCCACCGATCTCCAGGTGCAGCTCGGCACGCACTTCGGGTTGGCTCTTCAGCTCTTCGCCCAGCCGCTTGGCGCCTTGGTCCAACAAGGCTTTGGCGCTGACGGCCTCGCCCTGGGCTTCCTGCGGGTGGCTGGCATTGAAGACCTGCACGATGAAGCGCTGCACAGCCTGTGCCCGCTGCGCCTGGCTGCGCGCTTTATCGGCCTGCCACAGCGCCACACCAAGGCCGCCCGCCAAGGCCAGCACCACGGCCACACTGGCGGCCAGACCCAGTGCGTGGCGGCGCACAAATCGGCCCGCTTGGTAGCGCCGGCTGTCGCCACGCGCCTGCACCGGTTGCAGGCTGAGACAACGCTGCAGGTCAGCGGCCAAAGCATCGGCACTTGCATAACGTTGCGCGGGCTCGAAGGCCATCGCGCGGGCGACGATGGCGTCCAGGTCACCGCGCAGCGCGCGGTGCAGCCCCGGCGCGACGCCGCTGGGCGGCGTGATGTGCTGCGCTTGCAGTTGTTGGCCCATCGACAGCGTGGACAACCGGTTGATCGCATACGGCCGCTGCCCGGTCAGCAACTCGAACAAGACCACGCCCAACGAGTACACGTCCGAGGTGACGCCCAGCACCCCGCCGGCGAGTTGTTCGGGCGACGCACAGTCGGGCGTGAAAGCCCGGCCCGAGATCCCACCCGAAAGCGCGCCCGATGTGCTCTCGGTGTCGCCCAGCAGCCGCGCAATGCCGAAGTCCAGCAGCTTCACACGGCCTTCGAGCGTGACCAGGATGTTGCTCGGTTTGAGGTCGCGGTGAACCACCAAACGGCCGTGGGCGAAGGCCACGGCGTCCAGCACTTGCAGAAAAGTTTGCAGGCGCTGGCGAGTGTTTTGCGGCGCAGTTCGCAAGGTCGCGCCTTGCGCGTTCGCGTGTTCGGTAATGGGCACTCCGTTGATCAGCTCCATCGCCAAAAACGGCTGGCCTTCGGTACTGATGCCGGCGTCGTACAAGCGCGCGATGTGCGGGAGCTCCAGCCCGGCCAGCAGGTCACGTTCACGCTCAAATCGGCTGGCCATCGCAGCCGGTGTTTCGATGCCCGGGTGCGGCAGTTTCAGCGCCACGCGGCGCATCACGCCTTGGGTTTGATCGGCGACCCAGACCGTGGCCATGCCACCTTGGCCCAGGGGTTCGAGCAGGCGGTAGATGCCGATCTGGGTGCCCGTTTTGAGTGTCTGCACCTGGCCGCCCAAAGCCCGCGTCATCAACTCGCCATCGGGCGGTGTCAAGGGGTTGGCTGTGGCGTGGGCTGCCAGCAGATGGCGCAGGTGCGGCGCGAGCGAGGCTTGGTTGCTGTCCAGCGCGGTCAGCCAAGCAGCACGTTCGGCGTCGGGCAGGGCCAGCGCCTCATCGAAGAGCGCTGAGACCCGGGGCCACAATTCAGGCGGAATTCGCTCGGGTGATGTTTTGGCAGCACTCATGGCGGCACATACGGAAAAGCGGGCGCGCGCCGGCCAAAGCTTGCTGCGGCCCGGGCTTCAACCAGCACTTCAGTCGGCCTGCATTTCGAGCAGCAAGAAGGCCCGCGCTTTGTCCCACTGACGGCGCACCGTGCGCTCGCTGATGCCTAACGCCAGGGCGGTTTCGGCGTCGGTGTAGCCGCCGTAAAAACGCAGCTCCACCAGCTCGGCCAGCGGCGCGTCGACCCGTTGCAAAGACTCCAGCGCACGCTCGAGGTCGAGCACCGGTGCGGGCTGGTCTTGCGGCGCGGCATTGAAGACGGCGGTGTCGAAGGTGACCTGCTGCAGGTCACCACCCCGGCGCTCGGCCTGGCTGCGGCGCACAAAGTCGATGACGATGTGGCGCATCGCCTTGGCGGCATAGGCGTAGAAATGCTTGCGGCTGTCGACCTGCAACGGCACGCCGCCCACAAAGCGCAAAAAACTTTCGTGCACCAGGGCCTGGGTGTCCAGCAGGGTTGGCGCTTGGTGCACACGCAGCCGGGCGCGCGCGATCTTCAGCAGTTCGGGGTACAGCACAGAGTAGGCCTGCTCAGTCGCGCTGCGGTCACCCGCGTGGGCTTGTTGCAGCAGCAGCGTCAAAGGCAGGTCTTCGAGCATGGCCGCAGTTTGGCATGGCGTTCAGGGCGGCGGTGCTGGGCCGCAGCCTGCCAGCAGCAGGGGCGACAGCGGAGGCGCTTCGACGCCGGGTTGAGCCTCCAGACTCAAGTTCAACGACCCCGCACAGCAACGCCAGTGCGGGGCCGCATGTTTTTTCAGCGCTGACTGGCCGCACCGATAATCCGCCCGCGCCCGGGTGGTGAAATTGGCAGACACAGCGGACTTAAAATCCGCCGCTTCTCGAAAGAGGGCGTACGGGTTCGATCCCCGTCCTGGGCACCACTGGATGCCCGCGCAAGACGATGCTTGGAGATCGAATGGCCCTCTTTGCCCAGGACTCACTCAACGACGGCGTTCGCAAACGCGAAGTCTTCGGCTGGGCGATGTACGACTTCGCCAACTCGGGCTACACCACCGTCGTGCTGACGGCGGTATTCAACGCCTACTTCGTTGGCGTCGTGGCCGGTAATGCTGATTGGGCGACCTTTGCCTGGACCGCCGCACTGGCCGCGTCGAGCATCCTCGTGATGCTGACGATGCCCGCCCTGGGCGCCTACGCCGACCTGCGCGCGGCCAAGAAGCGCCTGCTGATGTTGACGACGATCGGCTGCGTTGTCGCCACTGCGCTGCTGGCTTTTGCCGGCCAGGGTGATGTTGCGCTGGCGGTGGCCGCGATCGTGCTGTCGAACCTCTTTTATTCGTACGGCGAGTCGCTGACCGCCGCTTTTTTGCCCGAGCTGGCGCGCCGCGAGGCGATCGGCCGGGTCTCGGGTTGGGGCTGGAGTTTTGGTTATTTCGGCGGCATGTTGACGCTCGGTTTGAGCCTGGGTTATGTGCTTTGGGCGCAGGCCCGCGGCATCCCGGCGACGCAGTTTGTGCCGGTCACGATGCTCATCACCGCAGCCGTCTACGGCCTTGCGGCCATCGCCACGTTTGTGCTGCTCAAAGAGCGCGCGGTGCCGCAGCCGACCGTGGCGGCAAGCGGGCTGGCGGCGTCTTTTCGGCGCCTTGTGACGACCTTCAAGCAGGCCCACGAGTTTCGCGACTTCACGGCGCTGCTGGCCTGCGCGGTGGCCTACCAGGCCGGCATTTCGGTGGTCATCGCGCTGGCTGCGGTGTATGCCGAGCAGGTGCTCGGCTTCAAGCAGATCGACACCATGATGCTGGTCTTCCTGGTCAATGTCGCCTCCGCCGTGGGCGCCTTCGGCTTTGGCTACTGGCAGGACCAAATCGGCCACCGGCGCGCGTTGGCCTTCACGCTGGCCGGCTGGATCGTGATGACGCTGATGGCCTACCTCGCCACCTCAGCGGCACTCTTCTGGGCCGCCGCGGTGCTCGCTGGCCTGTGCATGGGCTCGAGCCAATCGGCGGGCCGCGCGATGGCCGGGCTGCTGGCGCCGGCCGCGCGCATGGCCGAGTTCTACGGCCTGTGGACCTTTGCGACGCGCTTGTCGGCCGTGCTCGGTCCGCTGACCTACGGGCTCGTGACCTGGGTCACCGGTGGCAACCACCGGCTGGCGATCGCTTCGACGGGGTTGTTTTTTGTGCTTGGCCTGCTGCTGCTGATGCGGGTCGACATGCCGCGGGGCGAGGCGGCGGCGCAGCGTGTGCCGGCAAGCGATCTGGCGGACGAGCCAGGCGGCAATCCCAACAAATAGAACGACCGTTCTATTCTTTGCTATCGCTGCCGCGGGCTGCACGACACGCGGCCTAGAATCAAAGCTTCAATTCAACGTCAGTTTGGCAGGAGAAAACCGCCATGAAGGTGCTGGTACCCGTAAAGCGGGTCGTCGATTACAACGTCAAGGTGCGGGTCAAGAGCGATGGCACGGGCGTTGATATCGCCAACGTCAAGATGAGCATGAACCCTTTCGACGAGATCGCCATCGAAGAGGCCGTGCGCCTGCGCGAGAAGGGTGTCGCCACCGAGGTCATTGCCGTGTCCTGCGGCGTCACGCAATGCCAGGAAACGCTGCGCACTGCGATGGCCATCGGCGCCGACCGCGCGATCCTCGTCGAATGTGCCGATGAACTGCAGCCGCTGGCCGTCGCCAAGCTGCTCAAGGCGCTGGTCGACAAGGAGCAGCCGGGCTTGATCATCCTGGGCAAGCAGGCGATCGACGACGACTGCAACCAGACCGGGCAGATGCTCGCCGCACTCGCGGGCCTGCCGCAGGCGACCTTTGCATCCAAGGTCGAAGTTGTTGACGAGAATGGACAGCATTGCGCGAATGTCACGCGCGAAGTCGATGGCGGCTCCGAGACCCTGAAGATCAAGCTGCCGGCGGTCATCACCACCGACCTGCGCCTGAACGAGCCGCGTTATGTGACGCTGCCGAACATCATGAAAGCGAAGAAAAAGACGCTCGAGATCTTCAAGCCCGCCGACCTCGGGGTTGATGTCATGCCGCGCATCAAGACCCTCAAGGTCGTCGAGCCGGCCAAACGCGGTGCCGGTGTCAAGGTGCCCGATGTCGCCGCGTTGGTGGCCAAGCTGAAGAATGAAGCGAAGGTGATCTAGAGCCATGGCCAATATCCTCGTCGTGGCCGAACACGACAACCTCTCGATCAAAGGCGCGACACTGAATACGGTCGCCGCCGCGCTGCAATGTGGTGGTGACGTGCATCTGCTCGTGGCCGGCAGTGATGCCGCAGCGGCCGCGCAGGCGGCCGCACAAATTGTCGGCGTGGCCAAGGTGCTGCATGCCGACAGCGCGGTGCTGGCGCATGGCCTGGCCGAAAACGTCGCCGCGCAAGTGTTGGCCATCGCCGCCGGCTACAGCCACATCCTGTTTGCCGCCACCGCGGGTGGCAAGAATGTCGCGCCGCGGGTGGCCGCGCTGCTCGACGTGGCGCAGATCAGCGACGCGACCAAGGTCGTCAGCGCCAATACCTTCGAGCGCCCGATCTACGCCGGCAACGCCATCGCCACCGTGCAGAGCAGCGACAGTGTCAAGGTGCTGACGGTGCGCACGACGGCCTTTGACCCGGCCGCGGCGAGCGGCGGCAATGCGCCGATCGAGACGCTGGCGGCGGTCGCCGACAGCGGCGGCTCGGCTTTTGTCGGCTCCGAGATCGCCAAGCTCGATCGGCCCGAACTCACCGCCGCGAAGATCATCGTTTCAGGCGGCCGCGCGATGGGCAGCAGCGAAAAATTCCTCGCGGTGCTGACGCCGCTGGCCGACAAGCTGGGTGCTGCGCTCGGCGCCAGCCGCGCCGCGGTTGACGCCGGTTATGCGCCCAACGACTGGCAGGTCGGCCAGACCGGCAAGATCGTCGCGCCGCAGCTTTACGTCGCCTGCGGCATCAGCGGCGCGATCCAGCACCTCGCCGGCATGAAGGACAGCAAGGTCATCGTGGCGATCAACAAAGACCCCGAGGCGCCGATCTTCAGCGTCGCCGACTACGGCCTCGAGGCCGACCTGTTTGTCGCCGTGCCCGAGTTGATCGCGGCGCTGTAGTACGCAGACATCCACAAGGGCGCCTGCGACGGCGCCCTTCTTTTTTTGACCAGGAGAATCAGCATGAGCTACCGCGCCCCCGTCAAGGACATGCTCTTCGTGATGAAGGCGCTGGCGAGTATCGACGCTGTCGCCGCGCTGCCGGGCTTCGAAGATGCCGGCTTCGACACCGCTGCGGCAGTGCTTGAAGAATGTGCCCGCTTCAATGAAGAAATCGTCGCGCCGCTGAACTGGGAAAGCGACCGCAATCCGTCGTCGTTCAGCGCCGGCAAGGTGACCACCAGCGCGGGTTTCAAAGACGCCTTCAAGGGCTTTGCCAGCGGCGGCTGGCAGGGCCTGCACCACCCCGCAGAGTTTGGCGGCCAGGGTTTGCCCAAGCTGATCCACACCGCGTGCAGCGAGATGGTCAACAGCGCGTCGTTGAGCTTCGCGTTGTGCCCGCTGCTCACCGACGGCGCGATCGAGGCGCTGCTCACCGCCGGCACAGCCGAGCAGCAATCACGTTTCATCCCGAAGATGATCGACGGCAGCTGGACCGGGTCGATGAACCTGACCGAACCGCAGGCCGGCTCGGATTTGTCGCTGGTGCGCACCCGCGCTGAAGTTCAAGCCGATGGCAGCTACAAGCTTTTCGGCACCAAGATTTTCATCACCTACGGCGAGCACGACCTGTGCGACAACATCGTCCACTTGGTGCTCGCGCGCATCGTTGGCGCGCCAGAAGGGGTGAAGGGCATCTCGCTGTTTTTGTGCCCGAAGCTGCTGCCCGATGGCAGCCGCAACGATGTGCATTGTGTGAGCATCGAACACAAACTCGGCATCAAGGCCAGCCCGACTGCGGTGCTGCAATACGGCGACCATGGTGGCGCAGTGGCCGAGCTGATCGGCACCGAGAACCGAGGCCTCGAGACGATGTTCATCATGATGAACGCGGCCCGGTTTGGTGTCGGCCTGCAGGGCATTGCAGTCGCCGAGCGCGCGTACCAGAAGGCGGTGCAGCATGCCCGTGACCGCGTACAGAGCCGCCCCGTCGACGGCTCGGCAAAAGTGCCGGTGGCGATCATCCAGCACCCCGATGTGCGGCGCATGTTGATGACCATGCGCGCCTACACCGAAGGCTGCCGCGCGATGGCGCTGGTGGCGGCAGCGGCCTACGACGCCGCGCATGCACATCCCGACCGGGCTGTGCAAAAGCAGAACGAGGCCTTCTACGAATTCATGGTTCCGTTGGTCAAGGGCTTGTCCACCGAGATGAGCTTGGATGTCGCCAGCCTGGGCGTGCAGGTCCACGGCGGCATGGGCTTTATCGAGGAGACCGGTGCTGCGCAGTACCTGCGCGACGCCAAGATCCTGACCATCTACGAAGGCACCACCGCCATCCAGGCAAACGACCTCATCGGCCGCAAGACGGCGCGCGACGGCGGCCAGGTCGCGCGTGCGATCGCTGCGCAGATCGAAGCGACTGAAGTGCTGCTCACATCGCGCAGCAGCGCCGCGGGCAAGGTCGTGGCCCAGCGGCTGGCCGCAGGCCGGCGTGCGTTTCTCGATGTGGTCACTTTTGTCTGCGACCACAACACGAGCAACCCGAACGCGGTGTTTGCCGGCAGCGTGCCCTACCTGATGCTCGCCGGCACGGTGGTGGCCGGTTGGCAGATGGCGCGTGCGTTGATCGCCGCCGAAGATGCGCTGGCAGCTGGCGACGATGTCGAATTCATGCGCGCCAAGATCGCCACCGCGCGTTTTTATGCCGACCACATTTTGGTCAAGGCGACCTCGCTGCGCGACAGCGTCGTCGAAGGCGCCGACACCGTGACTGCACTCGAACTGGAAGCCTTCTGATGCCGCTGCCGCCGATCCTGCAAAACCTGCCGTTGCCGATCTTCGGCGCGCCGCTGTTCATCGTCAGCAACCCCAAGCTCGTGATCGCGCAGTGCACATCGGGGGTGGTCGGCTCGATGCCGGCGCTCAACGCCCGGCCGGCCGAACAGCTCGACGAATGGCTGGCCGAGATCACCGAGGCCCTGGCCGCGTGGAACCTGGCCCACCCCGAGCAGCCCGCGGCGCCCTATGCGATCAACCAGATCGTGCACAAGAGCAACGACCGGCTCGACCACGACATGCAGGTCTGCGCAAAGCACAAGGTGCCGATCGTCATCACCTCGCTCGGTGCGCGCACCGATGTCAACGACGCGGTACACGCCTGGGGCGGCATCGTGCTGCACGACATCATCAACAACTTCTTTGCCAAGAAGGCAATCGAAAAGGGCGCTGATGGCCTGATCGCGGTGGCCGCTGGTGCCGGTGGCCATGCCGGCGTGAAGAGCCCGTTTGCGCTGGTGCAGGAAATCCGCGAATGGTTCGATGGCCCGATCGCGCTCAGTGGCGCCATCGCCACCGGCGGCGCAGTGCTCGCGGCGCAGGCCTGCGGCGCCGACTTCGCTTACATCGGCTCGGCCTTCATCGCCACCGAAGAAGCGCGTGCGTCCGATGCCTACAAGCAGTGCATCGTCGAATGCAACAGCGACGACATCGTCTATTCCAGCCTGTTCACCGGCGTGCACGGCAACTACCTCAAGCCGTCGATCCGCAACGCCGGCATGGACCCCGACAAGCTGCCCGACGCCGACCCGAGCAGCATGAGCTTTGGCGGCGGCGAGAGCGCCAAGAGCAAGGCCTGGAAAGATATTTGGGGCTGCGGGCAGGGCATCGGCGCGGTCAAGGCGGTGTTGCCGACGGCAGTCTTCGTCGCGCGTTTGCGCGGTGAATACGAAGCGGCCAAGAGGCGGGTGCTGTTCGCTCCGGGCCAAGTCGCGGTTTGACGCCGCGCTGACTTTTCGGCTCTCGGCTTGGGTTGTATTCGCAGCCGGGGTTGCCGGCCCTCGGCTTGGGTTGTGCTCCCAGCCGGGATCGGGGTGGCCGGCTTCGGTTGTGGAATTCTTACGCCGGCCACCCCAATCCCGGCTGGGCCGGTGGCGGCCGGGGCGGTGGAAAGATCGCGCCATCGGGCCGGACCGCTTTGCGTTTGAAACACCGTTGCAGTTGCTCGCGGAGTCAGTGCGGGGGTGGCCCGGCGAAGTGCCTAAGAATTTCAGAAGCGTAGCCGGGCCGCCCCCGTGCCGGTTCTGCGCGCGCCGGCCTTCAATCAGCGAGGTGACCGCGTAACCTCGATATCCGCGTCACATCCAGCGCCGGCGGCGATCCAGCGCGCGGCGATGCGACTGCGCCAACGCGCGAACACACCGCGCGCATCCGGCGCGGCAAGCATGCCGCAGCGGTAGCGGCGCTCAACGTCGTCCCAACGCAGCGCGACACAGCGGCCACGCCGCTTCAGGCTCATCACCATGCCCACCGGGCAGGGCGCCACTGCACAGCAGGCGCCACAGCCATTGCACGGCGTGCCGACGGCTGGCTTGGCTGGTGCGGCAGCGTGCAGATGGATGACGACGGTTTTCACTGGCGACAAGTGTCGCGGTCGTGGCGCATCGCGGATCGCACAAACAGCGGGGCAGTCCCGAGGCGCAGGCGCAGTCTCCTGCGGTAGCCTGCCAGCGTCGCGCGCAGCAGAGCTCGCGGTCGAGCCAGCAGTAGCCCGCCAAGGAGAGCCCCGATGACCCGCCGCACCTTCATCACCAACGTGATCCCGTTCGACAGCCAGCGGGCCACGCTGGGCCCGCGTTCGACGATCGTCATCGAGGCTGATCGCATCGTCGAAATCACACCCGAGCCGCGTGACGCCGGCGACGGGTTGGTTATCGACGGCGGTGGGCGTGTGGCGGTGCCAGGCCTGATCGACGCGCATGTGCATGTGATGGCGGTCACGCACGATGTCTGGCGCCTCGCGGCGCAGCCGCCGTCGCTGATCACGGCGCAAAGCAAGCCGATTCTCGAAGGCATGCTGGCGCGCGGTTTTACGACCGTGCGCGACGCCGCGGGTGCCGACTTCGGGCTCCAAGAAGCCGTGCGGCGCGGCCTCTTTGCCGGCCCGCGCCTGCACATCGCGGCGCACCCGCTGACGCAGACCGGCGGCCATGCCGACATCCGCCCGCAGGGGGTGCGAGAACTGGTTTGCACCTGCGCCGGCTTGGGGCTGTTTGGCGCCATCGCCGATGGTGACGCCGAGGTTCGCCGCGCGGTGCGCGAGCAGGTGCGCAACGGCGCCAACCAGATCAAGATCATGGCCGGCGGCGGTGTCGCCAGCGCCACCGACCCGATCGACGGCACGCAGTACTCGATCGGCGAACTCACCGCGATCTGCGAAGAAGCCGATGCGGCCAACCTGTATGTGATGGCGCATGCCTATTCGCCGCGTTCGATCACGCGCGCGGTGCGCTGCGGCGTGCGCTCGATCGAACATGGCAATTTGCTCGACATTGACAGCGCGCGGGTGATGAAAGAAGAGGGCACGTTCCTGGTGCCGACACTCGCCACCTACGCCGCGCTGGCCGACGAAGGCGTGCGCCTGGGGTGGTTGCCGTCGATGCTGGAAAAGCTCGAGCGGGTGCGCCACCGCGGCATCGAGGCGATCAGAATTGCGCGCGACGCCGGCATCCCGATCGTCTTTGGCACCGACTTGCTGGGCAGCATGCATGGCCGCCAGAACGAAGAGTTTTCGCTGCGCCTGGCGGCCCAGTCAGCCGCCGAGATTCTTCAGGGCGCCACCGCCACCGCGGCAAGACTGCTGCGCGCCGAAGGCCAGATCGGCGTGATCGCAGCAGGTGCGCTGGCCGATGTGTTGTTGGTTGACGGCGACCCGACGGCCAGCGTCGAGATGTGGCTCCAACCCGAGACCGGCATCCGGCTGCTGATGCAGGGCGGTGCAGTGGTGCACGACCGGATGCCGCGCTGATCAGCGAGAACATCGACCGGCCAAAAAAAAGCCGCCCGGAGGCGGCTTTTTTGCGTGCGGCCGATGCTGCCGCGAGGCGCGAGGCGCGAGGCGCGAGGCGCGAGGCGCGCGGAGTGAGCCTACTTGATGCTCGTGAAACGCGCCTTCGGCCGATCGTCAGAAGCGTGGATCGTCTCGACGCCTTTTTTCATCGCCCAGGGGCGAAGCTGGTGGTGCAGCGGCACGTAGAGAAACTCGTCGCGGGTGCGCACCAGTGCTTCGCGGATCAGCGCATTGCGTTTGACGACGTCGGTCTCGGTTTTCATCGCATCGACCAACTGGTCGATCTTGGCGTCGCTGACGCGGCCGAAATTGAAGTTGCCGTCGGCACCGCTGGTGCGGGTGCGCACCAGCGACTGCAGCGAGTACTGCGCGTCGTAGGTCGCCACGCCCCAGCCCAGCAGGTAGGCGGAAGAGTCGAAGTTCTGCACCTTCTGGATGAAGGTTGCCATGCCTTCGGCGGCAAGCTTGGTCTTGATGCCGATGCGCGCCCACATCGCAACCAGGTTCTGGCAGATCTCTTCGTCGTTGACGTAGCGGTTGTTCGGGCAGTTGAGCTGGAACTCGAATCCGTTGGGATAGCCGGCTTCGGTGAGCAAGCGCTTGGCCTTGTCGGCATCGGGTTTGAGCGGCTGGTCGATGTCCGGCGTATTGCCGTTGACGCCCGGTGCAACCATGATGCCGGCCGGCAGCGACAGCCCGCGCATCGTATTGCGCTTGATCGACTCGCGGTCGATGGCCAGGTTCAGCGCCTCGCGGACACGCTTGTCCTTGAATGGATTTTTGCCCTTGACGTCGGAGTATTTCAGCTCTGGGCTGAACTGGTCCAGGGCAACGAAGATCGTGCGCACCTCGTGGCCGTCAAGGATCGCCAGCTTGCTGTCCTGGCGCAGGCGCGCGACGTCTTGTGTCGGCAGGTCGGTGACCATGTCGACGTCACCCGACAGCAGCGCGGCGACGCGGGTCGGGTCGCTCTTGATCGGGGTGTAGACGACGTCGGTGACGTTGCCCATCGGCTTGTCCCACCAGTCGCGGTTGATCGTCATCGTGATGCGCTGGTCGGGCTGCCAGCCGGTGATCTTGTAGCCACCGGTGCCGTTGACGTTGCGCGAGGCGAAGTTGTCTTCCTTGTTCTTGTAGTCCTGCACGTTGGCGGTTTTGTTCTTGTCCGCCCAGGCCTTGCTCATGATGAAGAAGTCACCGATGTTGCGCAGCAGGATCGGGTTGGCGCCGGTCAGGATGAAGTCCACCGTGTAGTCGTCGATCTTCTTGATCTCGCCGATGCCGGTGACGTAGATGCTCATCGTGCCCTGCGGCTGCTTGATGCGGCCGAAGGAAAAGAGCACGTCGTCGGCAGTGAACGGCGAGCCGTCATGGAATTTGACATTCCTGCGCAGGTCAAAGCGCACCTGCGTCGGCGAGATGTAGGTCCACTTGGTGGCCAGTGCCGGCTCGACTTCGTATTTGGCGTTGTAGCGGGTCAAGCCTTCATAAGCGTGCTGCAGGATCGCGTTGGTCGTCGCGTGGTTCTGCGAATGTGGGTCGAGCGTGAGGATGTCGTTCTGCGCCGCCCAGCGCAGGGTCACGCCCTGGGCTTGGGCCGCGAGCGGCACGCTCGTTATCAGGGCCACGGCGGCAGCCGCGGCGAGCAGGGGTTTGAATTGCATGGTGAGGTGTCCCTAAGGAGCCAGTGAAAAGCGTGATCATCGGGCCGCTGGGGGCCGGCGGGGCAGAGGGCTTGCCCGGATGGGGCGGCTGCCCGGGCGCCCGAGGCGGCAAAGCAGCCCCTGCTCGGCAGATTGGCGTCAGTCGCCGGTGCTAGAGTCGGCCCGTTTTAGCGAGGTCCTTCCTCGTCCCCTTGCCGGCCCAACCCGATCGACGTTGGAGGCCTGCAAGGCGGACCGCTAGTCCGCTTGCCCGGTGAAGCCGGGGACGCGGAAGGTTTATTCCAACCCATCGCAAGCGCCGCAGACCGGCGCAAAGGTGAGCGCCAGATGATGCAGCAGACCAGGTCCAACTCGTACCTGTTCGGGGGCAACGCCCCGTATGTCGAGGAGTTGTACGAGGCCTATCTCGACAACCCCGGCAGCGTGCCCGACAACTGGCGCACCTATTTCGACAACCTGCAGCATGTGCCGGCGGCCGACGGCGGCGAAGGCCGCGACGTGGCGCACGCGCCGGTCGTCGAATCGTTCGCGCAGCGCGCCAAAGCCAACGCCTTTGCGCTCAAGGCCAGCGAGGCCGACCTGGCGGTGGCGCGCAAGCAGGTGCACGTGCAGTCGCTGATCGCGGCTTACCGCTTCCTGGGGTCACGCTGGGCCGATCTGGACCCGCTCAAGCGCACCGAGCGGCCGAAGATCCCCGAGCTCGAGCCGGTCTTTTACGACCTTACCGAAAGTGACATGGACAACACTTTTTCGGCCGGGAATACCTACTTCGGCAAGGCCGAGAACATGACCCTGCGCGAGATCGTGCAGGCGCTGCGCGAGACCTACTGCGGCTCGGTCGGCGCGGAGTTCATGCATTGCACCGACCCTGGCGAAAAGCGCTGGTGGCAAGAGCGTCTAGAAGCGATTCGCAGCAAACCGAGCTTCGGCACGGCGGAGAAAAAGCACATCCTCGACCGCCTCACCGCGGCCGAAGGGCTCGAGCGTTACCTGCACACCAAGTACGTTGGCCAGAAGCGCTTTTCGCTCGAAGGCGGCGAGAGCTTTATCGCCTCGATCGACGACCTGGTGCAGCGCGCTGGCGCCAAGGGGGTGCAGGAAATTGTCATCGGCATGGCCCACCGCGGCCGCCTCAATGTGCTCGTCAATACGCTGGGCAAGATGCCGGCGGACCTGTTCGCCGAGTTCGACCACACCGCGCCAGAAGCGCTGCCTTCGGGCGACGTCAAGTACCACCAGGGTTTCAGCAGCGATGTCACCACGCCTGGCGGCGCGGTGCACCTGAGCCTGGCTTTCAACCCCTCGCACCTGGAAATCGTCAACCCGGTGGTCGAAGGTTCGGTCAAGGCGCGCATGGATAGGCGCGGCGACAAGACCGGCGCGCAGGTGCTGCCGGTGATCGTGCATGGAGACGCGGCATTTGCCGGCCAGGGCGTGGTCATGGAAACCCTGGCGCTGGCGCAGACACGGGGTTATTTCACCGGCGGCACGGTGCACCTGGTGATCAACAACCAGATCGGCTTCACGACCAGCGACCCGCGCGATTCGCGCTCGACGCTGTATTGCACCGATGTCGTCAAGATGATCGAAGCACCGGTGCTGCATGTCAACGGCGACGACCCCGAAGCGGTGGTGCTGTGCACCCAGTTGGCGATGGACTATCGCCAGCAGTTCAAGAAAGACGTCGTCGTCGACATCATCTGCTTCCGCAAGCTCGGCCACAACGAGCAGGACACGCCAAGCCTGACCCAGCCGCTGATGTACAAGAAGATCGCGCAGCACCCGGGCACGCGCCGCCTGTACGGCGAAAAGCTCGTCGCGCAAGGGGTGCTGCCGGCCGACGGCCCGGACCAGCTGATGAAGGATTTTCGCGCTGCGATGGACGCCGGCAAACATACCGTCGACCCGGTGCTGACCAATTTCAAGAGCAAGTACGCCGTCGACTGGGCGCCGTTCCTCGGCCGCAAGTGGACCGACTCGGCCGACACCGCATTGCCGCTGGCCGAGGTCAAGCGCCTGGCCGAAAAGATCACCAGCCTGCCGGCCGGGTTCAAGGCCCATTCTTTGGTGCAGAAAGTGCTCGCCGACCGCGCCGCGATGGGCCGCGGCGAGATCAATGTCGATTGGGGCATGGGCGAAACGCTGGCCTACGCGTCGCTGGTGGCGAGCGGTTATGCCGTGCGCCTGTCAGGCGAAGACTGCGGCCGCGGCACCTTTACCCACCGCCACGCCGTGCTGCACGACCAGGACCGCGAGAAGTGGGATACCGGCACCTGGGTACCGTTGGAAAACATATCCGAAGGCCAGGCGCCATTTGTGGTCATCGACTCGCTGCTGTCTGAAGAAGCGGTGCTCGGATTCGAGTATGGCTACGCCGCCGCCGAGCCGAATACGCTGACGATCTGGGAAGCCCAGTTCGGCGACTTTGCCAACGGCGCGCAGGTCGTCATCGACCAGTTCATCGCCTCGGGTGAAGTCAAGTGGGGCCGGGTCAACGGCCTCACGCTGATGTTGCCGCACGGCTACGAAGGCCAGGGGCCGGAGCATTCATCGGCGCGGCTCGAGCGCTTCATGCAGCTGGCTGCCGACAACAATATGCAGATCGTGCAGCCGACTTCGGCGAGCCAGATCTTCCACCTGCTGCGCCGGCAGATGGTGCGCCAGTTCCGCAAGCCGCTGATCATCTTCACGCCGAAGTCGCTGTTGCGCGCGAAGGACGCGACCTCGCCGCTGACCGAGTTCACCAAAGGCGAATTCAAGACCGTGATCGGCCCGGCACGCGCCGAAGTCGAGGGCGAGGCGGTCAAACGGGTGATCGCCTGCTCGGGCAAGGTGGCTTACGACCTGATCAAGAAGCGCGACGAAAAGAAGGCCTGGGATGTGGCCATCGTGCGGGTCGAGCAGCTCTACCCGTTCCCGCACAAGGCCTTCGCCGCGGAGATGAAACGCTTCCCGAATGCGACCGAAATCGTCTGGTGCCAGGACGAGCCGCAGAACCAGGGCGCGTGGTTCTACGTCCAGCATTACGTGCATGAAAACATGGTCGAAGGCCAGCGCCTGGGTTATGCCGGCCGGCCACCGTCGGCGTCGCCCGCAGTCGGTTACGCCCATCTGCACCAGGAGCAGTTGAAGGCCTTGCTCGACCAGGCCTTCGGCAAGCTCAAGGGTTTTGTGCTCGCCAAATAGCTGGCTGTCCACACGCCAACACGCACCGCCGCGAAGAACACCTAAAACACCTGACGAGAACATTCATGGCCCTCATCGAAGTCAAGGTTCCGCAACTCTCGGAATCGGTTGCAGAAGCGACCCTGCTGCAGTGGAAAAAGAAACCCGGCGACGCCGTCGAGATGGACGAGATCCTGATCGAGATCGAGACCGACAAGGTCGTGCTCGAAGTCCCGGCGCCGGCCGGCGGGGTGCTCGCCGAACATGTCGTCGCTGACGGCGGTCTGGTGGTCAGCGATCAATTGATTGCGCGCATCGATACCGAAGGCAAGGCCAGCGCTGTGGCGGCCGTACCAGCTGTTGCTGTCGCTGCGGCTGCCGCTGCGCCGACCGCAGCGCCCGCGGCCAAATCCGACGCCGTGATGCCCGCCGCAGCCAAGCTGATGGCTGACAACCAGCTCGCTGCGGGCAGCGTCGCCGGTACCGGCAAGGATGGCCGCGTGACCAAGGGCGATGTGCTCGGCGTGCTGGCCGCGCCAAAGGCCGCGCCGGTCGCGACACCCATTGCGATCACCGCGCCCGCCGTTGCCGCGCCACGCGCATTGCCGACCGTCGCCGCGCCGCCGATGCCCAGCCTGGGCGACCGACCGGAGCAGCGGGTGCCGATGTCGCGCCTGCGCGCGCGTGTTGCCGAGCGGCTGTTGCAATCGCAGGCCACCAACGCGATCCTGACGACCTTCAACGAGGTCAACATGGCGCCGCTGATGGAGATGCGCAAACGCTTCCAGGAAAAATTCGAGAAGGAGCACGGCACCAAGCTCGGCTTCATGAGCTTCTTCGTCAAGGCCGCGGTCGCGGCGCTCAAGAAGTACCCGGTGATCAATGCCAGCGTCGACGGCAACGATATCGTCTACCACGGCTATTTCGACAGCGGCATCGCGGTCGGTTCACCACGCGGGCTGGTGGTGCCGATCCTGCGCAATGCCGACCAGATGAGCTTTGCCGATATCGAAAAGAAGATCGCCGAATATGGCGTCAAGGCCCGCGACGGCAAGCTGTCGATGGACGAGCTGACCGGCGGCACTTTTTCAATCAGCAACGGCGGTGTTTTTGGCTCGATGCTGAGCACGCCGATCATCAACCCGCCGCAGAGTGCGATCCTGGGCGTGCACGCGACCAAAGACCGCGCGGTAGTTGAAAACGGCCAGATCGTGGTGCGCCCGATGAACTACCTGGCGATGAGCTACGACCACCGCATCATCGACGGCCGCGAAGCGGTGCTCGGTCTGGTGACGATGAAGGACGCGCTGGAAGACCCGGCGCGGCTGCTGTTCGATATCTGATCACCGACCGCCATCATCACCATCACCATCACCATCACCACAACCGCAACCGCAACCGCAACCGCCAACACGACAAGGGGCAGGCCATGTCAATCGCCGAAGAACTCTCGCGCCTGGATGAACTGCGCACGCGTGGTGTGCTCAGCGAAGACGAGTTCCAGCGCGCCAAGCAGCGCCTGCTAGACGGCGTCGACGCGCCGCCGGCGGTGGCACCCGCGATGTCGGCGATCAACCGCTTCCGGCGCAGCAACGCCGACCGCTGGATCGGCGGTGTCTGCGGTGGCTTAGGGCTGGTCAGCGGCGTCGAGTCGTGGATCTGGCGTTTGATCCTGGTCGCGCTCGCGCTCTTCGGCGGCACCGGTGTGCTGCTCTACATCCTGCTGTGGATCTTCGTGCCCAACGAATGACCTGCACATTCACTATCTCGACAAAAACCAATGGCCAAGAATTTTGATGTCATCGTCATCGGCGGCGGCCCCGGCGGCTATATCGCGGCGATCCGCGCGGCGCAACTGGGTTTTAGCACCGTCTGCATCGACGAGTGGAAAAACGCCAAGGGCGGCCCGGCACCGGGCGGCACCTGCACCAATGTCGGCTGCATCCCGAGCAAGGCGCTGTTGCAGTCGAGCGAACATTTCGAGCATGCAGGCAAACATTTTGCCGACCACGGCATCGGCGTCGGCAGCCTGACGCTGGACTTGGGCAAAATGCTCGGCCGCAAGGACACCGTGGTCAAGCAGAACAACGACGGCATCCTGTTCCTGCTGAAAAAAAACAAGGTCGCTTTTTTCCACGGCCGTGGTGCGTTTGTCAAAGCGGATGACGGCGGGTACCAGATCCAGGTCGGCGAAGAATTGCTGACTGCCAAGCACGTTATCGTCGCCACCGGCTCCAGCGCGCGCGCGCTGCCGGGCGCGGCTTTTGATGAAGACCAAATCCTCAGCAATGACGGTGCACTGCGCATCACCGAGGTGCCGAAGAAGCTGGCACTGATCGGCTCCGGTGTCATCGGCCTGGAGATGGGCTCGGTCTGGCGCCGGCTCGGCGCCGAAGTCACGGTGCTCGAGGCACTGCCGACCTTCCTGGGCGCGGTCGACGAACAGATCGCCAAAGAAGCGCACAAGGCTTTCACCAAGCAGGGTTTGAAGATTTAACTCGGCGTCAAGGTCGGCGCGATCGAGTCGGGCAAGAAGGGCGTCACGGTGGCCTACACCGATGCCAAGGGCGCTGCGATGTCGCTCACTGTGGACCGGCTCATCGTGTCGATCGGCCGCGTGCCCAACACCACCGGCCTGAACGCCGAAGCGGTAGGCCTGAAGCTCGACGAACGTGGGGCGATCGTCGTCGACGATGAATGCCGCACCAACCTGCCCGGCGTCTGGGCGGTCGGCGATGTGGTGCGCGGCCCGATGCTCGCGCACAAGGCCGAAGAAGAGGGTGTGGCGGTTGCCGAGCGCATCGCCGGCCAGCATGGCCATGTCAACTTCAACACCATCCCGTGGGTCATCTACACGTCGCCGGAGATTGCCTGGGTCGGCCAGACCGAAGAGCAACTCAAGGCCGCCGGCCGTGCCTACCGCGCCGGCACTTTCCCGTTCATGGCCAACGGCCGCGCGCGGGCATTGGGCGATACGACCGGCATGGTCAAGATGCTCGCCGATGCGGTCACCGACGAGATCCTTGGCGTGCACATTGTCGGCCCGATGGCCAGCGAGCTGATCGCCGAATGTGTCGTCGCGATGGAGTTCAAGGCCAGCAGCGAAGATATAGCGCGCATCTGCCACGCCCACCCATCGTTGAGCGAGGCGACCAAAGAAGCCGCGCTCGCGGTCGACAAACGCACCTTGAATTTCTGACGCCGTGGTGGCGGCTGCGCCGGGCGTTCGCGCCCTCTACGAAGCGACGCTCATCGAGCGGGGCTATCGCAGCGACACCGCGCAGCTGCGCGCCATCGACGCGCTCGAGCGCTGCGAGCAGGAATGGGCCGACTACAAGTCGCGGCGCAGCAATGCGCTGACCAAGCTGATCAGCCGCCCGCCGATCCCGCGTGGTGTCTACATGCACGGCGGCGTCGGGCGGGGAAAAAGTTTTTTGATGGACTGCTTTTTCCAGGCCGTGCCGCTGACACGCAAGACGCGCCTGCACTTCCACGAGTTCATGCGCGAAGTGCACCGCGAGCTGCAGGACTTGAAGGGCACGGTGAACCCGCTCGAAGAGCTGGGCAAACGCATCGCGCGGCGTTTCAGGCTGATCTGCTTTGATGAGTTTCACGTCGCCGACGTCACCGACGCGATGATCCTGCACCGGCTGCTCGAAGCGCTGTTCGCCAACCGCGTGAGCATCGTCACGACGTCGAACTTCCACCCCGATGCGCTCTATCCGAACGGGTTGCATCGCGACCGCATCCTGCCGGCGATCGAGCTGTTGAAGAGCCATCTCGAAGTCATCGGCGTCGACGCCGGCACCGACTACCGGCAGCGCACACTTGCGCATGTGACCACGTACCACACGCCCCTGGGTGCGGCCGCCGACGCCGCGCTGCAAGCTGCGTTCGAAGAGTTGACCGAGGCGCGTGACGAAGATCCGCTGCTGCACATCGAACACCGCGAACTGCGCTCGCTGCGGCGCGCCGGCGGCGTCGTCTGGTTCGACTTCAAGACCCTGTGTGGCGGGCCACGATCGCAGAACGACTACCTCGAACTCGCGGCGCGTTTTCACACCGTGCTGCTGTCGGGCGTGCCGCAAATGTCGCCGCGCCTGGCCAGCGAAGCGCGGCGGTTCACCTGGCTCGTCGACGTGCTCTACGATCGGCGTGTGAAGCTGATTCTGTCGGCCGAGGTGGCTGCTGAGCTGCTCTACACCGAGGGCCCGCTGGCGCATGAATTCCCGCGTACCGTCTCGCGCCTGGCCGAGATGCAGTCGGCAGCCTTTCTCGCGCTCGAGCGGCGTGAGGTCGATACCGCATTGACCTAAGTCGCTGCGCCTCTATGCCCAGGTGCGACCCCATCGCCGTTGCTGCCCGCGCAGCGAGAGGCACCGTCGGATCCGGCTGTGCGCCATCAGTCGCGCGCACATTCGCGGTGGCACTCGCGCTGCTGTCGCTGGGCGACGCCGCCGCGCAGACATCGGCGCAGAGTGTCAGCGCCGAGCGGCTGGAGATCGCGCAGAAGCGATCGGCCGTCGAGGCGGCGTTTGCCAAGGCCCGTGACGGCTGCGCGCGCAATTTTGCGGTCACCGCCTGCATCGATGCGGCGCGAGCGCAGCGTCGCGAAGCGCGGCTGGTCTTGAACGAACGCGAGCAGGCGCTGGCCACTTTCGAGCGCAGCGAAAGGGCCTTAGCCCGCGAGCATGCGCTGGCCCAAAAGCAAGCCGCTCTTGCGGCGAGACCGAGCCCGCCTGCCGGTCCGGCAACACCTGCTAGCGCGTTGTCGGGGGCCAGGATTCGATCTGCGGCAGCCCCGGGCACAGGGCCGCGGTCAGCTGCCAGGGCCGCTGCATCGGCCGCCAGCGCCGCCCGACCAGCGGCCAGGCCCGACAGCGCTGCCGCCAGCACTACCGAAGGCCGGCGCCGCGCCGAGTTCGAAAAGCGCGAGCGTGCGGCGCAGGCGCACCGGCTTGAAGTTGAACAGCGCAACGCGCAGCGCGCGGCAAAGAAAAAACGCGCT
Organism: Rubrivivax sp.; assembly: GCA_031431555.1. Taxonomy (GTDB): domain Bacteria; phylum Pseudomonadota; class Gammaproteobacteria; order Burkholderiales; family Burkholderiaceae_C; genus Rubrivivax. Next base: position 30,623 of record JANPDN010000058.1, read on the forward strand.
GCGGCGTTGCCGTCGCCGGCAAGCGCGCCGGCGAGTTCAGCATTGCGCTGAGCAGTGCGTCCTGGCACCCAGCTCCTGCCGCTGCCGGCCGCCTACTTGCCGAGCGCCTCGACCCGCACCAGCGCCAGCGACAGGTTGTCGCCACCGCCCCGTGCACGCTGGCGGGCCTTGCTGATCAGCATTTCACTCGCACCGCGTGCTGGCAGCGCATGCACGATTGCGCCCAGCTCCTTGGGGGTGAAGTAGTGCCACAGGCCGTCGGAGCAGGCCAGCAAGGTGTCGCCGAAGTCGAGCCGGTCGATATGCCACATCGTCACCGGCGGCTCCTGCTCGGTACCCAGGCAGCCGGTGAGCAGGTTCGATTGGGGGTGGGTGTTCGCCGCGGCTTCGGTGATCTTGCCCTCGTCGATCAGGCGCTGCACAAATGAATGGTCCATCGTGCGCTGGACCATCTCGTGGCCGCGAAAGTGGTAGATCCTCGAGTCGCCAGCGTGGGCGATGCCACATTCGAGATTCGGGTTGATCACGAAGGCGGCCACCGTGCTGTGCGGCTCTTCCTCGGACGACAGCGCGGTTAACTTGATCATCAGGTGCGACTCGAGCACGAGCTGGCGCAACATCGCGCCGACGTCGTCCTGGCTCGGCACATACCGCTCGAAGATCTGCCGACCAGTCATGAGCACCTGGTCGGACGCCTTGCGCCCGCCGCTCTTGCCGCCCATGCCGTCGGCGACGATGCCGAGCAAGCAGCCTTCGACCCGGTCGTGTTGGATGACCGCGACCTGGTCCTGTTGGTACTGGCGGTCGCCGCGGTGGATGGCGGTGGCGGCCGTGAGCCGGAAGCTCGGAAGCGGGGCATTCATGGCGGGCGACTATAAACTCGCAGGCTTCGGTGCCGACCCGTGGTCTGCGCTTCAGAGCGAGTCAACGTGAAGCAGTGTGGGTAATGCGAACAATGCGACGGGTGCCAGCGGTGCGAGCAGATCCAGCAGTGCGGGCGGTGTGAACGATGGACGACAACCTGCACTCGCTGCCGCGCCGCCTGATCGAGCTGCGCATCGAGCATGCCGACCTGGACAGCCTGATCGACCGCGCCGCCGAAGACGAATCACCGGCTGACGACCTGACGCTGCGGCGCCTGAAAAAACGCCGCCTGGCCCTGCGGGACCTGATCGCGCAGCTCGAGCGCGAGATCGAACCGCCGGAGCCGGCCTGAGCGCGTCCCAGGTGACCGGCCGGCATCCGGGCCCGGAGCCACGATGAGCAGCGACGACGACCTGCCGTCGCGCGTCGCTGCAGCCTTTGCCAGCCACGGCCCGCTGGCGCTCAGCGACGAATGGCATCGGCCGCGCCCGCCGCAGGACCAGATGGCGCAGGCGGTGGCGTCGGCGCTCCAAGCGCGCTCGACGCTCGTCGTCGAAGCCGGCACCGGCGTCGGCAAGACTTTTGCGTACCTGGTGCCGCTGCTGCTGTCGGGGCAGCGCGCGCTGGTCAGCACCGCGACGAAGAGCCTGCAAGACCAGCTTTTCCTGCGCGACCTGCCGCGCCTCAAAGCCGCGCTGCAGGTGCCGGCCAAGCTGGCGCTGCTCAAGGGCCGGGCGAGTTATCTCTGCCTGCACCGGCTCGAACAGGCGCGCGACAGTGCCGATCTGCCGGATCGTTTTGCGGTGCGCACGCTGGCCCGCATCGAGACCTGGGCGCAGGGCACGCGCAGTGGCGACCTGGCCGAAATCGAAGGCCTGGACGACCGCTCCCCGGTGATCCCGCTGGTGACCTCGACGCGCGAAAACTGCCTCGGCACCGAATGCCCGCGCTACAGCGCCTGCCATGTCGTGCACGCACGCCGCGAGGCGATGACCGCCGATGTTGTGGTCGTCAACCACCACCTCTTTTTTGCTGACATGGCGCTGCGCGACAGCGGCGTCGCCGAGCTGCTGCCGACGGTGGACGCGGCGATCTTCGACGAGGCGCACCAACTCGTCGACGCCGGCTTGCAGTTTCTCGGCACCGTGCTCGGCACCGGCCAGGTCATCGACCTGGCGCGCGACCTGGTGGCCGCCGGGCTGGCGCAGGCGCGTGGTTTGCAGCGCTGGCAGGATCTGGCCGGCACTCTCGACCGCGCGGCGCGCGACCTGCGCCTGGTCTGTGCCGGGCCGCTGCGCGAAGTGCGCGGCTTCATCAAGCTGCGCTGGAACGAGCGCAGCCGCGGGCCCGAGCTCGGTGCTGCCCTCGCCACCCTGGCCGAAGCCGCGCGTGCGGTCGCCGATGGTGCCGGCGCGGTGGCCGAGGTCGGCCCCGATTTTGGCAAGCTGCAGCAACGCGCGACCAGCGTCGCCGCGTTGTGTGACACCTTTGCCGCCGAGGCTGCGCCGGGGCGCGTGCGCTGGATCGATCTCTCAGCGCAGTCGGCCCGGCTCGTCGAGTCGCCGCTGGATATCCGCGAGATGCTCGGTGAGCAGCTGCGCATCGCGCCCAAGGCCTGGATCTTCACCTCGGCCACGCTCGGCGACGACGATCGCTTGAGCTGGTTCACCGCCGGCACCGGGCTGGAGGACGCCACGCTGCTGCGTGTGGGCAGCCCCTTTGACTATCCCGCACAGGCCCGGCTGTGGGCGCCGGTGGAGTTCCCCAAGCCCAACGAGCCCGGCCATCCGCGCGCGGTGGGTGCGCTGGCGGCGCGCTGCGCGCAGGCGCTGGGGGGCCGCACTTTTGTTTTGACGACGACATTGCGCGTGCTGCCGCTGATTGCCGACGCGCTGCGCGAAACCTTGGACGCTGCCGGCGCGCAGGGATTCGAGGTGCTGGTGCAGGGCGCGCAGCCGCGGCGCGCGTTGCTAGCGCAGTTTGGCGATGGCCGCCGCCGCGTGCTCATCGGATCGCAAAGCTTCTGGGAAGGCATCGACGTGCCCGGCGACGCGCTGCAATGTGTGCTCATCGACAAGTTGCCTTTCCCGCCGCCCAACGACCCGCTCGTCGAAGCCCGGGTGCGCCAGATCGAAGAGCGCGGCGGCAAGGCGTTTGACGAATTTTTTGTCGCCGAAACGGCGATCTCGCTCAAGCAGGGCGGTGGCCGCCTGATCCGCACCGAGACCGATACCGGCCTGCTCGTCGTCTGCGACCCGCGCCTGGCAAAGATGCCCTACGGCGCGAGGCTGCGTGCGGCCTTGCCGCCGATGACGCGGCTCGCGAACGAAGCGCAGGCGATGACCTGGCTGGGCGAGTTGTCAGCGGCGCACGACGGCTGAATTGACGGCCCCAAGGCCGCCGCTACCAGAATTTCCACCAGGCTTTCGGCGCGCCGCCGCTGCCCGTGCCGCCCTCGACAAAGCGGCTGTTCGGGAAGTTCTTGCGGAGCACACGCTCGGCGCCGTCGCGAAGTTCTTTGAGCTCGAGCTTGTCATAGCTCTGGACCATGATCGCCAATGCTTCTTCGACGGCCGGCGCCTGGTCAAATTCGGTCACCGCCTGTTGCGCCCGGTTGGCCGCCGCCAGGTACGCGCCGCGGCGCAAGTAATAACGCGCTACATGGACTTCGTACATCGCCAGTGAATTGACGATGTAGTCCATCCGCACCTTGGCGTCGGGGGTGTATCGCGACGCCGGAAACTGCAGCACGAGCTGTGAAAACGACTGGTAGGCGTCACGCGACGCCCGCTGGTCGCGCTCGGTGAGCTGCTGGCCCGTGAGCGAGCCGAAGATGCCCAGGTTGTCATTGAAATTGATCAGCCCCTTGAGGTACAGCGCATAGTCGTGCGCCGGGCTCGAGGGGTGCAGCTTGATGAAGCGATCGACAGTGGCCAGCGCCGACACACGCTCACTGCTGCGCCACTGCGCATAGGCCAGATCGAGCATCGCCTGCTGCCCGATCAGCGTGCCGGTGGCGCGTGCCTCCACCCGCTCGTAGCCCTTGATCGCGCGGTCGTAGGCGCCGTTGTCGTGATCGAGCTTGGCCTCTGCATACAATTTGTCGAGGTTGTCGGCGTCGTTGGGCTTGTTCGGCGACGAACTGCAAGCCACCAGCAGCAGCGCGGCGGTGGTGAACAGCGCAGCGCGGCGCAGGGCAGGGAAGAGGATCATTCGGTCAGTCACGGCGGCCCTGTTCGGGTGCCGACGGGTGGGCGTCGTCGATCAGCAAATTATAGGGAGATGCCATCAGCCAGACCAAACGCGCCGCGGTGCCGCCGGCGAAGCCCCGAAGGGGATCAAAAACAGCAGCGGCGGGCGCGTCGGTTGGTGCATCCATAGCTGCATCCACGAACGCGCCCACGAGCGCGTCCACCAGCGCATCCATCAGCGCAACGACGAGCGCCTCGCCAAGCGATGCCGAAAACGAAGCCGACGACGCTGCCGCCGACGCCGCGCCCGAATGGCGCAGCGTGGTCGTCGATCCAACTTCGCACGGCCAGCGGCTGGACAAGTTGCTCGTCGCGCTGGCGCCGGAGTTTTCGCGCAGCCACTTGCAAGGCTTGATAGAACGTGGCCATGTGCGGCTCGACGACGCGGTGGCCAGCAGCGCGTCGCGCAAAGTCCGCTTCGGCCAACTGGTGCGCCTCGAACTCGTGCCCACTGCCGAGAGCCTGGCCTTCCGCGCCGAAGTGATGCCGCTGGACATCGTCTTTGAGGACGAGCACCTGAGCGTGGTCAACAAACCCGCCGGGCTGGTCGTGCACCCCGCGGCCGGCAACTGGTCGGGCACGCTGCTCAACGGCCTGCTCGCGCACCACCCGCCCGCCGCCAGCCTGGCGCGCGCTGGCATCGTGCACCGGCTCGACAAGGACACCTCGGGGCTGATGGTCGTCGGCCGCACGCAGGTGGCCGTGACCGCCTTGTCCCGCGCGATCGCTGCCCGCGAAGTGCAGCGCGAATACTTGGCACTCGCGCATGGCGTGCTCGCCGCCGGCAGCCGGCGTGTCGAAGCGCCAATCGGCCGCGACCCGGCGTCGCGCGTGCGCATGGCGGTGGTCAGGGGCGGGCGCGAGGCCGCCACCGACGTCGAAACGGTTGCAGTGCACGACGGCATCAGCGCGCTGCGCTGCCGGCTGCACACCGGGCGCACCCACCAGATCCGCGTCCATCTGATGCACCTCGGCCACCCGCTGGTCGCCGACGCGGTTTATGGCGGCCGCCCGGCGCTGGGCCTGTTGCGCCAGGCGCTGCATGCGCATCGGCTGGGGTTTGTGCATCCCGTGACCGGCCAATCGCTGGCCTTCGAAAGCCCGCCGCCGGCGGACTTTGCGGCGGCGTGGGGTGCGGTGGTGGATGCCGGTGAGCGCCGCGCACGTCAAACCGGCCCGGCGTGAGGGCAGTGGCGCGGCGGCGGGACCGCGTTGGCGTTGGCGTTGGTCGCTTGGTTGTTTGGCCGTTTGGGTGTGTGAGCGGCCTGGCTTCTTGGCGTCGGACCTGCCAGCGGGCAAGTGCGGCAGCGGGGTGGCCGGCTTCGCTTAGCAAATTCCTATGCGCTACGCCGGCCACCCCACTGCCGCACTTGCCCGCACGCATGTCCGAACGCATGCCCCAACGAATCCCCGAACGACGCCCGAAACAAACCCGACCGAAGTCACTGCGAACTCCGATCCAAATGCCTGCCAAGCGCGCTGCGAGCCACCGCGGCCCCGGCTCGATCCAGCGCTTGCCGGCGTTCGCCTGCATCTGAATCAAGGCCTTCAACTGCCCTTGCAGCCCGGCGACGTCCTGTTGCTGGTCGAGCACCACCTTGCGAATTTCGGCGAGCTGGATGGTGAAGTCGTTGATACGGTCCTTGACCGCGGCGATGCCCGACAGCCGGTCGAGGATGTCGGTGAGCATGCTCAATGGCGCACCCTACGGCCTTCGGCCGACCTGGCCGC
>JANPDN010000059.1:0-23034 GCA_031431555.1 Rubrivivax sp.
CAACGCCACGCGCTGGATCAAGCACAACCTGCCCGGCGCCAAGGTCTCGGGCGGGGTCAGCAACGTGTCGTTCAGCTTCCGCGGCAACGACCCGGTGCGCGAGGCGATCCACACTGTCTTTCTGTACCACGCGATCCAGGCTGGCATGGACATGGGCATCGTCAACGCCGGCATGGTCGGGGTCTACGACGATCTCGAGCCGGGTTTGCGCGAACGTGTCGAAGACGTGGTCTTGAACCGCCGGCCCGATGCCGGCGAGCGCCTCGTCGAAATCGCCGAAACCGCCAAGGGCGCGGCCAAGGACGACTCGGCGCGACTGGCCTGGCGCGCGATGGACGTGCACGCCCGCCTGTCACACGCGCTGGTGCATGGCATCACCGACTTCATCGTCGCCGATACAGAAGAAGTCTGGCTAACGATTCAAGCCAGCGGCGGCCGGCCGCTGCATGTCATCGAGGGCCCGCTGATGGCCGGCATGAATGTCGTCGGCGACCTGTTTGGTGCCGGCAAGATGTTCCTGCCCCAGGTCGTCAAGAGCGCGCGCGTGATGAAGCAGGCCGTGGCCCACCTGCTGCCCTACATCGAAGAAGAAAAGCGCCTGCTCGTGGATGCCGGCGGCGAGGCCAAGGCCAAGGGCAAGATCGTCATCGCCACCGTCAAGGGTGATGTGCATGACATCGGCAAGAACATCGTCACCGTCGTGCTCCAGTGCAACAACTTCGAAGTCGTGAACATGGGCGTGATGGTGCCCTGCCAGGACATCCTGGCCAAGGCACGGCTCGAAGGCGCCGACATCATCGGCCTCAGCGGCCTGATCACACCGAGCCTCGAAGAGATGCAGCATGTCGCCGCCGAGATGCAGCGCGACGACTATTTCCGCGAGCGCAAGACGCCGCTGCTGATCGGCGGCGCAACCACCAGCCGGGTGCACACTGCCGTGAAGATTGCGCCGCACTACGACGGCCCGGTGGTCTACGTGCCCGACGCATCGCGCAGCGTGAGTGTTTGCAGCGAGCTGCTGTCCGACGAGCGTGCGGCAAAATACATCGTCGAGCTGAATACCGAATACGACCGCGTGCGCCTGCAGCATGCCAACAAGAAGGTCACCCCGATCGTGTCACTCACCGCCGCGCGCACCAACAAGACCCCGATCGACTGGGCTGCCTACACGCCCCCAAAGCCGGCTTTCATCGGCCGCCGGGTGTTCCGCAACTACGACGTCGGCGAACTCGCCGCGTGCATCGACTGGGCGCCGTTTTTCCAGACCTGGGATCTCGCCGGGCCGTACCCCGCGATCCTGCGCGACGAGCTCGTCGGCGTTGAAGCCACACGTGTCTTCAACGACGGCAAGCGCCTGCTCAAGCGCGTCATCGAAGGCCGTTGGTTGCAGGCCAACGGCGTGGTCTGCCTGCTGCCCGCGAATACCGTCGACGACGACACGATCGAGATCTACGCCGACGAAATGCGCGCGCAGGTGCTGATGCGCTGGTCGCCGCTGCGCATGCAAAGCGAGCGCCCGGTGATCGACGGTGTCAAGCGGCCCAACCGCAGCCTGGCCGACTTCATCGCACCCAAAACCGGGCCCGGCGCCAAGCCTGACTACATCGGCGTCTTTGCGGTCACCGCCGGCATCGGCGTCGAAAAACGGGAGCGCCAGTTCCAGGCCGACCACGACGACTACTCGGCGATCATGCTCAAGGCCTTGGCCGACCGCCTTGCCGAGGCTTTTGCAGAGCGCATGCACCAGCGTGTGCGCACCGAGTTCTGGGGTTTTGCCGCCGACGAGGCCTTGAGCAACGACGAGCTCATCGCCGAAAAATACCGCGGCATCCGGCCAGCACCGGGTTATCCGGCCTGCCCCGATCACCGCGTCAAGGCCGACATGTTCCGCGTGCTCAACGCCGCCGAGGTCGGTATGGCGCTGACCGAAAGCATGGCCATGACACCGGCAGCGAGTGTCAGCGGCTTTTATCTTGCCCACCCCGAGGCGGCCTACTTCAACGTCGGGCGCATCGGCGACGACCAGATCGCCGACTGGGCCCAGCGCAGCGGCCTGGCGGTTGATGAAGCACGGCGCGGGCTGGCGGCCTTGGTCTGAGGCTCTGGGCCTCTGAGTTGCTGGCGTTGCGCGCTGCGGCCGTGGCCGCCGCGTGTTGCACATCCTCACCATCTGATCGCGCTGAGATCACCTTCGATCGCCGCAACACCGGCGGCGCGGGTGTCCAATCGACGCCGGCACCATCAATCGCACGAGACTTCAACATGCCCGTCGTTCAGAACCGGATCACCGCCGCGGCGATCGTCGCCATCGCCATCGCCTTCGCGGCATCGCTGCCGGCCGCGGCCGTGACCGCCGCGGCGACCCCCACGGCCGCATCTGCGCCCGCTGCGCCGAGCGCCAAACAACTCGCCGCGCTCTGCGACGGCTGCGTCATCGTCACCTCGCTGAAGTCCGAGAAGCGCAAAGGCAAAGCCAGCGGCGTCGGCGCGGTCGGTGGCGCGGTGGCCGGCGGTGTCGTCGGCAACAAGGCCGGTGACGGCGGCGGCATCGCCACTGGCGCCGGCGCGGTGCTCGGCGGCGTGCTCGGCAACGAGATCGAAAAGCAATTCAAGCGCCACCGCGTCTGGATCACGACTGTGACCGCCAAAGACGGCAAGGTGCAGAAGTTCGAGCGCGACGCCGACCCCGGCTTCAAGCTGGGGCAGACGGTGCGTGTGCAGGACGGCAAACTGGTGGCGCTGGCGGCCGACAAGAAATAGCCACAGGCCGCCACGACCGCGCTGGTGCGCGTACCGTGCCGGGGTTGGGGAGGTAAAAGGCAAGCCTGACCCCATCGAGTAGGCGCGCCTCGCGATCAACCGACCAGCCCCCGCCGGTATTGCACCGCCTCCGCAACATGCGCGGCGAGAACGAAATCCGCAGCGGCCAGGTCGGCGATCGTTCTGGCGACCTTCAGCACGCGGTGCACTGCCCGTGCCGACCAGCCCAGGCGCTCGGCGGCATGCTGCACAAAACGCAAAGCGCCATCGTCGATGCCGTCCAGCTGCGCGCCGCTGAGCTGAATGCGCGCGGCTCGGTGAGATCGAGCCGCAGCGACACGCGCCGCCACCGCGGCTGACGCTTCCCCCGGCTGCGCGCTGAGCAGCTCGCCAATCTTCACGGCCGGCACCTCGACGATGAGGTCGATGCGGTCGAGCAGCGGCCCGGACAGTTTGCCGTGGTATCGCGCCACCGCATCGGTGGTGCAGCGGCAGTTTTTCCCCGTTGCAGCAAAGGCGCCGAGATAACCGCAGGGGCAGGGGTTCATCGCCGCGACGAGCTGGAAGCGCGCCGGAAACTGCGCCCGGTGGCCGGCCCGCGAGATCGTGATCTGGCCGGTTTCCAAAGGCTCGCGCAAGGCCTCGAGCGCGCTGCGCTGGAACTCCGGCAGTTCGTCGAGAAAGAGCACACCGCCATCGGCGAGCGAGATCTCGCCCGGCTGCGGCGGCGAGCCGCCACCGACCAGCGCCACCGCACTCGCTGAATGATGCGGCGCGCGCAGCGGGCGTTGGCCAAACAGGGCGGGGTCGAAGCCGCTGCGCGTGAGGCTTTGCAGCGCCGCGCTGCGCAGCGCTTCGTCGTCGGTCATCGGCGGCAGGATCGAGACCAGGCGCTGCGCGAGCATCGATTTGCCAGTGCCTGGCGGGCCGACAAAGAGCAGGCTGTGCGCACCGGCCGCGGCAATTTCCAAAGCGCGTCGAGCACCTGCCTGGCCGCGCACATCGCTGAGATCGTCGCGCTGCGGCGCGGGCTGCCGCGGCAGCGGCTGAGCGCGCGGCAACGGCACCGCCGCCACACCATCCAGCGGCGGCAACAGCGACTGCACGACCTGCAACAAATGGTTCGCGCTGCGGATGTCCAAGCCGGGCACGCAGGCCGCCGATTCGGCGCTGCCGGCCGGCAGCACCAGCGTGCGCAGCGGCCCGCCGGCATGGCGCACGGCCAGCGCCAAGGCCAGCGCGCCGCGGATCGGCCGCAGCTCGCCGGCCAGCGACAACTCGCCGGCAAACTCCAACCCTTCCAGCGCCTTCGGCTCGATGACGCCGGCCGCGGCCAGGATGCCCAGCGCCACCGCCAGGTCGAAGCGGCCCGACTCCTTGGGCAGGTCGGCCGGCGCCAGGTTGACGGTCACGCGTTTGTTGTGCGGAAAGGCAAAACCACTTTCTGCCAACGCGGCGCGCACCCGCTCGCGCGACTCCTTGACTTCGGTATCGGCCAGGCCGACCAGCGTGAACCCGGGCAAGCCGTTGGCCAGGTGCACTTCAACCCGCACCGGCGGCGCGTCGACCCCGTCGAGTGCTCGACTCATGACCACCGCCAGCGACATCACCGCCCCTTGTCTGCATCGAAGCACCGATTGGGTCAGGCCGGCTGGCGATCGAATAGCACCCAGTTTGGTGCGCACTTCTATGGGGCGGTCTTTCGGGGGTGACGGGTGTCGGCCGCGGGCGCGGCGCCCCAAGCTGGGGCTGCGCGCCGCTCGGGCAGGTGGCACGGAAGCTGCTGATCAGTTGCGACAGAATTTTTATTCCCCCATTGGAGTCCCCATGAAAAGAAGCTCGATCGTCACTGCCGTTTCGCTAGCCACGCTGCTCACCGCGGGCGCATTGCCCACCCTGGCGCAAGCCGCCGATTCGCCGGTCACCTTCAACATCGGTGCCGTCACCGACTACCGCTACCGCGGCATTTCGCAGAGCCGGCTCAAGCCTGCGGTGCAAGGCGGCGTCGACTGGTCGGGTGGCGGCTTCTATGCCGGCGCCTGGGCGTCGACGATCAAGTGGGTCAAGGACGGTGGCGGTGACGGCAGCATCGAGCTCGATATCTACGGCGGCTACAAGGGCGAGATCACCAAAGAGGTGGGCTACGACATCGGCGTGCTGACGTACCAGTACCCCAGCAACAAGCTCAACCCGAGCGCCAACACGACCGAGATCTACGGCGCACTGACCTTCGGCCCGGCAACCGCGAAATATTCGCGCAGCACGACCAACCTGTTCGGCTTCGGCAACAGCAAGGGCAGCGGCTATCTCGACCTCAGCGCGACCTTCGACGTCGGCGGCTTCGCGGTCACCCCGCATATCGGCAAGCAGACGGTGAAGAACCTCGGCGCCGCTTCATACACCGACTTCTCGGTCAGCGTGAGCAAGGAATGGAGCGGCGTCACCTGGAGCGCGACGCTGGTCGACACCGACACCAAGGCCTACGTCGGTGCCGGGGGCAAGGATCTGGGCAAAGCCGGCCTCGTGCTCGGCGCCAAGCTGAATTTCTGAAACCGAAGCGACACCGAACTGAAACTGAAACCGAAGCGCCCCGCAGGAGCACAACATGAAAATGGTTACCGCGATCGTCAAACCGTTCAAGCTCGACGAAGTACGCGAGGCGCTCAGCGGCATCGGCGTGCAAGGCATCACCGTCACTGAGGTCAAGGGTTTCGGGCGCCAGAAAGGCCACACCGAGCTCTACCGCGGCGCCGAATATGTCGTCGACTTTTTGCCCAAGGTGAAGATCGAAGCCGCGGTCGACGATGCCCTCGTCGACCGCGTCATCGAGGCTATCGAGGCCTCGGCGCGCACCGGCAAGATCGGCGACGGCAAGATTTTTGTCTGCCCGCTTGAACAGGTCGTCCGCATCCGCACCGGCGAGACCGGCAAGGACGCGCTGTAGCCCCAAAGCGCCGCAGCCCACCCCGACGCAACAACACTCCAAAGAGACACCCACGATGAAACATCTCATTGCCTCCCTGGCGCTGGGCCTGGCGGCGTTCGGCTTCAGCGCCGGTGCGCTGGCGCAGGCCGCTGCTTCGGCGCCGGCCGCGGCCGCGCCAGCCGCCTCCGCGGCGGCCGACGCGGCTGCCCCGGCTGCAGCCGCATCTGCTGCAGCCGCCCCCGCTGCAGCGGCATCCACCCCGGTGCCGAACAAGGGCGATACGGCCTTCATGACGATCGCCACGGCGCTCGTGATCCTGATGACGATCCCCGGCCTGGCGCTGTTCTATGGCGGCCTGGTACGCAGCAAGAACATGCTCAGCGTGCTGATGCAGGTCTTCATGATCTTCTCGCTGATCTCGGTGTTGTGGGTGGTCTACGGCTACACGCTGGCCTTCACAGCCGGCAACCCGTTTTTCGGCGTGCTCGACAAGATCTTCCTCAAGGGCATCACGCCTGAATCGGTGGCGGCGACCTTCAGCAAGGGCGTCTACATCCCGGAGCTGACCTTCGTCGCTTTCCAGGGCACCTTCGCCGCGATCACCACCGCGCTGATCGTCGGCGCCTTCGCCGAGCGCATGAAGTTCTCGGCAGTGCTGATGTTCTCGGTGCTGTGGTTCACCTTCGCCTACCTGCCGATCGCGCATATGGTCTGGTACTGGGACGGCCCGGATGCCATCACCAGCGAAAAGGCGCTCGAAACCGTCACCGCCGCAGCCGGCTACATGTGGGCCAAGGGCGCGCTCGACTTCGCCGGCGGCACCGTCGTGCACATCAACGCCGCGGTCGCCGGCCTGGTCGGCGCCTACATGATCGGCAAGCGCATCGGCTACGGCCGTGAGTCGATGACCCCGCACAGCCTGACGCTGACGATGGTCGGTGCTTCGCTGCTCTGGGTCGGCTGGTTCGGCTTCAACGCCGGATCGAACCTCGAAGCCAATGGCCTGGCCGCGCTGGCCTTCATCAACACGATCGTTGCCACCGCTGCGGCAACCTTGTCGTGGACGGCTGCGGAGTCGCTGATGAAGGGCAAGGCGTCGATGCTCGGTGCGGCGTCGGGTGCGGTGGCCGGCCTCGTGGCGATCACCCCGGCCTGCGGCTTTGTCGGCGTCGGCGGCGCCCTCGTGATCGGCCTCATCGCCGGTGTCTTGTGCCTGTGGGGCGTCGGCGGCTTGAAGAAGCTGCTCGGTGCCGACGACTCGCTCGATGTCTTCGGCGTGCACGGCGTCGGTGGCATCACCGGCGCGCTGCTCACCGGCGTGTTTGCTGCACCGAGCCTGGGCGGCACCGGCATCTGTAACTACGTCACCGACAAATGTGGCGAATGGGGCGGCATCGGCAACCAGGTCTGGATCCAGGCCCAGGGCATCTTCTTCACGGTGCTGATCTCGGGTGTCGTGGCCTTCATCGCCTTCAAGCTCGTCGACCTGGTGGTCGGCCTGCGGGTCGCCGAAGAAGACGAACGCGAAGGCCTGGACATCACCTCGCACGGCGAGACGGCGTACAGCAAGTAAACAGATTCACTAAGCAGATCAAGTCAGCAGATCCCTCGCTGTCATCACCAAGGCCGCCTTCGGGCGGCCTTTTTTTGGCGCCCGCTCTATCATCCCCCGATGGTTCCGCACCTCACCTCCGCACTCACCGGCCCGATCAACGAACTCGAGCAGCGCGTTCTCGAATCGATGCCCGCGATCGAGCGCTGGTTCCGCCTCGAATGGATGGAGCACACGCCGCCGTTTTATTGCGCGGTCGATATCCGCAATGCCGGCTTCAAGCTGGCGCCGGTCGACACCGATCTGTTCCCGGGCGGCTTCAACAACCTGACGCCAGAGATGCTGCCGCTGGCGGTGCAGGCGGCGATGGCGGCGATCGAAAAGATCTGCCCCGAGGCCAAGAACCTGTTGCTGATCCCGGAGCCGGCGGCACACAACAGTTTTTATCTGGCCAATGTGCAACGCCTGGTGCGCATCTTTCACCAGGCCGGCCTGAACGTGCGCCTGGGCACGCTCGACCCGCTGGTCACCGCAGCGACAAAGGTGAATCTGCCCGACGGCGGCGAACTGACGCTGGAGCCGCTGGTGCGCCATCGTGGCCGGTTGGGCCTGAAAAATTTCGACCCCTGCACGATCCTGCTCAACAGCGATCTGCGCTCCGGCGTGCCACGTTCGCTGCAACATCTGCATGAGCAGTTTTTGCTGCCGCCGCTGCATGCCGGGTGGTCGGTGCGGCGCAAGAGCCGGCATTTCCGCAGCTACGAAGAACTGGCGAAAAAGTTTGCCAAACTGCTCGGCATCGACCCCTGGCTGATCAACCCGATGTACGACCGCTGCGGCCAAGTGGATTTTGACCAACCCGCCGGCCTGGACTGCGTGCGCAGCCATACCGAAGCGCTGCTGGTCAAGCTGCGCCGCAAGTACAAGGAATTTGGCATCGGCGAAAAACCCTTCGTCGTCGTCAAGGCCGACGACGGCAGCTGTGGCATGGGCCTGATGACCGTGCGCGACATCCGCCAGCTCGACGACCTGCACCTGCACGCGCAGGAAAAGATGGGCTTCGACAAAGACGCAGCGCCGGTCACCGAAGTCATCATCCAAGAGGGTGTGCCGACCTGCGAGCGCATGAACGATGCCGTCGCCGAGCCGGTGGTCTACATGATCGACCGTTATGTCGTCGGCGGCTTCTACCGCGTGCATGCCGAACGTGGCATCGACGAAAACCTGAGCGCGCCGGGTTCGAGTTATGTGCCACTCGCGTTTGCCGAAAGCCACCGTCTGCCGCGCCCGGGCGACAAGCCCGGCGCGAGCGCGCCGAACCGCTTCTATATGTACGGCGTCATCGGCCGCCTGGCGATGCTCGCGGCAAGCTACGAACTCGAAGCCACCGATCCGGCGGCCGAGGTCTACGAGTAAGTCGGCACGCCAACTTTCGATTCCGCCGGCGCTGCGCCCTACGCACCAACGCGCACCACAGGCACCGGCCACCCGGCCACGCCGGGGTTGACGGCGTAGAGCGAACCGCCCCGCAGCCAGGGCCTCCACCAGCGGGCGCGGGGGTCACCGGCGGTGGTCACGAAGAGGCTGCCCAAGTCGTTGCCACCAAAGGCGCAGGCGGTCACGTTCTGGTCGGGCATCGGCAGCTCGCGCTCGACCGTGCTGTCGGGCCGAAAACGGCGCAAGCAGGCGCCACCGTAAAACGCGATCCACAAATGGTCTTCGGCATCGACGGCCATGCCGTCGGGATACCCGCGTGCCACATCCGACCACGCAAAAAAGACCCGCTTGTGCATCGGCAGCCCGTGGGCATCGAGTTCGTAGGCGTAGACGGTCTGCAGCGGCGAGTCGGCCACGTAGACCGTGCGTCCGGCGCGGTCGAAGGCAAAGCCGTTCGGGATCGTGTAGCCGTCGTCGATCAAACGCAGCTCGCCGTCCAGCTCGCGCCGGTACAGCGCGCCGATCGGATCGCGCCCGTGGCGGCACATCGTGCCAGTCCACAGCCGGCCGGCGACATCACTGCCGGCATCGTTGAGGCGCAGCTTCGCTGCATCGCCCGGCGCCGAGCCCAGCGCGCGGATGCGGGTGCCGTCGGCGGCGGCCAGAACCAGCTCGGTGCCAACCCCCAAGACGAGCCGGCCGGCATCGGCCAGCGCGGCAAAACCGAGCTCTACCGCGACCTGGCGGCGTCGGCGCGCGGCGCCGTCGGCCGAGCAGCCGAGCAGCTCACCACGCGGGCCGTCGATGAACTGCACCCCCGCATCCGCGGGCATGCAGATCGGGGTCTCACCCAGGTGCAGGCGGGCGTTCCACAGTCGCCGAACCGCTCTGGCGCCAACTAATTCCGCATCTGATGTCAGGGCAACTTTTACCATCGCGATTCACATTTTCGTCACAAGAATCGTTGGGGAACCTTGACCATGAATCATTCCATCTGGGTCGTCGACACCCCGAGCGTCGTCAGCGAAGTCATCGACGACGAGCTCGTGGTCATGAACCTGGCCACCGGCCATTATTTCAGCAGCACCGGCAGCGGCGCGGTGGCCTGGGCCTGCCTCGAACAAGGCATGGACACCAGCGCGATCGCCGCGGTGCTGGGCGAGGCCTTCGACGCGCCCACGGCGCAGATCGAAACCGATTTGTCGGTCTTCATCGAGTCGCTGCGCAGCAACGGCCTGGTGCGCGCCGGGGATGTTGCAACCGCCGCCGCCGCGACCTCCGGCCCTAGGCCGCTGGTGGCGACGACCGTGCGTGCGCCCTACACCAGTCCGCAGATGAATGCCTACACCGACATGAAGGATCTGCTGATGCTGGATCCGATCCACGATGTCGCCGACGAAGGCTGGCCGATGCGGCCGGCGGAGCAACCCGCATGACCTGCGCCAGCACTGCGTCGCAAGTCGACGTCGTCATCCCTTGCTACAACGCGGCGCGTTTTCTCGGCGAAGCGCTGGACAGCGTTTTTGCACAAGGCCAGCCCGGGTTGCGGGTGATCCTCATCGACGACGGTTCGACCGACGATTGCGCAGCGGTGGCGCGGCGCTATGGCGCGCAGGTCCTGCTGCACGCCCAGGCCAATGCCGGCATTGCCGCTGCACGCAACGCCGGCATCCAGCGGTCTCGCGCCGAGTGGCTCGCCTTTCTCGACGCCGACGATATCTGGACCGCCGGCAGCCTGGCGGCGCGGCTCGAGCGCTTTGCGCAAGCCCCTTCGACCGATATCGTGTTCGGCCGTCTCGAGCAGTTCCACAGCGCCGAGCTCGACCACGCGGCGCGGGCGCGCCTGCCCTTCGACGCCGCGCCGGCGGACGCGCGTTTTGCCGGCACCTTGCTCGCACGCCGGGCTTCTTTCATGCGCGCCGGGCTGTTCGACACCGGGCTGAAGGTCGGTGAAATGATCGAGTGGGTATCGCGCGCGCAAGCTTTGCCGCTGGTCATCGACCAGGTGCAGCACATCAGCATGCGCCGCCGCATCCACGGCAACAATACGATGCTGCGCCAGGCGCCGGGCCACGGCGACTACCTGCGCGCGCTGAAGGCGTCGATCGATCGCAAGCGGGCCCAGCACGCCAACGCGGCGACAGCCACAGGGTCGGCATGAAGACCAGCACCGCCGAGCCGGTCGAGTTTTCCCAGCCCGGTCTGTTCCCGACCCACGAGCAGTTGCTCGTGCTGCGCGCCGCGCTGGGCGACGGTGGTCGCGCGCTGGCGGCTTTTGGCGAGTGGCGCCAATCGCTGCGCATCGAAGACGACTTCGACTACCAGGTGTTCCGCCTGCTGCCGCTGCTTTACGACAACCTGCACCGCCTGGGTGTGCAGGACCCGCTGATGGGGCGGCTCAAGGGCACCTACCGCCTGACCTGGGCCAAATCGCACCGCTTGTTCAACGAGATCCAGCCGGCGATCGAAGCGCTGCGCGGCGCCGGCATCCGCGTCATGGGCCTCAAAGGCCTGCCGCTGGCCCTGGCCTATTACGGCAACGTCGCCTTGCGGCCGATGGGCGACATCGATCTGGCGGTGCGCCGTGCTGACATCCAGCGTGCCTTGCAGGTGCTCGGCGAGATCGGGTTCAAGCCGCTGCACCCCATCAACAGCGACGCCCTGCACTACGCCCACGCGCTGCCGCTGCGCGCCGACGACGGCCGCGAGCTCGACCTGCACTGGGACCTGATCTTCGACTGCGGCCCCGGTGCCGAGGCGGCGTTCTGGTCGACATCGGAGACCTTCGCGCTGGTCGGGCACGACATCGAAATGCCCAACCCGACGATGATGTTGCTGCACACGTTGATCCACGGCATGCGCTGGAACCTGGAACCGCCGGTGCGCTGGGTGCCCGATGCGATGCAGGTGCTGCACCGTCGGTCGGCCGATATCGACTGGCGCGGCTTCGTCGCCTTTGCCCGCGAATACCGGCTCACGCACCGGGTCGGCATCGCGCTGCGCTATCTGCAAAGCCGCTTCGAGGCGCCGATTCCCGAAACGGTCATGGTCGCGGTGGAGGCCCATCCACGCGACTGGCTTCAGAGCCTTGAAGAACAAACGATCCTGCGCGACGAAGGCCAGATCTACAACACCGTCCTTGGCCCCATGGCCCTGGCGCTGGCGCGTTTCGGGCGTCGCGCACCCGCGGGCGGGCGCTTGACCTGGTTGTTTGCCTTTCTCGAATACCTGCGCTATTCGTGGGGGAGGAAGCGCATCCGCGACCTCGTGCCCTTTGTCCTCTATGGCGTTTACTCCAGGCTCGTCAGGCGTCCGCTGCAAGCCCTGTTCGCGCACCGCCCGCACGACACGCACCGCCCCCATGTCAGCTGAAGCCTTGCAGCGCGCGGCTGCCGAGCGGCGACCGTGGCGGCTGTTCCTGCCCTACCTGCGGCCGCACCGCACTGGCCTGCTGCTGCACGCAGCGGCAGCGGCGCTGCTGTCGATGTCGGTGCTGCCGGTGTTGTGGCTCGTCAGGCTGGTCTTCGATCGCGCGATCCCGCAGCTCGATATCGGCCTGCTGTTCATTGTCGGCGCCGGCATCGTGGCGATCCGGCTGGCGGTCATCGGTGTGTCGCTGTTCTTGCGTCGCCGCGTCGTGCGCATGATCAAGAGTGCCGTGCTCAGCCTGCGTGAAGACCTCTTGAGCCGCATCTACGCCAACACCCGCGAAGGCCTCAGCCGCAACGAGATCGACCGCCTGCAAAACCGCATCGTGCAGGAAAGCGAGCGCATCGACGTGGTCTGCAACGGCGCGCTGTCCAACGTCTTGCCGGCGGTCTTTTCGAGCCTGGCGTTGTTCACCGTGCTGCTGATCTACAGCCCGCTGCTGGTGCTGCTCGTCGCCTTGGTGGTCCCGGCGTTGTGGGGCGCCGCGCGACTGACCAACCGCGGCGTGCGCCGCGACGTGGCCCATTTCCAGGCGGCGTTCGAAGCCTTCAACAAAGGCGTGTCGTTTGTATTGCGGCAGATCGACCTGACCCGCGCGCAAGGGCACGAGCGTGAAGAGCTGGCGCGCCAGAAGGCCCATCTGCGCCGCCTGACCGAGGACGGTGAACAGATGTCGTGGAGCTTTGCGGTGCACGGCCAGATGCAGTCCGCAGTCACCGGCGTCGCCGGCATCGTGCTGCTGGTGTTCGGTGGCTTGCAGGTCGCGCAAGGACGCTTGACGATCGGCGAGCTGCTGGCTTTTTACTTTGGCGCGACGCTGCTCAACGGCGCGATGTCGACGGTCTCGCGCGGCAGTGCCGATATCGTCTCGGCCGGCCTGTCGATGGACAAGCTCGCGGCGTTGCTCGAACCCGATCCGCGCGCGGTCTACACCGGCGCCGGCCAGATCGATTTTGACGGCGGCTTCGAGCTTGAAGGGGTGTCCTTCGGCTACCCCGAAGCACCGGTGCTGCAAGGCGTCGACCTGAAGATCGCGCCGGGTGAGCGTGTCGCCATCGTCGGTGCCAACGGCTCCGGCAAGACCACCTTGTTGCACATGCTGCTGGGCCTGGTGCGCCCGCATGCCGGCATGGTGCGCAGCGGCGGCTGGGCCTACGAAGACCTCGACACCAGCGCTCTGCGGCGCCAGATCGGCGTGGTCATGCAGCAGTCGGGCTTCTTTTTTGGCAGCGTGCGCAGCAACCTCTGTTACGGCAGCCCCGG
This sequence comes from Rubrivivax sp., assembly GCA_031431555.1. Classification (GTDB taxonomy): domain Bacteria; phylum Pseudomonadota; class Gammaproteobacteria; order Burkholderiales; family Burkholderiaceae_C; genus Rubrivivax. Next base: position 13,368 of record JANPDN010000059.1, read on the forward strand.
CGTGCCTGAAGAGACCATGATCGCCGCGGCGAAACTCGCCGGTGCGCACGACTTCATCGCCGCGTTGCCGCTGGGTTACGACACGATCGTCGGCGACTCGGGCACCACGCTTTCAGGCGGTGAGTGCCAGCGCATCGCGATCGCGCGCGCGCTGCTGCGTTCGCCGCGCGCGCTGATCTTTGACGAGCCGACCAACCACCTCGACGTGCACGCGGTGGCCGAACTGTTGACTGCGCTGTCACGCCTCGAAGACTCGCCGACGATCATCCTCGTCAGCCACGACACGCGGGTGCTGGGCATGGTCCATCACACCTACGCGCTGCGCGACGGCCGCCTTGCACCCGTGCCGCCACCGACCGCCGAATCGGCACCGGCTCGGGCCGCGTTGCACATCGCCGCCTGAGCCCAAAACGCGTCCCCAAACCCTGCCCGAACGCTCCCCCCGATCTCTCCTCGACCTCAGGAAGTACCCGATGGACTACGTCGTCAGAACCGAAGAAGAACAAGCGGCATTTTTTGGCGCCGTGATGGCCGCCACCAAGGCCGCCGAAGCCGCCGTCGGCAGCCAGACCGTGGCGCTCGAAGTCGCCGGGCTGCGCATCGACCTGGTCTTCGCCGGGCCGACGATGCAAGCCGAGTTGCTGCCTGCGCTGCGCCATCTGGTCGTGCATGGTGCGGGGCCGGCACAGACCACCGTGCATGTCTGGGACGGCCGCTCCAGCGGCGTCACGATCCCGCCACCACCCTGCTCGCGCGACCACTTCACCGACCGCGGTGATCTCTGGGGTTTCACCAGCGAACGCTACCGCACCGCCTTTCACTGGATCGAATATTCGGTCAACGTGATGGACCTCGAGGCCGGCGTCGGTGTGTTCTGGATCCGCGATACCGCGCAGCTGCCCTACTGGACCAAAGCCTCGCCGCTGCGCACGATGTTGCATTGGTGCCTGGAGCGCAGCGGCGCGCAACTGCTGCACGCCGCAGCCGTCGGCAGCGCCGACGGCGCGGTGCTGATCACCGGCAAGGGCGGGGTCGGCAAGTCGACCACCGCATTGACCTCGCTGGTCCACGGCCTGTCGTATGCCGCCGACGACTATCTGGCGGTGCGGCTGGAGCCGACGCCGATGGTCTACAGCCTGTACAGCACGGCCAAGCTCAACGCGCAGGACGTGGTCAAGTTCCCGTCGCTGGCGCCGCATGTCACCAACCTGCCGTCGGTGGACGGTGAAAAGGCGGTGATGCAGCTGTACCCCGATTTCGAGCCGCAGATCCTGCGTGGCATGCCGCTGCGGGCGGTGCTGACGCCGCGCGTGTTTCCCCAGCCGCACACCGACCTGGTGCCCGCCGACCGCCTGACCCTGAGCCGCGCCGCAGCGTTCACCACCTTGTCGCAGCTGCCCTACGCGGGCCAGCAAACGCAGGACTTCATCGAGCGCATGATCCAGCGCCTGCCCGGCTTCGAGATCCAGCTCGGCAGCGAACCGGCGCTCGTGGTGCAGGCGATCCGCAACCTGCTGGCGCTCGACGACGACACCCTGCGCGAACGCGCGCAGCCGCGCACCGGCGCGTCAACCGCAGACACAAACGAAGCGGCGGTGCAGCCGCCGCTGATCAGCGTCATCGTGCCGGTCTACAACGGCGCGCATTTCATCCAGCAGGCCATCGACAGCATCCTGGCGCAAAACTACCCGTGCCTGGAAATCATCGTCGTCGACGACGGCTCCAGCGACGAGATCGAAGCCGCTATCGCCGCGCTGTCGGTGGACGTGCGCTTTTTCCGCCAGGACAACGCCGGCCCGGCGGCGGCACGCAACCGCGGCATCCGTGACGCATCGGGTGACTACATCGCCTTTCTCGACGTCGACGATCTCTGGCCCGCCGACAACCTGCGCGCTCTGGGCGCGGCGCTGGCGGCGCGGCCCGAGCTCGGGGTCGCCCACGGTCATGCGCAGATGCTGACGCTGGATCCGGCCAGCGGCGTCTTCGAGCGCCAGGGCAACCCGGCGGAGTCGTTCCCGTACTACATCGGCGCCGGGCTGTACCGCCGCCAGGCTTTTGAGCGCGTCGGCCTGTTCGACCACTCGATGCGCTTCGGCGAAGACACCGACTGGTACAACCGCTTGCGTGAGAGCGGCCTGCCCGCGGAGCGCCTGCCACAGGTCACCTTGTGCGTGCGGCGCCATGGCGCGAACATGACCGCGGGGCTGACGAACCAGGAACATTGCGCCACCGCGTTGATGGCGTTCAAGAAGGCGATCGACCGCAAGCGGCGCGCCGCCGTCACAAGCGCTTGAGTTGCCCGCGGCGATGACTGCTTCGTCGACCCCTTCGTGGGTCGCCAGATTCAAATCGCGACTGCTTCCTCGCAGCTCGGGTGCGCCGTTAGCCCTAAGGGCCGCCGCCGCGGCGCCTGCACAGTTGCGCGACTTCGCGCAGCCGGCGCGCCAGGTGCTCGTCACCGGCACCAGCGGGGCCGCGGCGCAGTTGTTGCTGCCCTTGATCAGGCGCGAGCCGTTTGTGCTGCGCGAAGTTGATCTTGCCGCGCGCGGCGCACAGCATGCCGACCTCGCCGACGCGGCCACCTGTGATCGCATCGTGCAGGGTGTCGACGCCATCGTGCACCTGGCCGGCCGCGCCAAGGAAGCGCCGGTGCAAGACCTGCTCGGCAGCAATTCGCTCGCGCTGGCGCAGCTGCTGCGCAGCGCCGCGGCCGCCGGCGTCTCGCGTTTTGTCTTCGCCAGTTCGATGCATGTGATGGGCCTGTACGGACGTGATGCAGCGATCGACGAAACGATGCCACCGCGCCCTGACGGCCACTATGCCGCCAGCAAGCTGCATGGTGAAGCGCTGTGCCGTGTTTATGCCGAGCGGCATGGCATGGCGGTGACCTGCTTGCGCATCGGCGCGCTGGCCGCGCGTGTCGAAGATGTCGAGCCGGGTTCGTGGATCGGCCCCGAAGACCTGATGACGATGATGCGCATCGGCCTGGCCGCCGACCGCCCCTGGTTCGAGACCTTCCACGCCGTGGCCGACGCCGAAGGCTCGCCGCTGCCAGCCAGCCGCGCCGCGGCTTTTGGCTACCGCTGCCAGCACCCCGGCGAACCCCATGCCGCATCGTTGGCGCGCGCCGCACATTGGTGGCCGCGCGACGAACTCGCGCGCACCCGCCGCGGCGCGTCGTTTGCCTCGGCGCCGTTGACCTGATTCAGGACGCAGCGCGACAACTGCGCCAGCCAATCCCGGGCACAATCCGCGCCTTCGTCCGTCATGGCCGGCGCGTGCGCCGCCTCTGTGCAAACCGACTCCCCTGCCCGCAGCCGCTCCGCCCTTGCCGCCCTCACGTTGGCCGCCATCGGCGTCGTGTATGGCGATATCGGCACCAGCCCGCTTTACGCGCTGAAAGAGGTTTTTGCCCACGGCCGCGTGCCACTCAACGCCGACAACATCCTGGGCATCCTGTCGCTGGTGTTCTGGACGTTGACGGTGATCGTCTCGGTGAAGTACGTGGTCCTGATCCTGCGTGCCGACAACCATGGCGAAGGCGGCCTCATCGCGATGCTGGCGCTGGCCTCGCAGGCGGTGCGCGACCGGCCCGTGCTGCGCCGGCGGCTGCTGATCGTGGGCATCTTCGGCACCGCGATCTTTTTTGGCGACGGTGTCATCACGCCGGCGATTTCGGTGCTGTCGGCGGTCGAAGGGCTCGAGGTCGCCGCGCCCGGGCTGCACCGTTTCATCGTGCCGGTGACACTCGTCGTGCTGACGCTGCTCTTTGCGGCGCAGCGTTTTGGCACCGGTGCAGTGGGGCGCTTTTTCGGCCCGATCACGCTGCTGTGGTTTGCCGCCCTGGTGCTGCTCGGCCTGCCGCATGTCGCCGCCCACCCTGCCGTGCTGGTGGCGCTGTCGCCGCACCACGCGCTCGCGTTCATGGTGCGCGAACCGAGCGTCGCTTTTGTCGCCCTTGGCGCGGTGGTGCTGTGCGTCACCGGCGCCGAAGCGCTCTATGCCGACCTCGGCCACTTCGGCAAAAAGCCGATCCGGCTGGCCTGGTTCTGGGTCGTGATGCCGGCGCTGGTGGTCAACTATTTTGGCCAGGGTGCGATGCTGCTGCGCGAGCCGGCAAAAGCCAACAACCCGTTTTACGAGATGGCCCCGCAGTGGGCGCTGTACCCGCTGATCGTGCTCGCCACGCTGGCTGCCGTGATCGCCTCGCAGGCGCTGATCACAGCGGCGTTTTCGGTCACCAAACAGGCGATCCAGCTCGGTTACCTGCCGCGCCTGCGCATCGTGCACACCTCCGTGCGCGATACCGGCCAGATCTATGTGCCGTTCGTGAACTGGGCGCTCTTTGCCTGCATCGTGCTGGCGGTGGTTGCCTTCGGGTCGAGCAGTGCACTGGCCTCGGCCTACGGCATCGCGGTGACGATCGACATGACGATCACCACCGTGATGACCTTCTTCGTGATCCGCTTTGGCTGGAAGCTGCCGCTGCCGCTGTGCATCGCGGCGACCGGGATCTTTTTTGTCATCGACTTCGTCTTCTTCGCCGCGAATGCGGTCAAGGTGTTCGAAGGTGGCTGGTTCCCGCTGCTCATCGGCGCCGTGATGTTCACCTTGATGGCAACCTGGAAACAAGGCCGCACACTGATGCACAAGCGGCTGCGCGACGAGGCCATCGAACTCGACGACTTCCTGACGTCGATCTTCCTGAATCCGCCGCTGCGCGTGAGCGGCACCGCGGTATTCCTGAACTCGGAAAAAGGCGCAACACCGTTTGCGCTGTTGCACAACCTCAAGCACAACAAGGTGCTGCACGAGCAGAATCTGTTTGTCACGGTGCAGCACCATGAGGTGCCGTGGATCGGTTTTGACAGGCGCTGCGAGGTCGAGCCGCTCGGCCACGAGTGCTGGCAGGTGACGCTGCACTTCGGTTTCAAGAACGACCCCGATGTGCCCGAAGCCTTGCAGCTGATCGAGGGCCAGGGCCTGCAGCTCGACGATATGCAGACGAGTTATTTCCTCAGCCGCGACACCGTCATCCCGACCTTTGGCGACGGCATGGCGCTGTGGCGCGAAAAGCTCTTTGCCAGCATGCACCGCAATGCGGCCGCGGCGGCAGACTTCCTGAACCTGCCGACGAACCGGATCGTCGAACTCGGCTCGAAGGTCGAGATCTAGACCAGCGCGGCTTCTACAGCTCGCGCCGCCTCAAGCAAATGTGGTTTTGCCACTTTGCTTGATCTCCCCGGGGGGCGGTCGGCCCTCGGCCGACCTTGGGGCCGTCAATCCGTCGAAACTCAGCACGCTGCCGTTGGGCACTGCTCGCCACTCGCCATCGTCGTCGTCCAGCGGCTCTGAGGCGACCACCGTGCCGAGCTCGTCAGCACGCACGTAAAGCGTCGGCGGTTTGGGGTCACTCGACAGCCGAAAGACATGCAGCCGCTGGCCGTCGCTCAACGCGGCTGAAAACCGCAATGGCGCTTCGATGCCGCGGCTGATCATCAAGGCGACGGTCTCGTCGAAGACCGCGCGCACCGCGGCGCCGACCGCCTGCCCACGCTCGATGCGCGCCAGCGCGAGCAGGAACAGCAGTTCGGAATCGGTCGCACCCTTGCGCGCGGCGTAGAGCATGTCGGGCAGCTGCGCTTCGAGCGCGCGCCGCACCTGGGCATAACCGCCGATCTGGCCGTTGTGCATGAAGAGCCATTTGCCATGCCTGAACGGGTGGCTGTTCTGGCGCGCGATCGAGGTCCCGGTGGCCGCACGCACATGCGCAAAAAACAGCGCTGAGCGCAGCGTCTGGCACAGCGCGAGCAGGTTCTCGTCGGACCAGGCCGGCATGACTTCGCGGTAGACGGCGGGCTCTTCACGGTCGCCGTACCAGCCGATGCCAAACCCGTCGCCGTTGGTCACCGTCACCGCGCGTTCGGCTTGCAGCGACTGGTGCAGAAGCGAATGCGCAGGCTTGCACACGATCTCGTTCAGAAAAACGGGCGCGCCGATATAGGCGACAAATCTGCACATGGGCTTCTCCGGATCAGCCTTGTATCGGCGTACTGGCGCCGGCCTTGAGCGTTGCACCGCCAGCACGCGTCTATGCTGGCGCCATGGGCTCATTCCTTCGCGATCTCTCGCTGTCGGCCGCGGTGGCCGGTTTTGTCGCCGTGCTCGTCGGCTTCACCAGTTCGGTGGTCATCGTTTTTGCGGCCGCGCAAGCGCTCGGTGCAACCGCAGCACAAATCACGTCGTGGATGTGGGCGCTGGGGCTGGGCATGGGTGCGACGACCGTCTTGTTGTCGCTGTACTACCGCCAGCCCGTGCTCACCGCCTGGTCGACGCCGGGCGCGGCGCTGCTGGCCGGCAGCAGCGGCGTATTGATGGGCGAAGCCATCGGCGCCTTTGTAGTCTGCGGTGCGGCGATCGTGCTGGCCGGCGTGACCCGCGGCTTCGAGCGCGTGATGGACCGCATCCCGCAGGCCATCGCCGCGGCGCTGCTTGCCGGGCTGCTGGCGCGGTTTGGCCTCGATGCCGTCGGCGCGGTCAAGACCGCGCCGCTGCTGGTGATCATGATGGCTTTAAGTTTTGTCGCTGCGCGCCGGTTTGTGCCCCGATATGCGGTGCCGGGCACGCTCGCCACGGGCATCGTCGTCGCGGCACTGCAAGGACGCATGCATGTCGGCGACGTCTCCTGGGCGCTGGCGATGCCGGTGTGGACATCGCCGGTCTTCACGCTGCAAGCCACGATCGGCGTTGCGCTGCCGCTGTTCGTGGTCACGATGGCGTCACAGAACCTGCCCGGCGTCGCCGCACAGCGCGCCGCCGGCTACACCACACCGGTCTCGCCGCCGATCGCGGTGACCGGCGTGGCGACGGTGCTGCTCGCGCCGTTTGGCGGTTATGCCTTCAACCTGGCGGCCATCACGGCGGCGATCTGCATGGGCCGCGAAGCCCACGAAGACCCGGCGCGGCGCTACACCGCGGCGGTCATGGCCGGCGTGTTCTACATCGCCCTCGGCCTCGTCGGCGGTGCGGTGGTCGGGCTGCTGCAAGCCTTCCCGCGCGAGCTGGTGCTGGTCATCGCCGGTCTGGCGCTGTTGGCCACCATCGCCGGCGGGCTGGCGGCAGCGCTGAAAGACGAACACCATCGCGACGCCGCCGGGCTGACCTTCCTGGTCACGCTGTCGGGGGTGACGCTGCTCGGCGTCGGCTCGGCCTTCTGGGGCGTGGTCGCCGGCGCGGTGGCGCTGCTTGTGCAACAGTGGCGGCCCCGCAATCACCACCACAACCCGCCGGCGCGTGGCGCCCCGTGACCATGAAGCTGCTTTTTGTCGCCGACCCGCTGGAGTCGTTCAAGACTTACAAGGATTCGACCTTTGCGATGATGCGCGAGGCCGCGTCGCGCGGCCACCGGCTGTTTGCCTGCGAGCCGCAGTCGATGCGCTGGCGGCGTGGCGAGCAGGTGACCGCGAGCACGCGCGAGATCAGGCTGACCGGCGCGGCCGAGACCTGGTTCGACCCCGTCGCCGACCACCCCGCGCTGCCGCTGCGCGATGCCGACGCGGTGGTGATGCGCAAGGACCCGCCCTTCGACAGCGAATACTTTTACGCCACGCATCTGCTGAGCCAGGCCGAGCGTGAAGGCGCGCGCGTTTTCAACCGCCCCGCGGCGCTGCGCGAACATCCGGAAAAGCTCGCGATCCTGGAGTTTGCGCAGTACACGACGCCGACCCTGGTGACGCGCAGCGAGGCCGATATCCGCGCCTTCCACGCCGAGCATGGCGACATCATCCTCAAGCCTCTCGACGGCATGGGCGGGATGGGCATCTTCCGCGTCGGGCCTGACGGCCTGAACCTGGGCAGCATCAGCGAAACGCTCAACCGCGGCGGCGCGCAAACCGTGATGGTGCAGAAGTACCTGAGCGAGATCGTGCGCGGCGACAAACGCATCCTCATCATCGGCGGCGAGCCGGTGCCGTTTGCACTCGCGCGCATCCCGCAGGGCAACGAGATCCGCGGCAATCTGGCGGTCGGCGGCAAGGGCGTTGCACAGCCTTTGAGTGCACGCGACCACGAGCTCGCCACCACCATCGGCCCGGTGCTTGCCGCACGCGGGCTGTTGCTGATTGGGCTGGACGTGATCGGTGACTGCATCACCGAGATCAACGTCACCAGCCCGACGGGTTTTCAGGAGATCAGCCAGCAAAGCGGTTTTGATGTCGCGCGCATGTTCATCGATGCGCTGGAGCGCGGGGTCGCAGGTGTGGGTCTGGGTGCGGGTGCGGTTGTCGCTCCCCGGTGAGGCTGCATCCACGGGCAGCGCTGCCGCGTAAGCTGCTGTGATGCGCGCCGCTCGAAACCCGATCCACCGCTCGAACTCGCTGGCCGCAGCCCTGGCCCGCACAGCAGTCATCGCGCTGGCCGTGACCTCGATGAACGCCGCCGGCCACGACACGTGGTTCGCGCCCTTGCCGACGCCGAAGTCGAAGTCGAACCAGGTTCTGCTTGCACTGGGCACCGGCAATCAGTTTCCGGTGCACGAAAGCGCGGTCGGCATGGAGCATCTCGCGCGCAGCGGCTGCCGCGAGATCGATGGCCGCATCACCGCGCTAAAACATTCCCGCGACACCGATACGGCGCTGGTGCTGTCAACAGTCACGCGCCAGCCGCTGACTTGCTGGGCGCAGTTGGTGCCGCACGAGGTCGAACTCGCAGCCGACAAGATCGCCGTGTACCTCAAGGAAATCCAGGCGCCGGCCGATGTGCGCGAGCAATGGCGGCAGATGCAATCGCGCGGCCTGCCCTGGCGCGAGCGCTACACCAAACACGCGCGCATTGATTGGGCCGGGGCGGATGCCGGGTCGGCACCGCAGCCACCTCAAAGCCCTTCGGAGATGGCGCTCGACATCCGGCTCGAACGCGCCGCCGCCGGCCGGCCGGTGCAAGCTGGCGAAGCGCTGGTGTTTCAGGTCCTGCGCGACGGCCAACCGCTGCCGGGCCTGGCGCTGGAGCTGCGTGGTGACCGCATCAACGTGGGCATCTGGCGCCGCAGCGACGCTGAAGGCCGCGTGCGGCTGACTGCGCCGCCGGCTGGCCGCTGGGTCCTGCGGGGCACCGACCTGGGCCTGTCCGCATCCAACCCCGACGAGTGGGAAAGCCGCTTCGTCACGCTGGCTTTTGAAGTCGCCGCACGTGACGCTCAGAACCCCAGCAGCTCCAGTTCGAACGCGCGTTCGGCGAACCAGACCGCGGCCAATGCGGCGATCAGCAGCGAGCCGCCGGCCATCACCAACTGGCGATAAAACGGCGTGCGCCGCAGCAAAAACGCGAGTGGCAAAAACGCCGCCACGATCGCGAGTTGCCCGGCTTCGACACCGAGGTTGAAGCCGACCAGCGCCAGCAGCAAGGTGTCGCCAGGCAGGCCGAGATCGGCCAGCACGCTGGCAAAACCAAAACCGTGGATGAGGCCGAAGGCAAACGCCACCGCCCAGCGCCGGCCCTGGAAAATCGGCCAGACGTTGTTCAGCGCAGCGAGCACCACCGACGCCGCGATCGCTGACTCGACCAGCCGCGTCGGCAACGTGATCACGCCCAGCGTGGCCAGCGACAAGGTGATTGAGTGCGCCAGCGTGAACGCGGTGACGATGCGAAAAACATCCCAGAACGCGCTGCG
>JANPDN010000060.1:0-27881 GCA_031431555.1 Rubrivivax sp.
CAGGCTGGCCGGTGCCGGCCGCAGCGGTGCGCCAGCCGGGCGGCATCCACACCGAGACGGGGTGGGAGCTGCATCCAGAAAGCCTGACCGAAACGCTGCTCTGGCTGCACCAGCGCTACGGCGGGCTGCCGCTGTATATGATGGAGAACGGCGCCGCCTTCTACGACCCGCCCAGTGCCATCGACGGCCAAATTGACGACCCATTGCGCGTGCACTACCTGCGCACGCATATCGACGCGGTGCGTGAAGCGGTGGCGCAGGGCGCCGACGTGCGCGGCTATTGCGCCTGGAGCCTGCTCGACAACTTCGAGTGGGCGCATGGCTACTCCAAGCGCTTCGGCATCGTGCATGTCGACTTCCAGACGATGAAGCGAACACCCAAAGCCAGCGCGCATTTCTACGCCAGCCTCATCGCCGACCACCGCCGGGCGCTCGGCGAAGCCGGCACCCCGGCGCGCAGCTGAGCCCACGCCGCCAGCCCAGCCGCGGCCCCAGGGCCTTGCGACCGCCGCCGTGCGCCGGCATGGCTGGTGGAAACGATTACATACAAAGCGGCGCCGATCGCCTCCAATCATGTAATCGTTTTCATCGATGCCCTTATTTTCATTGAGCGACGCTGACGCCGTGCCCGCCACCATTCGAGACGTTGCCCGCGCCGCCGGCGTATCGGTGGCTACCGTCTCGCGGGCGATGAACGGTGCCGACAGCGTGCTGCCGGCGACCAGGCAGCGCATCCTCGACGCCGCCGGCGCGCTGCGCTTCATGCCCTCGGGGGCCGCGCGCAGCCTGATCACGCGTCGCACCGACACCATCGGCGCGCTGCTGCCCGACCTGCATGGCGAATATTTCTCAGAGCTGATTCGCGGCATCGACCAGGCCGCGCGTGCCGCGGGCCTGCATCTGCTGGTCTCGTCATCCCACGGCGATGCTGACGAGGCGGCTTCCGCGCTGCGGGCCATGAATGGCCGCGTCGATGGCCTGCTGATGATGTCGCCGCATGTGGATGAGGCGTTCCTGTCGCACAACTTGCCGGCCGGCCTGCCCGCGGTGCTGGTCAATACCGGCACCGACCTGACGAGCCACGTGCGCTTCGTCGTCGACAACTTTGGCGGCGCCAAGTTGATGACCCGCCACCTGGGTGCGGCTGGGCGCAAGCAGGTCGCGTTCATCGGCGGCCCGCCGGGCAACGACGAGGCGCAGGAGCGACTGCGCGGTTACCGCGCCGGCTTGGGCGCAGGCACGCGCGAGATCGTCGTCGACGGCGACTTCACCGAGGATTCCGGTCGCGCCGCCGGAGAGAAAATCGCCCGGATGAAGCCGCGCCCGAAGGCCGTGTTTGCGGCCAACGACATGATGGCCCTGGGCTGTCTGGCGGCGCTGGCCGAAGCCGGCCTGCGGGTGCCCGATGACATCGCGCTGGGTGGCTTCGACGACATCCCGATTGCGCGTTACCTGACCCCGGCACTCACGACCATTCGCGTGCCGATCGCCAGCCTTGGTGCCGCGGCGCTGGACGCCCTGATCAAGACCATCAAACAACCCGAATCCCGATCGGCGTTCATGACCACGCTGCCGGTCGAACTGGTCGTGCGCCGCTCCTGCGGCGCCGCCGCGCCGACCGGCGTGGCGCCCGGCCTCAGTTCCAGTCCCCCCCGTCCCCGTCCCAGAACCCCTGCCCGCTGACGCGTCGCGCCAACCCCGCAGCCCTCACAACCTCGCTCTTTGCCAGACCAGGAGATGCTCATGAACCGATCCCCAACCCGCTTGTGCCGCCACGTCATCGCTACCGCAGTGGTCCTGGCCCTGGCCGGCACCGCCCACGCCCAACTGAGCACGGCCACCATCAAGGGCCAGGTCACCGGCGCGGCGCCCGCCACGGGCGGTGTTGTCGTCACCGCGGTCAACCAGGCGAATGGCAATACCTACCGCACGACGGCATTGGCCGACGGCAGCTATGTGCTCGCCGGCTTGGCGCCAGGGTCCTATGAAATCCGGGTTGGCACGCAGAAGTCGCCACCGATCACGGTGCAGGTGGGCGAGACCGCCTCGGTCGATGTCGCCGTGGCGGGTGCCGGTGTCGCGACGCAGCAGATCACGATCGTCGGCGCACTCGGGCGCAAGGACGTCAAGAGTTCCGAAGTCGGCACCAACGTCTCGCGCAAGATGATCGAAAGCCTGCCACAGACCACCCGCAACTTCCTGAGCTCCGCGGACCTCGCGCCGGGTGTGGCCTTCTCCACCGACAACGGTGGCAACACCAAGGTCCAGTCGGGCGCGCAGAACTTCGACCACGTCAACGTCTTCATCGACGGCGTGGGCCAGAAGAACAACATCCTGCGTGGCGGCTTGAGCGGCCAGGATTCGACCCGCGGCAACCCGTTCCCACAATCGGCGATCGCCGAATACAAGGTGCTGACGCAGAACTACAAGGCCGAGTTCGACCAGGTCAGCAGCGCGGCGATCACCGCGATCACCAAGTCGGGCACCAACGAGTTTCAAGGCGAGGCCTATGTCGACCGCACCGGCACCAACTGGCGCGCCAAATCGGTCTTCGAAAAAGAACGCGAGGCGCAGGGCGTCGCGCTGCCGCCGTCGTCGAAAAACGAGTACGGCTTCAGCGGCGGCGGCCCGATCGCCAAAGACCGGATCCACTTCTTCTTTGCCTACGACGGCAAGCAGATCGAAGACTCGCGCCAGGTCGTGCCGCGCAACCTCAACCTGCTGCCCAGCGGGGCCGGCATCGTGCCGTCGCTGATCGCCGCGCAAGGCAACCAGGTCGATGCGTTCCGCGAACATCTGTTCTTTGGCAAGATCGATGCGCAGATCGATGACGACCAGCGGCTCGGCGCCAGCCTGAAGCTGCGCCGCGAGACCGACCGCGTCGCCGAGAGTCGCGACCTGAGTGCGCCGGGCAACGACAAAAACCGCAAGAACGACGAGACCCGGCTCGATGCCAACCATGAATGGTCCCGTGGCAACTGGCTCAGCGAGGCGCGGCTGGGCTACGTCGATGCAGTCTGGAACCCACGGTCGGCGTCAACGACGCCGTTCATCAAGTACAAGGTATCGACCGCAGCGCTGCAGAACATCGACAACTCACAAGACGTGTTGTTTGTTGGTGGCTCGCCCGACGCTCAACGGCGCCAGCAGACCGGCCTGACCTTGTCCGACGATCTGACCTTCACCGGCATCCAGCGCCATGTGCTCAAGGGCGGCGTCAAGTTCAGCGCGATGAAATACAAGCTCTCGGGCACCGCCTTCGGCGTCGACCGTGTCGAGACCCTGATCGACACCGTCACCGGGCAGGCCTACTTCGACGGCGTCAACTGCATCGGCACCGGCGTCAGCAACGCCGGCGCGAGCAGCGACCAATGCCGGATCAGCCGCGCCATCCCCGGCGCCAGCGCTGCCTTCAAGAACAACCAGGTCGGCATCTACATCCAGGACGACTGGTCGGTCACCAAGCAGCTCGAGCTCAACCTCGGTGTGCGCTACGACTACGAGACCAACATGCTCAACAACGACTACGTCACGCCCGCCGGGCGCGTGGCCGCGTTGAACGCGCTGGAACCGGTCGACGCCAACGGCTTCTCGACACGCGGCTGGCCGGTCGTGCCGGGCACCGACTTTCCGGTCACGCCGGGCCAGACCTACGCGCAATCGCTGGCCAAGGGCGGCATCGTCATCGGCGACTACATCAGCACCGGCAATTCGCGTTCAGCCTTCAAGGGCGCTTTGGCACCGCGCCTGGGGGCGTCGTTTGATGTCTTCAGCGATCGCAACACCATCGTGTTCGGCGGCTGGGGCCGCTCCTACGACCGCACGATGGCCAACCACGCGCTCGACGAGCTGCAGAAAAACGCCCAGCCTGGCGGCGAGATCTGGCTGATCAAGAACAACTTCAAGATGCCCTACGCCGACCAGGCGACGATCGGCCTGCGCCAGGCCCTGGGCGAGTGGAACGCCGAGATCGCGCTCAGCAGCGTCGACGCCAAGAACCAGTTCATCTGGTTCGGCGGCAACCGCGATCCGCTTGGCGGCTACGCCAAACAATCGCCGATCGATCCGCTGTGGAACGGCCCACCCGGATTTGGCACCCTGATCCTGGGCGACTTTGTCGGCCAGGCGAAGACCAACTCGGTCTTCGCCAAGCTCGAAAAACCCTACACGCGCAGCTCGGGGTGGTCAGCGCATTTTGCGTACACCTACAGCGACGCCAGGACGACCAGCAAGGAGTGGAACAACGACATCTTCGACTGGACTTACGGCCGCGCCGGCGCGCGCGGCTTGAACCCGTCAATACTGGTCGATGAGCACCGTCTGGTGGCCGCTGCGGTGGCCGACAACCTGCTGCCCTGGGGGATGACGATTTCCGCCAAGGCCACCTGGGCCAGCGGCATGCCGCGCCGGCTGACCAACTGCACCGGTGGCTTCGACACTGCCAACGGGCAGGTCGGCTGCGTGTCCACCAAAGGCGATGCGACCGGCTTCCGCCAGGTCGACCTGAGCATCGCCAAGGAGCTCAAGATTGTCGGCAGCACCTTCACGCTGCGTGGAGATGTGCTCAACCTCTTCAACACCACCAACTACGGCGGCTTCGACGACTGGGTCGGCGCCAAGGCCGGGCCGGGCAATCCGGCCAACTACCTGGGTGGCGACAACCTGAACCTGGGCAAGCCCAACAGCACCCGCGGCGATAGCCGCACGCTGCGGCTGGCGATCGGCTACAAGTTCTGAACGTGACCTGTTGACACCGCGGCGCACCGCAACGCGCGGTGCGCCGGGCGCCGTCTTGCGCCTTCTCGCCCTTCTGCCGTTCTGCCCTTCCGCCTGGCCGCTGTGCCGGGCCGCCCGCTGCCGACCATGGACCCGCTCTCATTGCCGAACCTGCGTCGCCGCCAGATCCTGTCGCTTGCCGGCGCGCTGGCGCTCGGCGGCCTCGGCGCCGGTTGTCAGTCGCCGGGGCCGCTGGCCGATGCCGCATCGCCGTCTGCGCGCCTGCCGCCACTGGACAGCGCAGCGCTGCTCAACGAGCTCGAAGAGCGCAGCTTTCGTTTCTTCTGGGAGACCACCGACGCGGCCACCGGCCTGGCGCCCGACCGCTGGCCGACGCCGTCGTTTGCCAGCGTCGCCGCGGTCGGCTTTGCGCTGTCGGCCTACCCCCTCGGCGTGGCGCGCGGCTGGATCACGCGCGAGCAGGCACGCGAGCGTGTGCTGACGACGCTGCGCTTTTTTCGCGACGCACCGCAGGGGCCCGCTGCAGCCGGCATGGCCGGCCACAAGGGATTTTTTTATCACTTCCTCGACATGCGCACCGGCGCGCGTTTCGAACGCTGCGAACTCTCCACCGTCGACACCGCGCTGTTGCTCGCCGGCGCCTTGCACTGCCAGAGTTACTTCGATGGCAACGACGCCGCCGAGGCCCAGATCCGCGCGATCGCGGATGTGATTTACGCCCGCGTCGACTGGCGCTGGGCGCAGGTGCGTGCGCCCTCGATCGGTCACGGCTGGCACCCCGAGTCGGGTTTCATCGCCAACGACTGGAAGGGCTACAACGAGTCGATGCTGGTCTACCTGCTGGCGCTCGGCTCACCCACCTTTGCGGTCGCGCCCGACGCGTGGGATGCCTGGACCAGTACCTACGACCGCGAGAGTTGGGGCACCGACTACGGCCAGACCCACCTGCGCTTCGCGTCGCTCTTCGGCCACCACTTCACACATTGCTGGGTTGACTTCCGCGGCCTGCAAGACGCCTACATGCGCCGGCGCGGGCTGGATTATTTCGAGAACTCGCGCCGCGCGACCCTCGCGCAGCAGGCTTATGCGGTGGCCAACCCCGAAGGCTGGGCCGGCTACGGCCAAGATGTCTGGGGCATCAGCGCCTGTGACGGCCCGGCCGATATCAAACGCGACTTCGGTGGCAAGCGGCGCCGCTTCGCCAGCTACGCCGGGCGCGGCATGGGCGGGCCGCAGGCCTACGACGACGGCACCATCGCGCCGTACGCCGCGGGCTCGTCGATCCCCTTCGCACCAGAGATCGCGGTGCCGGCTGTTCGCGCGATGCGCGAGCGCTACGGCGCGCAGATCTACGGCCGCTACGGCTTTTTCGCCTTCAACCCGAGCTTCACCTTCAGCGACGTGAAACTCACGCACGGACGCATCGCACCCGGCATCGGCTGGGTCGATACCGACTACCTCGGCATCGAGGTCGGCCCGCTGCTGGCGATGCTCGGCAACCACCGCGGCGATCTGGTCTGGAAGCCGATGCGCGGCAACGCCCATTTGCGCCGCGGCTTGCACCGCGCGGGCTTTCGCGGCGGCTGGCTCGATCAACCCATCGCCACGGCCCTGCCGGCGCGGCAGCGAGCGCGCCAGGCGCGCGAACTGGAGCAGCCGGTCGCGGCCTGACGCCATGCGCTGCAATCGCCGCACCTGGATCGGCGCTGCCTCAGTGCTCGGCGTGGCTGCATGCAGCCGCAGCGACGAGCGCACGATCCGCTTCTGGGCGATGGGCCGCGAGGGTGAGGTCGCGGCCGGACTCGTCGCCGGATTCGAGCGCGAGAACCCCGGCGTGCGCGTGCGTGTCGAACAACTGCCGTGGAGCGCCGCGCACGAAAAACTGCTCACCGCCTTTGCCGGCGATGCCACGCCCGACATTGCGCAAATGGGCAACACCTGGCTGCCCGAGATGGCCGCGCTCGGCGCGCTCGAGCCACTGCAGCCGCTGCTCGATGCCACGCCGTCGATCAAGGCCGACGACCACTTCGCCGGCATCTGGCAAACCAACCGCGTCAACGGCATCGCGGTGGGCATGCCGTGGTACGTCGACACGCGGCTGCTGTTCTACCGCCGTGACCTGCTCGCGCAGGTCGGCTTCGCCGCGCCACCCGCCGACTGGAGCGCGTGGCAACGCTGCCTGGCGGCACTGAAGGCTGGCCCGGTGGCCTTGCCCATCCTGCTGCCGACCAACGAGTTCGAGCCGCTGCTCGCGCTGGCGCTGCAACAAGGCGATGAACTGCTGCGCGACGGCGGCCGGCGCGGCAACTTCTCTGGCCCCGGGTTCCGCACTGCGCTGCAGTTCTACCTGCAGCTGTTCGAGCGCGGCTACGCACCCGGTGTCAGCAACAACCAGGTCGCCAACCTGTGGCAGGAGTTCGGCCGCGGCACGTTCGCGTTCTACATCTCCGGGCCCTGGAATATCGGTGAATTCAAGCGCCGCCTGCCGGCCGGGCTGCAATCGGCCTGGGCCACTGCGCCGCTGCCCGGGCCGCTGCCGGGGCGCGGCCCCGGGGCCTCGATCGCCGGCGGCGCGAGCCTGGTGTTGTTCAAGCGCTCGCGCGTCAAGCCGCTGGCCTGGAAGCTCGTCGAGTACCTCTCGCGGCCCGCCGTGCAGCAACAGTTCTACCGTCTCACCGGCAACCTGCCGCCGCGGCGCAGCACCTGGGCGCTTCCGCTGGATGGCGCCTCGCTCGCCGACGACCCGCACGCCAAGGCCTTTGCACAGCAGTTGGAGCATGTGCGCCCAGCGCCGGCGGTGCCCGAATGGGAGCGCATCGCGCAGGAGATGCAGCTCTTCGCCGCGCGTGCCGTGCACGACAAGACCGGCATCGACGCCACCGTGCGTGCACTCGACGCCCGTGTCGATTCGATCCTCGAAAAGCGGCGCTGGATGCTCGACCGCGCCGCGCGTGTTGGCGTGTCCTGAAAAAGCCGATGGCCACGCGACGCAACTCTCTTGCTGCCTGGGGCTTTGCCATGCCGGCGCTGGCCGTGATCGCGCTGTTCTTTGCGCTGCCGGTGCTGGCCGGGTTGGCCTTGAGCCTGACCGATTTCGACATCTACGCGCTGGCCGATCTCTCGAACCTGCGCTTTGTCGGCCTGGACAACTATCTGCAAGTGCTGCAGCTGCCGCTGTTCTGGAAGGCGCTGGGCAACACCGCGTATTTCGTCGTCGTCGGCGTGCCGCTGTCGATCGGCGTCTCACTTGGCTGCGCGGTGCTGCTGCAGTCCAAGCTGGCGCGCTTCAAGCCGCTGTGGCGCACCGCGCTGTTCGCGCCGGTGGTCACCACGCTGGTCGCGGTGGCGGTGATCTGGCGCTACCTGTTCCATGTCAAGTACGGCCTCGTCAACCACGCGCTGCTGGGCCTGGGGCTCGACCCGATCGACTGGCTGGGCGATCCACATTGGTCGATGCCGACGATCATCCTGTTCGCGGTCTGGAAGAACTTCGGCGGCAACATGATCATCTTCATCGCCGCGCTGCAGGCTGTTCCCGAAGACCTGTACGAAGCCGCGCGGCTGGACCACGCCGGGCGCTGGGCGCTGTTCCGCCACATCACGCTGCCGTCGCTCGCGCCGACGCTGTTGTTGGTCAGCATCCTGACCATCGCGGGCTACTTCCAGCTCTTTGCCGAGCCCTATGTGATGACCCAGGGCGGCCCGCTGCAAAGCACGGTCAGCGTGCTCTACCTGATGTACGACGAAGGCTTCAAGTGGTGGAACTTGGGCGCGGCCTCGGCCGTGGCCTTCGTGCTCTTTGTGATCGTTGCCGTGATCACCAAGGGCCTGATGTGGTTGACATCGCGCCAGACGCGAGGCCCCGTATGAAGCGCGCGCTGCCGAGGCTGGTGGTCAACGGCCTGTTGTTGGCGGTCTCGCTGTTGGCGCTGTTTCCGCTGGCCTGGATGCTATCGGTGTCCTTCATGCAAACGGGTGCGGCCAGCACCTTCCCGCCGCCGCTGTGGCCACTGGACCCGACGCTGGCGCACTACCGCCAGTTGCTGGCGCAAGGCGGCATTGGCCGCGCCTTTGCCAACAGCCTCGGGCTGGCGATCGCTGCGACGCTGATCTCGACATGCTTCAACACGCTGGCCGGCTACGCCTTCGCCAAGCTCAACTTCGCTGGCCGGGACCGCATCTTTGCGTTGCTCATCGCGGCCCTCGTGATACCCGGGCAAGTGGCGATGCTGCCGCTGTTTTTGATGCTCAAGGGCATGGGCCTGGTCAACACCTGGGCGGGCGTGCTGGTGCCGGGACTGGCCAGCATCTTCGGCATTTTCCTGGTACGCCAGTACGCGCGCAGCATCCCCAACGAACTGCTCGAGGCCGCGCGCATGGACGGCGCGGATGAGTTCAAGACCTTCTTCCTGATCGTGCTGCCGGTGCTCAAGCCGGTGCTGGTGACGCTGGCGGTATTTGCTTTCCTCGGCAGCTGGAACGACTTCATGTGGCCGCTGATCGTGCTCACCGACGGCGACATGCACACCCTGCCAGTCGCGCTGTCGTCGCTGTCGCGCGAGCATGTGCAAGACAGCGAGCTGATGATGGCCGGTGCGGTGATCACCGTGCTGCCCGTGCTGCTGCTCTTCCTCGCGCTGCAGCGCTACTACATGCAAGGGCTGATGATGGGCAGTGTCAAGGCATGAGACGCAGGGCCGTTCCCAAGGCGAATACCGTAGCGCGCAGCGCGGAGGTTGCCTGATGAGGCGCCTGCTCTGGCTGCTGGTGTGGTGCGCCGCCATCGCTGTGCAGGCGGCGCCGCTGCGCCAGGAATTGCTCGACGACTTCCGTCGCCCCGCGGCCTGGCAGGCCTCGGCGTCCGACCAGGTGCGCGCCAGTCTGCGCACCGACGGCGACGGCAGCCTGTGCCTGGACGTCGACTTCGCCGGCGTGTCGGGCTATGCGGTGATGCGGCGCGCACTGCCGATGACGTGGCCCGCGCGCTTCGACCTGGTCGCGCGGCTCAAGGGCAGCGGCGCAACCAACGATTTCCAGTTCAAGCTGGTCGACGCCAGCGGCGACAACGTCTGGTGGACAAACCGGCCCAATGCCGCGCTGCCACTGCGCCTGACCGACATCAAGATTCGCCGCCGCCAGATCGAGTTCGCCTGGGGCCCGGCGAGCGACCGCGCGCTGCGCCAGACGCAGTTCGTCGAGTTCGTGATCGCCGCCGGGCTGAATGGGCCTAATACGGGCGGCAAGCAGACGCTGTGCCTGGCGCGGCTGACCCTGACTGAGCGCGCGTCCGACCCCCAGCCCTGGCCCGAACCGA
Source organism: Rubrivivax sp. (assembly GCA_031431555.1). GTDB lineage: Bacteria > Pseudomonadota > Gammaproteobacteria > Burkholderiales > Burkholderiaceae_C > Rubrivivax. Next base: position 10,052 of record JANPDN010000060.1, read on the forward strand.
GGGTCCAAGCCGGGGCACGGCAGCTCGACATCGACCATCGCCTAACGCGCGAATTCAACGGCATCGCGGTCCACTGGCCAGCCGCCGCACGCGGCCTCGACTACGAACTGCTGGCTTCCGACGACCGCCGCCGCTGGCGCCTGCTGCGCCGCGTTCGTGGCAGCGACGGCGGCCTCGATGCCCTGTTCCTGCCCGAGAGCCAGGCCCGGCACCTGCGCCTGCGCTGGGCGCAGGCCGTGGCGCGGCCGCACGTCGAGCTGCGCAGCGCCGCCGACTGGCCGAACTTCAACGCCGTGCTGGCCAGCCTGGCAGCCGCTGCGCCACGCGGTGACCTGCCGCGCAGCTTCGTCGCTGAGCAGAACTACTGGGCGCTGGTCGGCGTCGACGGCGGCGGCGAGCGTTCGGCGCTGATCAGCGAGGACGGTGCGCTCGAAATCGGCCGCGGCGGCCCGAGCCTGGAGCCTTCGGTGTGGCTCGATGACGGCAAGCACGTCACCTGGTCCGGCGTGGCCATCACGCACAGCCTGCGCGAAGGCTATCTGCCGCTTGCCTCCGCGCACTGGCGGCACGCCGCGTTCACGCTCGACATCGAGGCCGCCGCCGACGGCCCGCGCGATGCACCCGAACTGCTCGTGCGCTACGTGCTGCGCAACCTCGACACACGAGCGCGCAGCTTCACCCTGATGCTGGCGGTTAGGCCCTGGCAGGTGAACCCGCCACAGCAATTTCTCGCCACGCAGGGCGGTACCAGCCCGATCCGCGCGCTGCGCTGGAATGGCACGAGCATGGCCATTGACGAGCGGCCGCCGCTGCGCTTCACGCGGCAGCCAGACCGCGTCTCGGCGCTGGCATTCGACGGTGGTGCCAGCCTGGCAGCGCTGCAGACCGCGCCGCCGCTGGCGACGCTCATCGACCCGCAGGCGCATGCCTCGGCGGCGCTGCAGTTTCGCGTCACGCTGGCGCCTGGGGCCTCGCAGACCTTCGGCTGGACGGCAGCGCTTGCCGCATCGGCCGGCGCCGGCAAGCAGCCCAGCCCGGCCAGCCTCGATGCGCGGCTGGACGCTGCCGCCACGCACTGGCGTGAACGCCTGAACCGCAGCAGCCTGCGCGTGCCGCCCGAGGCGCAAGCCATCGTCGATACGCTGCGCACTTCGCTGGCCCACATCCTGATGTCGCGCGACGGCCCGGCGCTGCAGCCGGGCACACGCTCCTACGCACGCAGTTGGGTGCGCGACGGGGCGATGATGGTGGCCGGCCTGGTGCGGCTGGGCGAAATCGATGCGGCGCGCGAATTTGTCGACTGGTTCGCAAGCCACATCTTCGCTTCGGGCAAGGTGCCCTGCTGCGTCGACCGCCGCGGCGCCGACCCGGTCGCGGAGAACGACAGCCACGGCCAGTACCTGTACGCCGTGGCCGAGCTCTGGCGGCATACGCAGGACCGCGCCTTTCTCGCGCGCCACTGGCCGCAGGTGCAGCGCGTGACGGCCTGGATGGAGCGCCTGCGCCAGAGCGAGCGCGGCGAGACCAACCGCACGCCCGAGCGTGCACACCTCTTCGGCCTGATGCCGGCGTCGATCAGCCACGAGGGTTACTCCGACAAAGCGGCGTACTCGTACTGGGACGATTTCTGGGCCCTGCGCGGGTTCAAGGACGCAGTGGTCATCGCGCGTGCACTCGGCCAGCCGGCGCAAGCCGCCGAGTGGGCCCTGGCGCGCGACGAGTTCGAGCGCGAGTTGATGCGTTCGATATCCGCCACCGCGGCACACCACCGCATCGACCATATCGCCGGCGCCGCCGACCGCGGCGACTTCGACGCCACGTCGACGACGATCGCACTCAACCCGGCGCAGGCCACCGTGCCACCCGCGCTGCTGCACGCCACCTTCGAGCGCTATTGGCAGGAAATGAATGCGCGCACGCTGGGCCAGCGTGCCTGGAAGGACTACACCCCTTACGAGCTGCGCACCGTGGGCGCGTTGATGCGCCTGGGCTGGCCGGACCGTGCGCACGCGATGCTGCGTTTTTTCTTCAACGACCAGCGCCCGCGCGGCTGGAACCAATGGGCCGAGGTGGTGCTGCCCGATGCACGCGAGCCGCGTTTCCTGGGCGACATGCCACACGCCTGGGTTTCGTCTGACTACATCCGCTCGGCGCTCGATCTTTTCGCCTACGAGCGCGAGGCCGATGACACGCTGGTCATCGGCGCCGGCATCGCGCCCGAGTGGTTGACGCAGGGCGAGGTTGCAGTGAGCGGCCTGTCGACGCCTTATGGCCGGCTCGACTACACGCTGCAGCGCAACGCCGAGGGCTGGCGCCTCGAACTGCCGCGCGCGCTGGTCGGCCTGCACGGCGGTGTGCGTCTGCTCTGGCCCGGCACCGGCCCGCTGCCCAAGGCGACGCACAACGGCCGTGTCTTGGCTTTCATCGGCCGCGAGCTGCGTCTGCCCGCCGCCCCCGCGGTCGTCCAACTCCACAAGGACTGAGCATGTCATCCCTGCGCATGCGCGGCATCCAAAAAAACTTCGGCAGCGCGACGGTGCTGCACGGCATCGACCTCGATGTCGCCGACGGCGAGTTCGTGGTCCTGGTCGGCCCTTCGGGTTGTGGCAAGAGCACCTTGCTGCGCTGCATCGCGGGGCTCGAAGACATCGACGCGGGTGAGTTGCAGATCGACGGCCGGCGCGTGAACGACGTCGAGCCGGCGCAGCGCGGCCTGGCGATGGTCTTCCAGAGTTACGCGCTGTACCCGCACATGACGGTGGCCGAAAATATGGGCTTCGGCCTGCGCATGTTGGCCACGCCCAAGGCCGAGATCGATCGCGCCGTGACCGCCGCGGCGCAAGTGCTTCAGATCGTGCCGCTGCTGCAACGCCTGCCGGCGCAGTTGTCGGGCGGCCAGCGCCAGCGGGTGGCGATCGGCCGCGCGATCGTGCGCCGGCCCGGCATCTTCTTGTTCGACGAGCCGCTGTCAAATCTTGACGCCGCGCTGCGCACCCAGATGCGCCTTGAAATGGCCCGCCTGCATGCGGCGCTCGCGGCAACCGTCGTCTATGTCACCCACGATCAAGCTGAGGCGATGACCCTGGCCGACCGCATCGTCGTCTTCAATGCCGGGCGCATCGAGCAGGCCGGCACGCCGCTGGAGCTGTACCGCCGGCCGACCAACACCTTCGTCGCCGGCTTTCTGGGCTCGCCGCGCATCAACCTGCTCGACGCCAGCGTCTTGAGCGTCGCGCCGCATTCGCTGACGGTGAAATTCGCAGGCGCTGGCGATCTGTCGCTGGCCCTGCCTGGCGACGCCGCGCAGCTGCAGGTGGGCGACGCGGTGACCATCGGTATCCGGCCCGAGCAGCTCTCCGCCGAGATCCCACCGCCGGCGGGCCGGTTCACGCTGGAAGTGACCGTGCAGCTCATCGAGCACTTGGGCGACGTGGTCTACGCCCACGGCGTCACCCCCAGCGGCGCCGCGCTCACCGCGCGCGCGCCGCACGACACCGAGCTGCACGCCGGCAGTACCGCGCTGCTGTCGTTTGCACAGGCCGATGTCTTGGTCTTCGACGCTGCAGGACGCGCCATCTGGCGCGCGCGATGACGCGTCGCCAGTCCGCCGCCCGCGCCGTCGGCGCGCAACGCATCGAGAGTGCCGCCGGCCTGCGCCTGGAGATCTTGGCCAATGGCACCGTCAGGCGCATGCACTGTGGCGGCGTGACGCTCAACCTGTTCATCGGCAACGCCGTCGAAGCCGGCCCGGCCAATCTGTGGCTGCGCGTTCATGGCGCTGATGGTGTCGAGGCGGTGCCGCTGCTCGGGCCACCCGCGTCATCCACGCCGTCCGCGCCGAGCCGGACTTTGTTGTCGCCCGCCGGCCCAGCCAGCGCCACTGCGCGCGGTGAATGGCATGGCTTGCAGTGGTGCCTGCAACTGCGCCTGGCCGCGTCCACGCCGGCCTGGTTCTGGCATCTGCAAATGAAGAACCTCGGCGCCCAGGCCCAGACCTTCGACCTCGTGCAGGTGCAGGACATCGGCTTGTCGCGCTACGGTGCGATCAGGCTCAACGAGCACTATGTCAGCCATTACCTCGACCTCACGCCGCTGCAGCACGCCCGCCAGGGCTGCGTGCTCGCCGCGCGGCAGAACCTGGCGATCGACGGCTGCCATCCCTGGGTCATGGTCGGCTCAATCCGGCACGGCAGTGCCTATGCCACCGATGGCTTGCAGTTTCATGACCTGGCCACGCGAGCCGGTGCGTTGCCGCAGGGCATTGCTCAAGGCCTGCCGTCGCGGCGGCTGCAACATGAACATGCCTTGCTGGCGATCCAGGACGCGCCCTTCACATTGGCGCCGGGCGCTCATGTCCGACTCGGATTTTTTGGCCACTTTCTGGCTGACCACCCGGCGGCCACCGCCGACACCGATCTGGCGCTGGTTGATGTCACCCTGGCCCTGCCCGAGGCCCGGTCGCCCAGGGCGCCGCGTTTGCCACCGCGCATGCCAGCAGCAACCCGCGGCGTCGCCGCGCGCACCCTGTTCGCGACCGCGCCGCTGTTGCCGGCGCTGGACTTCGACGCCGCCGAACTCGATGCGCTTTTTGGCACGGCACGCCGGCATGAGGAATACGAAGGCTCGACGCTGCTGTCGTTTTTCCACGGCCAGAGCACGCATGTCGTGTTGCGCGCCAAAGAGCTGCTTGTGCAGCGGCCGCACGGCCACATCCTGCGCACCGGCCCGCATTTGGTGCCCGACGAAAACGCGCTCACCTCCACCGTCTGGATGGCCGGCGTCTTCCACTCGATGGTCACCCAGGGCCATGTCAGCATCAACCGCTTCCTGTCGACTGTGCATGGCTGGCTCGGGTTGTTCCGCTCGCAAGGGCAGCGCATCTTTGTGGAGCTGGGTGGCCACTGGCAGTTGCTGGGCGTTCCGTCGGCCTTCGCGATCGAGGCCGCGCGTTGCCGCTGGTTCTACAAACACGAAGGCGGGCTGATCGAGGTCTGCAGCCAGGCGCTCGACGGCACGCATGCACTCGGGCTGCAAGTGCGCGTGCTCAACGGCGGCTCGCTGCGGCTGCTGGTCACGCACCACATCGCGCTGGGTGGCGACGACGGCAACCCGGCCCGCCCGCTGCCGCTAACGCTGCAAGTCAGCACCACCGGGGTTTTTGTCGGCGTGCCAGCGCGCAGTGAACTCTGGGCGCGTTTTGCCGGTGGCGGCTTTTGCATCGAACCCGAAGCCGGCACGCGGTTCGACAGCGTGGGGGGCGCCGAGCTGTTGTTCGAGGACGCTCATTCGCGTGGCCAGCCTTTTGTCTGCATCGGCAGCGCTGCCGTAGACAGCTTCGGCCTGCACATCGTCGGCCGGCTGCTGCATGCCGCGCCGGCGCCGGCCGACGACGCGGAGCTGCCGCAGTGGGCCGGGCCCGCCGGCAGCCCGATCGCGCCCGACCTGGCGCGCCTGGCCGACATCCTGCCCTGGTACCGGCACAACGCTCAGGTGCACTACCTTGCGCCGCGCGGGCTGGAACAATATTCCGGCGGCGGCTGGGGCACGCGCGATGTCTGCCAGGGCCCGCTGGAGATGCTGCTCGCGCTCGATCGCACGGCGCCGGTGCGTGATCTGCTGCTGCGGGTCTTCGCGGCGCAGAACGCCGACGGCGACTGGCCGCAATGGTTCATGTTCTTCGAACGCGAGCGCAGCATCCGCGCCGCCGACTCGCATGGCGACATCGTTTTCTGGCCGCTGCTCGGCCTGGCGCGGTACCTGATCGCCAGCGAGGACGCCGGCTTGCTCGATCAACAGCTGCCCTACTTCACGGCCGCCGACGAGCGCGCCGCCGCGGGCACGGTCTGGCAGCATGTCGAGCGTGCGCTGGCGGTGATCGAAAACCGCCGCATCGGCGGCACCCAACTCGCCGCCTACGGCCACGGTGACTGGAATGACTCGCTGCAGCCCGCCGACCCGGCCCTGCGCGAGCGCCTGTGCAGCGCGTGGACGGTGACGCTGCACCATCAGATGTTGACCACGCTCGCGCGCGCCTTGCGCCTGCTCGGCCGCGATTCGACTGCGGCTTCACTCGAGTCCCAGGCCGCGTCAGTGCAGACCGATTTTCAGCGTCTGCTGGTCGTCGATGGGGTGATTCCTGGCTACGCGCTGTTTGCGCCGGCTGAGCCGCCGCAGTTGCTGCTGCATCCGCGCGACCAAGACACCGGCGTGCACTACAGCCTGCTGCCGATGATGCATGCGATCCTCGAAGACATGCTGAGCCCGGCGCAGGCGCAGGCGCACTTGGCGCTGATCGCGACGCACCTCACCGGCCCCGACGGAGCGCGGCTGTTCGATCGCCCTTTGCCCTACCGTGGCGGGCCTGAAACCATCTTCCAGCGCGCCGAAAGCAGCGCCTTCTTCGGCCGCGAGATCGGCATCATGTACATGCACGCGCACCTGCGTTATGCCGAGATGCTGGCCCACGTCGGCCAAGCTGACGCCTTTTTCGACGCCTTGTGCAAGGCGCACCCGCTGGGCCTGCGCGAACGCGTGCCCGCAGCCAACCTGCGCCAGTCGAACTGCTATTTTTCGAGCAGCGATGCTGCGTTTGCCGACCGCTACGAAGCCTCGCACGACTACGCCCGCGTCGCGCAAGGCACGGTCGGTCTCGACGGCGGCTGGCGCATCTACTCCAGCGGCCCGGGCATCGCGATCGGGGTCATCGTGGGCAGGATGTTGGGCGTCCGGCGCGAGAAGTCGATCCTCGTTGTCGACCCGGTGATGCCGTCGGCGCTGGACGGCCTGCGGGCGCGGACATCGGTGGCCGGTCGCACGATCAACATCGAATACCGACTCGGCGTCAATGGCTGCGGCCCGACCCGGCTCGAGATGGACGGTGTCGGCCTGCCTTTTGTCCGCCGCCGCAACCCGTATCGAGTCGGTGGGGCGGAGGTTTCGATGGTGATTCTGCTGGCGAAACCGATCACCGCCGAAATCATGCTCGTCGTACACACAGGCTGAGCGGCGCGGCGCGGCGCGGGCCGGGGCCGGGGCCGACTCAGGACGCGGTTCAGCCAGGTTGCTCGAAGGCGATCAGGTTGTCATCCGGGTCTTTGACCACAAACCAGCGGGTGCGCCAATGGGTGGCCTCGGGCGCGACAACGATGGTGCTGCGATCGGCGATCTCGGCGAAGCGGGCGTCAAGGTCGTCGACTTGCACATGCAGGGTCGGCCTGCGGCCGTTGAAGCCGTGGCTCCACGAATGGTCATCGGTGGGGTGCTGCTCGGCGATGACGATGCGCACACCGCCGCCGTCGAGCTGGCAGCCGCGCGGCTGGCCGGCGCCGCCCCAGTCGAAAGCCACTGCCCAGCCCAGCGTGTCACGGTAAAAGGCCAGCGCGCTGTCGTACTGCGCCGGCGCGATGAAGAGGTGGTCGAAGCGGTCGTCACGGTTCATCATTCAACCTCCGTGCTGCGCACTGCGGTATTCGCCTTGGGACCGGGCCTGCGGTTCACTGGAGACTCCAGCAACTCCAGCAACGCCGGCACGACGCTGATGCCGCGGCGGACAAAAAAAGAACCCGCCGGGGTTGCCGGCGGGTTTCTAAGTCCTTCGAAAAGGACGTCGTTGGGAGAGCACACTGTAGGCGTCGGTGCGGTGGGCGACCATCCCTAGGACGACAATCGGGCGATGACTCTTGCGCCACCCCCGCTCACCGACGCCGAGATCCTGGAGTTGCGTGACCTGCTCGCCGCGGTGCCCGAGCCGCTGGAGGCGCCCGACGCCGATTCGCTGGACGGCTTTTTGTGCGGTGTGCTGCTGCAGCCGCGCGAGATCCTGCCGGCGCAGTGGCTGCGCTTTGTCACCGACGTCGACGGCCGGCCAGCGCCCGCGGACGCAGCGCTGCAGCGCATCCACGCGCTGGCTCAAGCCCGCCATGCCGAACTCGGCGCCGCGATCAGCGGCCGGCAGTGGTTCGATCCCTGGCTGTTTGCCGAGGAAGACGACGCCCCGCCGCAAGTGACTATGCGACCCTGGGTGGCCGGCTTTTCGGCGGCGATGGAGCATTTCCCCGCGCTGCTGCAGATTGGCGACGACGCGCTGATCGAGCCGCTGGCGATCCTCTTTGCCAACTTCGACCTCGAAGATCTCGAAGATGCCAATGACCTCGTCCCGGTGATTGAAACTCTCGAGCCGCCAGCAGACCTCGAAGAAGCAGTGGAAGATACCGTTCGCGCCGTGCTGCTGATTGCCGATATCTCGCGGCCGCAGCGTCCGCCGCAAGGCAACCGCCCGCACATGAACCGCTCGTTAGCGCCCCGGAGACGCCGATGAAATACCCCCGAACAACGACCTCGCTGTCGACGCTGCTGACGCTGTTTGTCGCCGTCGCCGGCGCCGCCGCACCGACCTGGGCCGCCGACCCGAGCCCGCCGCCGGCCGCCGCAACGCCGGCCGACAAACTCGTCCTCGCACGCGAACATATCGCTGCGAAACGCTGGCCGCAGGCGCTGGCCGAACTGCGCCGGGTCAACGCCAGCGGCGTCGCCGACTGGCACAACCTGATGGGCTACACGCTGCGCAAGCAGTCGCCGCCGAACCTGGCCGAAGCCCGGGTCTGTTATCAAGCCGCCCTGAAAATGGACCCGTCGCACCGCGGCGCGCTGGAGTACGACGGCGAGCTGGCGTTGATGACCGGCGACCTGGCACGCGCCGAACTTCATCTGGCCACGCTGCAACGCGTTTGCACCGGCGGCTGCGAAGAACTCGCCGACCTGCGCCGCGAGATCGACCGCTACAAGGCCAACGGCAACCGGTTTGTAGCTTCGCCCTGAGCGCAGCTTGATGCGCTAGTCGGGGCGCGGCCCGAATACCCGCAGAGCATGTTCGCCCAGGCCCTGGGCGACACTGGCGAAGCGGTCGCCGCGGATCTGCTGGGCCGCGGGAAAAGCTGCCGCGATGCGCTCGACCAGCGGCAGCAGCCCGGTCGAGCCGCCGGTGAAATAGAGCGTGTCCACCGCCGCCGCGCCAACACGGGCCATTTGCACCGTTAGCCGTGCCGCGGCGACGATGCGCTCGCAATCGGCATCGATGATCTGCGCCGCGCGGTGTTCATCCAGCGCGGCATGCAGATCGGCTTCGACGAGCGACAAGTCGATGCCGGCGTGGCCACCTGATGCGGCATCGATCTTGGCCTGCTCGGCGGCCGCCGCCAGCGCGTGCCCGAGGCGGTCGTGCAGCACCGTCATCAGGCGGTCGTGGTGGCGCGGTTCAGCGTAGTAGCCGCGCATGCGGCGCAGCTCGGCAACCCGCGAGGGGTTGTAGACGGTGTTGATCAGGTGCCAGGTAGCGAGGTCGAAATAGACCCCGCTGGGCACCTCGCGCGCCGGCTCGCCGCGCAGCGCCGGGCCCAGCGCGCCGAAGCCGAACAGCGGCAGGATCGCCGCCAGCTCGACGCGGCGATCGAAGTCGGTGCCGGCGATATGCACGCCGTGGTTGGCCAGGATGTCGCCCTGGCGATCGAGGCGCGCGCGGCGCTTCGGGCCGACTCGCACGAGTGAAAAGTCCGAGGTGCCGCCGCCGATATCGGCGACCAGCACGAGTTGCTCCTGGGTCACGCTGCGTTCATGGTCGAGCGCGGCGGCGATCGGCTCGTACTGGAAGCGCACCTGCTTGAAACCGACCGAGCGCGCTGCCGATTCAAGCGCCGCCTGCGCCTGGGTGTCGCGCGCCGGATCGTCGTCGATGAAATACACCGGCCGGCCCAACACGACGCGCTCGATGGTGCCGCCGGCCTGCTGTTCGGCAAGGAACTTCAGGCGCCGCAGATAGCCGGCAATCACGTCGAGATAGGGCACCGCGCGGCCACCGCCGACATCGGTGCTTTGTTCGACCAGCGGCGAGCCGAGAATACTTTTCATCGACCGCATCAGTCGGCCGTCGAGCCCGTCGACGTAGGCCGCCACCGCGGCCCGCCCGTACTCGCGCAGCGGCTCGGCATGCACCGGGCCGTCGGCGCGGTAGAACACTGCGGTGGGCATCGTTCGCCAGCCGGGTTCGAGCTCGACCAGGCGCACGCCGCCACCAGGCAGTGGCAGCGCCACCGCCGAGTTGGAGGTGCCGAAGTCGATCGCGCAGAAGCGGGGCGTGGGCATCGGAGGGCGAGGTCGCGCGGCGCCGGGTGGCGCGTTCGGCAGTGTGAGCAGAAAGGGGGCGGATTCTAGCGACGAAGCGATGCCGCACGATTTGGCCTCGCGCGTGAACTGACACACGTTGACCGTCTACATCCCGCGCATGAATTTGCTCGAAAGGCCGACACTGAAGTCACGACCAAATCGCTTCAAACCAGGGTGACCCAAATGGCCAACATCTCGACCGCAGCGCGACTCTTTCGCCGCCACAAAGCGCGTCAGTGGCCGGCCCAACCCGACTTTGCCGACTACGGCACGGCCTTTGGCCTGGAGCTGTCGCTCGCCGCCGAGGTCGTGGCAGCACCCGCTCCAGCCGGCACCCGCGGAGTTGGTTTCTGGCGCCGGCTGGCCAGCCGGCGCAGCGCACCTCGCGGCTGAAGGTGGCCGGCAGCGTCGCGATCCGATCCGATCCGCAGCCCGTCTCGCGACTGTCGAGTTCCATTCCAGACGCAGCAGTCGCCGACAGCGCCAGGCGACCTACAATCGGCGCATGGCTCGTGGCGCATTCCGGCAGCAGGTTCTTCAGGTTCGAGAGGATGCGATCGTCGCGTCGGTGAACCGGCTGCTCGCCGAAAAGGGTTTCGATTTGATGACGGTGGACGAAGTCGCCGCCGATGTCGGCATCGCCAAAGCGAGCCTGTACAAACACTTTGTGTCGAAAGAAGCGCTCGCCGCGGCGGCGATGGTGCGTGTGCTCGAGCGCACGCTCGAGATCATCGGCGTGCACGCGGCGCGGCCCGATGCCAGCGCGGCGGACTGCCTGCGCGAAGTCACGCGCTGGGCGCTGCGCCAGCAGCTGGCCGGCGAGATGCCGATCCTGCCGTCGCAGAACTCGCGCCTGCGCGCCGAGCTGATGGGGCACGCGCGTTATCTTGCGCTGCTGACGCAGGCCAGTGATCAACTCGGTGCCTGGATCGTCAAGGCCCAGTTCGAAGGCCTGGTCGACCGCACGCTGCCGCCCGAGCTGGTGCTGTTCACGCTGTTCGCCCGCGCCTGCGACCCGGTGCCGGCAGTGCTCAAAGCCGGTGGCGTCTACAACGACGAACAGATCGTCGATTGGACGCTGCAGATCTGCTTCAATGGCCTCGCCTCGCGACCCAACGGAGCGCGCGCACCCGGCACGGGCTGCGCATCCCGTCCCGCGGGGCCGATGCCTAACGAACCAAAAGAACGGGCGTCTTGCAGTGCGCCATGACCTTGGTCGCAACCGACCCCATGACCAGGTTCGCCAGCGAGCTTTGACCGTGCGAGCCCATCATGATCAGGTCGAAGCCGCCCTTTTCGGCGGCCGCGGCGATGTTGTCTGCCGGCGGCCCGGGCCGCGCAACAAATTCGACCGACAGCTCGGGCTTCTTTGAAAAGAACGCGCGGATCGGTTTGAAGACCTTGGCCGCTTCGTCGTCGTAAAACGCTTTCAGTGTGGCCTTGTCGATCGCCGACGCGGCGCGTGCCGGGATCGGCGGCACACAGTGCAGCAAGGTGTAGCGATGCGCGCCACCCAGCCATTCGTCGTGCGCTGCTAGATACGCCAGCATGCGTTTGGTGTACGGGCTGCCGTCGACGGGGACGAGGATATTCATGGCCTGGGCTCGCTGGTTCTGGCGTGGTGCCGGGCAGTATCGCAAATGCCCGGCGCGGCGCCTTGCCGCAAGTCAAGCCGGCTCACGAGCCCGTTCGGATCCCGATCAGATCTCAATCACGCGCAGGGCATCGAAGCCTTCGGCCTCCCCCTTGCCGACCAACCCGCGGGCCTGGCAGACAACCCGGCTCGGCGCGCGCCCGGGGCGCTCGATGCGGTAGTCGTGCCGGCAGTGCAGGTGGCCATGCAGCCAGAGGTCGGCACGCGTGATGAGGTCATCGTCGGCGTTGCAGAAACTCGCCGTGCCGGCCTGCGCGCCATAACGCGGATCTGCGCTGCGCAGACTGGGCGCGAAGTGGGTCACGGCCACGGTCGCGTCCCAGCGGCCGGCCGGCGGCCGCGACAACTCGGCTTCGAGCCAGGCGCGACAGGCCAGGCCTTCTGCGCGCAAGGCTTCGGCGTCGAGTGGCATGCCGTCGCGCTGCGCCGCCATCAGGCGCAAGAAGTATCCCGCGGCGCGCATCGCACGCTCGCGCTTGGCGGCGCCGAAGAGGTCGAAGTCGCTCCAGCGTGTCGTGCAGACCAGGCGCACGCGGCGGCCATCGGCACCGCTCACGACCAGCGATTCGCGTTGCAGGAGCTGGATGCCGATTTTGGCGCAATGCGCACGCAGCGCCGGCCAGGCATCAAGCAGGTCGCGGCCGTCGAACTCGTGGTTACCGGCAACCAGGACCATCGGCACGGGCCAGCCGCGAAATTTCTCGAAGCCGACCCAGGTCGCGTCGATATCGCCGGCCAGCACGAGCAGCTCGGCGCCTGACGCCGGCTCGGGGTCGAAGGCCTCGGTTTCGAGATGCAGGTCGGATAGCAGTTGCAGCTTCATGCTCAAGGCAGCGCGTCAGCGGCCAACCACTCGACCCAGTTGCCGTGCGGGTGCGCGAGGCCGAGCAGGCGCTCCTGGCCGCCGGGCCAGATCCGGCAGCGCACCTCCGGCGACGGGGCACCGGCCGGATGCTCGAAGCTCAACCACGCCAGCGGCGCGGCGGCGGTCGCCCGGGCGCCAGCGGCTTCGATCACCTCGCGCAGCCGCTGCTTCTCTTCGGTGTCCAAATACTGCCAGACGATCGAGTGGAAGATCACCGTTGTGCGGCCTTCGTGCGGCTGAGCCAGTTCGCGCGCCGCAAACGCCGCTGCGGCCGCCGGCTGGACGATCAGGCCTGCGGCGACCTGCCAGTGCGCCGCCGCCTCCAGCGCGACGTGCAAGCGGCGCAGCCGGTGGGTCTGGTCGGCCCAGACGTGGGCCGCCAGGCGGCGCCGATGGGCCGGCTGGCTGATGTCGACCGGCGCCAGGTCGCAACCGCTGCGGGCTGCAACCGTCAGCGACGCCCCTGCAGGCGGTACCGGCCCACGCCATTCGGCCTGCAATCGCAGCGGGCTGCCAGGCGCGCCCCAGCGCCAGACGGCGTGGTCGTAAAACCAGCGGTCGCACCAGAGGTTCAGGCCAGCGCTGGCACCGACTTCCAGCAGATGCAGCGGCAGCCGGGTCTCGCCGGCGATGTGCAGCAGGCCGGGCAGCAGCGCAACGCTGCGCTGCACTTCGTTGGTCTGTGGGGCCGAGTCGAGGAAACCTGCCAGATGCACGCGCTCGTTGAGCAGCAGCGTGTCAATTGCCGTATCAAAGTCGGCAGCCGCGGTGCGGCCCGAGCGCACCGCTGTCTCGACCAGGGAAGCCCAGGGTTCGCGTTGTTGCAAGGCCAGGTCGTGTACCGCGGCGGCCCAGCGCAGCGGCAGCAGGCCAGCGTGCGGGTTTTCGGTGGCTGACGCCAGCATCGCTGCAGCGTCAGCGTCGGCACGCAGGCGGACGACAGAGCGCCCCAGCAGCGCCACCATGTAGGGCGACTGCAGCTTGGTGCACCAGTCGATTTGGGCCGAAAAAGCGGCCAAAAGTACATCGGTGGAGTGGTTTCGAGGTGTCATCGACTGAATAGGAGTATGCGCTCACATTCTGCGTTGTTATTGTATTTGTTCAATGTCGGTGTCTCGTTGCGCGAGAACGACTTGGTAACCCGAAAGAATCCGGCACGGGTTGAAATTATCGGGTTAACCCTATACTGCGCTGCAACATGTTTTGTTGAAGGAGTCCCCCGATCATGCAAACCTCTACCGCCAGCCTTTCCCACCCCTTTGCCGTTCCCACTTCGGCGTCCTGGATCGCCGCGATTCGCGTCGCGTTCGGCACGCCCGCTGCCACCCCGCCCAGCCACCTGGATGCCCAGGCCTTGATCGACCTGGCCGACAGCTACGAGTCAACGCAGCCAAGTTACGCCGCCGACTTGCGCGCCGCGGCGATGCGTTCGCAGCCTGCAGCCTGACGGCGCGGCCGGGCCGCCTCAGGCGGCCAGCCGCAGCGCGAGCTTGGCCTTGGTCGCTGGCAGTTCCGCCGGCAAGTGATAGGCCAGTTGCGCAAACAGCTCGTCGTGCAGCACCAGCTCTTGTTGCCAGGCGGCACGGTCGATCCCGATCACGCTGTCAAACTGCGCCTGCGTGAACGGCAGACTGCCCCAGCGCAGGTCGGTGTAACGCGGGCTGATGCCGAAGACGTTTTCGGCACCGGCTGCCGGGCCATCGATGCGGCCGAGGATCCATTCGAGCACGCGCATGTTCTCGCCGTAACCCGGCCAGACAAATTTGCCGTCGGCGCCCTTGCGAAACCAGTTCACGCAGAAGATCTTGGGCGCCTTGGCACCCGAGGCTGCCAGCCTGGCGCCGAGTTGCAGCCAATGGCCGAAATAGTCGGCCATGTTGTAGCCCGCAAAGGGCAGCATCGCAAACGGGTCGCGGCGCACGATGCCTTGCTGGCCGGCCGCTGCCGCGGTGGTCTCGCTGCCCATCGTCGCGGCCATGTACACACCTTCGACCCAGTCGCGCGCTTCGGTCACCAGCGGCACCGTTGTCGAGCGCCGGCCACCGAAGATGAAGGCATCGATGGCCACGCCAGCCGCGTTGTCCCATTCGGGGTCGAGCACCGGGTTGTTCGTCGCCGCAACGGTAAAACGCGCGTTCGGATGCGCGGCCTTGGCGCCGGTTTCCTTGGCGATCGCCGGCGTCCAGTGATTGCGCTGCCAGTCGATCAGGTGTGCCGGCGGCACGTCGGTCATGCCTTCCCACCAGACATCGCCGTCGTCGGTGAGCGCGACGTTGGTGAAGACGGTGTCCCGCTGCAATGACGCCATGCAGTTCGGGTTGGTCTTGTCGTTGGTGCCCGGCGCAACCCCAAAATAACCGGCCTCGGGGTTGATCGCGTACAGGCGACCATCGGCCCCGGGCTTGATCCAGGCGATGTCGTCGCCGATCGTCGTCACCGACCAGCCCTTGAAGTCCGCCGGCGGCACCAGCATCGCAAAATTGGTCTTGCCGCAGGCACTGGGGAAAGCCGCGGCGACATGGTATTTGCGGCCCTGCGGCGAGGTCACGCCCAGGATCAGCATGTGCTCGGCGAGCCAGCCCTGATCGCGCCCCATCGTCGACGCGATGCGCAGCGCAAAACACTTCTTGCCCAGCAGCGCGTTGCCGCCGTAACCCGAGCCATAGCTCCAGATTTCGCGCGTTTCGGGGTAGTGCACGATGTACTTGGTCTTGTTGCAGGGCCAGGCGACATCCTGCTGGCCAGGCGTCAGCGGCGCGCCGACGGTGTGCACGCAGGGCACGAAGTCGCCGTCTTCACCTAGCACGTCGAGCACCTTGCGGCCCATCCGCGTCATCGTGCGCATGCTGATCACGACATACGGGCTGTCGGTCAACTCGACGCCGATATGCGCGATATGCGAGCCCAGCGGCCCCATCGAAAACGGCACAACGTAAAGCGTGCGCCCACGCATGCTGCCGCTGAACAGCGCGGGGGTTCCGTCAGGACGGCCGGTCTGCAGCAGCGCGCGCATCTCGGCGGGCGCCATCCAGTTGTTGGTCGGGCCCGCGTCTTCGCGCCGCTGGCTGCAGATGTAGGTGCGGTCTTCGACCCGTGCGACGTCACTCGGGTCGCTCCAGGCGAGGTAGCTGTTGGCGCGTTTGGCCGGGTTGAGCTTTTGCATCGTGCCCGCGGCCACCAGTTGCGCACACAGACGCTCGTATTCGGCATCGCTGCCATCGCACCAGACCACGTCGGCGGCTTCGGTCAGCGCCGCGATCTCGGCGACCCAGCTCATGAGCCGGTGGTGTTTGACATATGCCGGTGCATTCAGGCGCAGGCCCGGCATCACGGGGTGGTTCATGCAGAGTCCAGTCATCAAAGGATTGAATTTTTTGTCGGGCAAATTCGGGATCGGGCCAGGCCCTGCAAGCACCGCCACGATGGCGCTGCCGGGCTTCGCCGGATACCGCTTTCGGCGCGCTCATGAGCGGCGCGGGAGGCGGATTGTCGGCCCAATGTAATCACGCCGTAACCACCGCGGCCACGGGGTTCATGCAAGATAGGTATGACTTTATTCGCGCTAATGCCAAGCCTCGCCGGCGCGGATTTGCCGCGCCGGCGATGGCCGCCGCCGTCAACCAGACCAACTACCCGGGGCTGCGGACGCGTTTGCTGACCGATGGCGGCTTTGCTGCGGCCTTTTTCGCCGCTGCCGCCGTGACCTTCTTGGCTGGTACCGCGGGGCCGCGGGCCGGCCGCGGTGGCGTCACGCGCTCCTTGGCGACAAAAAACCAGCCCTCAAAAACACCCGCCGGCAGATGTGGCGACTGCGCGCCGACCAAGGCGTCGACCGACGACGAAAACGAGCGTTCCTTGTCGTCGACGAGGTGGCCGCAATGCACCCGCAACATCACGCGGCCGGTCGCTTGCAACATCGCGCTGGTGCGTTCGACATCGTCGCTCAGCGACCACACCACTTCGCGCGAGCCGAGCTTCATGCCGCCGTGAAAGGCCATCACTGGCGACGGGAACCGCGCCGGCGCGCCGGTGGGCGCCTGCTGCACTGGCGACGGCTCGAACCAGATCTGCACCACCTGGGGCTGGGTTTCCAGCGTGCGCCCGTTCAGCCGGCTCGACAGGAACAGCTCGATCTGGCGCAGCCGCGCGATCGCTTCGGCGACGGCCAAAGTCCGGCCTTGCGGCCAGTTTGTCTTTTCGATGAAAGGCCAGTCGAGACTGGCGATGTCGCCCGGCGGCCCGGGGTCGCCTCGAGCACCGCTCTCGCCAGTGGCACCCGGCAAACCGGGGACGCCGGGCGGCCCAGGTTCGCCCTGCGGGCCTGCCGGGCCGACTTCGCCAGGCGGGCCAGCCACCCCAGCTGCTCCCGGTTGACCGTCGACGCCTGGAGCGCCGTCCGGGCCCGGCGGGCCGACCGGCCCAGCGGGCCCCGTCGGCCCATCGGCGCCGACACCGCCTGGCGCGCCATCGAGACCCGCGGCACCTTGAGCGCCACTCGGGCCGATCTCGCCCGATGCGCCGGCCGGGCCCGGAGGGCCTGCCGGCCCCTCCGGGCCGGCGAGGCCGTCACTGCCCGGCGTGCCAGCGGGCCCAGGCTCTCCGGGTACTCCAGCTGCGCCTTGTTGTCCAGGCGCGCCTTCTGGGCCTGGTGCGCCGTCCAGTCCCGGCGCCCCTGAAGCGCCAGGCTCACCCGCTGGCCCCGGTGGCCCGACCTCGCCCGCCGGCCCTTGGGCACCCACGTCACCGGCCGGCCCGACGGCGCCAACCTCACCGGCTGGCCCAGGCGGACCGGCCTCACCCGCCGGCCCAGGCGGGCCGGGGGGCCCGGCTTCGCCACCGCCTTCGCCGCTGCCCGGCGAGCCGCGTGGGCCTTCCGGGCCCGGCGCGCCGTCAGCACCGGCCGGCCCAGGCGCACCTTCAGGCCCGGCAGGCCCGACCGGGCCGGCTTCACCAGCTGGCCCGGCGGCCCCAGGCGGGCCCTCGGGGCCGGTCAATCCGATCGGCCCAACCGGCCCCGCTGCGCCTTCCTGGCCGGCGGCACCTGCTTCGCCTTGCGAGCCCGCAGGCCCCGCTGGCCCGGGCGGCCCGACGCCGCCACCGCCTTCGCCCGCACCCGGTGGGCCGGGCGGGCCTGCGGGTCCTTCGGGTCCTGC